>CAZEMU010000149.1:3470-9591 GCA_964513315.1 uncultured Acidimicrobiaceae bacterium | reverse complement strand
GCCGTGCTGTTCCTCAACCAAGACGCCCAGTTCCTGGCTGCCGTGCAGGTCATCGTCTACGCCGGCGCCATCGTGGTGCTGTTCTTGTTCGTGATCATGTTGCTCGGCGTCGACGAGTCCGAGGACCTGTCGATCGAGCCGATTGCGGGGCAACGACCAGCGGCGCTGCTGATCGGTATTGGCGTGCTTGCACTCAGCGTGATCTTCGTGGCCGTTTCGGTCGACGGGGGAGCGACGGGCGCCGAATCGCTGGTCGCACCCAAGGTCGACTCGATCACCCAGTCGGCGACCGTCTCGGCGACCGAGGCACTCCTCGACGACGTCGCAGGCGGCGACGATGCGCAGACCGACGGCCGCGAAAACGACCCGAACATCAACCAGCTCGGACGCGCACTATTCACCGACTACGTGTTCGCCTTCGAAGTCACGGCGCTGCTGCTCACGATCGCCGTCGTTGGCGCCGTGTTGCTGGCTCGCAAGCCCAAGGGTGAACTCGCCCCGATGCCGGACATCCCCTCGTTGTTCCCCGACGAAGTCGCGCCTGGCGAAGATGCTGCCGCGGCCAGCACGGAGGAGACCGCGTAATGGAATTGACCTCTACTTGGTATCTGATCCTGGCCGCGATCTTGTTCTCCATCGGCACCGTTGGCTTGCTCGTTCGCCGCAACCCGCTCGTCATGTTCATGTGCGTCGAGCTCATGCTCAACGCCGTGAACCTGACCTTCGTCACGTTCGGCGCTGAACTGAATGACATCGGCGGCGAGATCTCCGTCTTCTTCGTACTGGTGGTCGCAGCCGCCGAGGTTGTGGTCGGCCTGGCCATCATCGTCGCCATCATGCGACGGCGATCCGGCACCACTGCCGACGACATATCGGTACTTCGGGGCTAGGGGGACGACGTGGAACAACTCGTAGAACTCGTCTGGCTCGTACCGGCGTTCCCACTCCTGGGATTCTTGACACTCATGGTGATCGGCCGCCGCCTTGGCGAGCCGATGGCCGGCTGGATCGCAACCGGCGCAATGGGGGCCTCGTTCCTTGCGGCTGTCGTTGTGTTCATCGGCATGGTCAGCCTCGACAGCGACGATCGCCTGACCGAAGTCGACATCTTCGATTGGATCGTTGCGGGCGACTTCAACGTCGGCATTGGCCTGTTGGCCGATCCGCTGTCGGTGACGATGATCCTGTTCATCACCGGTATTGCCACGCTGATCCACCTGTATTCGGTCGGCTACATGCACGGGGATCCGAACTTCTCGAAGTTCTTCATCTATCTCAACATGTTCGCTTTCTCGATGCTCATGCTCGTGCTCGGCGACAACCTGCTGCTGACCTTCCTTGGTTGGGAAGGCGTGGGCGCATGCTCGTACTTCCTGATCTCGTTCTGGTTCAGCGAAGAAGCCAACGCTTCGGCCGGCAAGAAGGCCTTTGTCACCAACCGTGTTGGCGACTTCGGCTTCATGCTGGCGACGTTCCTCGCGTTCTTCACCTACGGCAGTATCGAATACGGCGCGATGGCTTCGGGCAGCATCGACAGCTCGGCAGCAACTGCCATCACGCTGCTGCTGTTCGTCGGTGCCGCCGGTAAGTCGGCTCAGTTCCCGCTCTACCTTTGGCTGCCCGACGCGATGGCCGGTCCGACCCCCGTGTCGGCCCTGATCCACGCCGCGACCATGGTGACGTCGGGCGTCTACTTGCTCGCCCGTGTCAACCCGATCATCCACGAAGCCAACGACTGGGCGCCAAGCCTCATCGCCTGGGTCGGTTTGTTCACCGCCCTGTTCGCAGCGACGATTGCGCTCGGCCAAGACGACATCAAGAAGGTCCTTGCCTATTCGACGGTCAGCCAGCTCGGCTTCATGGTCGTGGCTGTCGGTACTGGCGTCTACGTCGCCGCACTGTTCCACATGATCACGCACGCCTTCTTCAAGGCACTGTTGTTCCTCGGTTCCGGTTCGGTCATCCACGGCATGAACGACGACCAGAACATGAAGAACTACGGCGGGTTGTACAAATACATGCCCGTCACCGCGGGCACGTTCCTGATCGGTTGGTTAGCGATCGCTGGCATCTTCCCGTTCTCGGGCTTCTGGTCCAAGGACGAAATCCTGGTCGGTATCTGGGACAACGACACGGTGTTCCTGAACAAGGTGCTGTTCGTGTTGCTGCTCATCGCCGCAGGCTTGACCGCCATCTACATGACCCGCCTGGTCGTACTGACGTTCTTCGGAAAGCCACGCTGGCGCGACGAAGTCACCGGCGAAGCCTGGGTTTCGTCCGACGAGCCGCTCCCCAACCGTCACCCCCACGAATCGCCGTGGCACATGACGGTCCCGCTGCTCGCACTTGCCGGCCTTGCGTTCGCTGGCGGTTTCATCAACATGCCGTTCAGCTGGGGCTCCAAGGAAGACGGCACCAAGGGCGACACCAAGTACCTCGAGCATTGGCTCGAGCCATCGCTGCGCTGGGACGAATACCACCTGCAGAACACCAGTGGCGGCATGAAGTTCGTGCTCGCCATCGTCGCCACGATCATGGCCGCAGGCGCGATCGCCTGGGCCTGGAAGCAGTGGAGTGACGAGCGCGGCGGCACGGGCCCCGACGCTCCCGAAATTCTCAGCCGTGGCTGGCGCTACGACGAGACCGTCTCGAACTTCATGGGCGGTCCCGGCCGCAAGGGCTTCGAGGCAATCACCAGCTTTGACCGCACTGCGATCGACGGCGTCGTCAACAAGGTCGGTGACCTCGTCCGCCTCGATGGCAACATCCTCCGGCGCCTGCAAAACGGTCTGGTTCGCAGCTACGCCGTCCTCATCGGCGTCGGTGCCATTGCACTGATGGCCTACTTCCTCATCACCGGGAACGCATGATGTCCACGTTCACTGCAACTGCGCTGCTGGCCGTCGAGGCTGGCGCGAGCAAGCCCAGCTTCCCGCTCCTGACGGTCCTGGTTGTCCTGCCGGTCATCGGTGCTGCGTTGGTGGCACTCGCCCCGTCGGTTCGCCCCGACAGCGCCAAGCTCATCGCCGTCGTCACGTCGTTCATGACCGCCGCACTCGGCGTGTACATGCTCTGGCAGTTCAAGACGCCCGCAGCCGAGACTGCCGTGTCAGGCACGTTCCAGTTCGAAAGCCAACAGACCTGGATCGAGTCACTCGGTATCTCGTGGTTCGCCGGCATCGACGGCATTTCGCTGTGGCTGGTTGTGCTGACCGTGCTGCTGTTCCCGTTGGCGATCCTCGCCGTTGATCCTGAACACAGCCCCAAGCCGTACTTCGCCTGGTTGCTGGTTCTTGAGACCGGCTGCCTCGGCGTGTTCGTCTCGCTTGATCTCTTCATGTTCTTTGTGTTCTTCGAGATCGTGCTCGTGCCGATGTACTTCCTGATCGCCCAGTGGGGTCACGGAAACCGTCAGTACGCGGCGATGAAGTTCTTCATCTACACGATGCTCGGTTCGGCGCTCATGCTCGTCGGCATGCTCAGCCTTGCGTTCTTGCACAAGAACGCAACCGGCGGGGACCTGACCTTCAACCTGGTCGAGATTGCCGAAGCCCAAGCGATCGGTACGAACGCAGCGCGGTGGATCTTCCTGACGTTCGCGGTTGCGTTCGCCGTCAAGGTGCCGATCTTCCCGCTGCACACCTGGCTGCCTGATGCCCACACCGAGGCCCCCACCGCAGGTTCGGTGATCCTCGCTGGTGTCATGCTCAAGCTCGGCACGTACGGGTTCCTGCGCTTTGGTCTGTACCTGTTCCCCGAGGCCTCGCATTGGGCCGGTCCGGTGTTCCTGACGCTCGGCGTCATCGGCATCGTGTACGGCGCCATCGTCGCCACGATGCAAAAGGACCTCAAGCGACTCGTCGCCTATTCGTCGGTCGCCCACCTCGGCTTCATCGTGCTCGGCACGTTCTCGATCACCCGCGAGGGTGTCACCGGCAGCATCTTGCAGATGGTCAACCACGGTGTGTCCACCGGTGCGTTGTTCCTGCTCGTCGGCTGGATCTACGAACGCCGCCACACCCGCCTGATCTCCGAACTCGGCGGCCTCCAGAAGTCAGCGCCTGTCATGGCCGGCTTCTTCACCCTCGTCATGTTGAGCTCGATCGGCCTGCCCGGCCTGAACGGCTTCGTCGGCGAATTCCTGATCCTGGTCGGTGCGTTCGTCGCTCACCGTTGGTGGGCCGTTGTGGCCGTCAGCGGCGTGATCCTCGCAGCGCTCTACCTGCTGTGGGCCTACCAGCGAGTGTTCCACGGCCCGGCCGAGGGCGAGAACGCAACCATGCCTGACCTCAAGGTCCGCGAGATCGCGATCCTGGTGCCGTTCGTCATCGCCATCGTATTCATGGGCATCTACCCGAAGCCTGTCATCGATCGCATGCAGCCCGCAGTGAACGCACTCGTCGCCCACGTCGACGAGCACGTCGACGACTTCGAGACGCCACGCAACCAAGGACGCCAGGGTGTTGGCTGGACCGAGGCGGTCGAGCAGTACGAGTCCCGCTACGACGGAGCCGACACGAAAAGCTCGGAGGACGGCGAATGATGCCGCTCGCACAGATCGCACAGATCTCCTTCTCGGACAAGTTGGAGACGCCATCGGTCGACTGGGCTGGCCTCTCACCCCTGCTGGTGATGGCCGCCACGCCGCTGTTTTTCCTGACCATCTGGTCGCTCGCTTCGCCGTGGCTCCCCAAGCGCACGCCATCGATCGTCGCCGCCCTTGCGGGTATTGGCACGATCGTTGCGGCGGCAATCCAGTGGGCCCAGCTCGACGGTGACGGAACCACCACGCTCGCCAATGCGTTCGGTATCGACGGCTTCTCGTTGCTGTTGACGATGCTGATCGCCGTAGCGGTCACACTCACGTCGATCTTCGCTTGGGACTATCTCGAACGCGAAGACATCAACTCGGCCGAGTTCTTCGTCCTGCTGATGCTGTCGGCATCGGGCGGCATCGTGATGACCGGCGCAAACGATCTCATCGTGTTGTTCCTCGGTCTCGAGGTGCTCTCGATCGCCGTCTACATCTTGGCCGCAGCGCACCTGCGCCGCTTCGAGTCACAAGAGGCCGGCATCAAGTACTTCGTGCTCGGTGCGTTCGCCTCGGCGTTCCTGCTCTACGGCATCGCCCTGGTGTACGGCGCAACCGGAAGCACCAACCTCGGCATCATCCGCGACGCTTCGGCGCCGGGCGTGCTCGAAGACGTTGGCTTGCTGTATGGCGGTATGGCCTTGCTGCTCGTCGGCTTCGGCTTCAAGATCGCCGCCGTGCCATTCCACGCCTGGACCCCCGACGTGTACCACGGTGCGCCAAGCCCCGTTGTGTCGTTCATGGCTTCGGCCGTCAAGGTCGGCGGCTTCGCCGCACTGCTGCGAGTCTTCTGGGCGACGTTCGGAAGCCTCGCCGACGACTGGGCCCCGATGATCTTCGTGCTGGCCTGCCTGTCGATGGTGCTCGGCACCGTCGTCGGCATCGTCCAGGACAATGTCAAGCGCATGCTGGCGTACTCGTCGATCAGTCACGCTGGCTTCATCCTGGTGGGCGCAGAAGCTGCGACCGACACTGGCCTGTCGGCGGCCCTGTACTACCTGACGGCGTACACGTTCATCGCCATCGGCAGCTTCGCCATCATCTCGGTTGCCTCGCCCCGCGGCGACGATGCCACCACGATTGCCGACTACCGAGGCTTGGCCTCGCGTAAGCCGGCCCTCGCATTCGGCTTCACCGTCTTGTTGCTGGCCCAGGCCGGCATTCCGTTCACCACCGGCTTCCTCGCCAAGTTCAAGGTCATCGGCGCTGCGGTCGAAACCGAGTCGTATGTGCTCGGCGTGATCGCCATGCTGGCAGCTGTTGTCGGTGCGTTCCTGTACCTGCGGATCATGCTGGCGATGTACACCGGCGACGACGCCGACGACGCCGTCACGGGTCGCGAGCCAATCCCATGGTCGGCCGCACTCACGATCGGCATCACGGTTGCCTTCACATTAGTCTTCGGCATCTTCGCCGACCCGATCATCGACCTCGTCAACGACGCCTCAGCCCCAGTCCTGCAAGCCGCCGGCTCATAAGCCCGCAGGTACTTCTGGGAAACCGTCGGTCGGTGCCCGACCGCAAAGGTGC
>CAZEMU010000149.1:0-3370 GCA_964513315.1 uncultured Acidimicrobiaceae bacterium | reverse complement strand
ACGTCGGTCGGGCCGGCCGAACTGCTGCATTCAGTCCGACCGGCCCGTTAGGGAGGCCCGCCGCCTGGGAGGCCAGCGGCGTGTTTCCCGTGTTTTCGGTAGGACATGATTCTCACACGTCAAGACCCGCAGAACAATGGGCTGTCCTGCTCGGTTGATTGTTCAAATTGGGTAGCTCACGGTTGACTGATTTTGACTGGCGCCTCATCTCCCTCATATGCCCCGACAGCAACAGTCGAGCCTCGGGCTGCTCGGCGGCTGGTGGGTCAGTGGGTAGTCTCCGGCCATGAGTGAGCTGCGGTCGCACATCGCCGGCGAGATCGCAGAACATGGCCCGCTGCCGTTTAGCCGCTATGTCGAACTCGCGCTCTATACGCCCGAGCTCGGGTTCTACGAGGCGACCGGCCAAGCCGGAGGTCGTCGCGGCGACTTCGTGACCAGCGTCGAAACCGGACCGCTCTTCGCAGCTGTCATCGGAGACTGGCTCGACGGCATTTGGAACGCAGCTGGTCAGCCGGCTCGCTTCCGGGTCGCTGAAGCGGCCGCCGGGGTCGGCACGCTCTGGCGTGGCATCGTCAAGGCCGCGCCTGCCTGTCGAGAAACGCTCGAGTGGCTACTCGTCGAGCGATCGGCGGCGCTGCGATCCACGCACGACACGCTTCCCGACGGCGCGGTGAGCATGCATGACCTGCCTAACTCGCCCGTAGACGTCATCATTGCCAACGAACTACTCGACAATCTCGTCTTCGACATCGCAATCATGACCGAGCACGGCTGGAAGCCACGGCTCGTCGACGATGTCGATGGCACCCTCACGCTGGTGACGGGGGAGTGGCCCATCGGGTCTCCCGCAGCCGACATGGCGACCGCCCTGCCCGACGACGCCCCAATCGGCGCCGAATTGCCCATCGCGTGCGGCGCAGCGGCCTGGATCGAGCGAGCCCAAGCGATCGCCGACCGGGTGCTGGCCTTTGATTACGCCGCCAACGACGCCGAGCTGCTCGAACGAGGTATCGACGGCTGGTTGCGTGCCTATGTCGGCCACGAACGCATTCGCGCCCCGATCGATCGACCCGGTATCTGCGATATCACCCACGATGTGCCCGTGGACCAGCTTCCCCCGCCCAACTCGGTCCAGTCGCAGGCGGAGTGGCTTCACACGAACGGCATTGCGCTGCGGGTCGAAGCAGCACGGAAAACCTGGCAGGAACGGGCCCATATTGGTGATCTCGAGGCCATGTTTGCCCGTTCGGCGGTCACAGAAGCCGACGCGCTCACCGACCCGAATGGGCTTGGCGGATTCGTCGTGATGGAGTGGGTGCGCGACCAGGGCTGACGGCCTACTTCCTGCCCGCGCCCGACTGTGTGAAAAACCGCGCGAGTATTGGGCCAAGAAGCTTGGATGACCCCCCGTCCAGGGTTAGGGTGGGCCACCGTGTCCGACTTCCTGCGCAGCTATCTGACGGTCGGCATCTTCGGGCTACTCGCAGTGGTCCTGGTGTCCGCGCTCCTCGGAATTTCGTCGCTTCTCCGTCCCACGCGCCCGCAGGCGCAAAAGTACATCGCGTACGAGTCTGGTGTTGACCCTGTCGGCACCGGCTGGGGCCAAAGCAACATCCGGTATTACATCTTCGCCCTGCTCTTCGTCATGTTCGACGTCGAAGCAGTGTTCATCTTCCCGTGGGCAACACGGCTCGAGGCCTACGGTTACTTCGGCCTCATCGAGATGGCCATCTTCATCTTCATTCTCCTGCTCGGTCTCATCTACGCATGGCGCAAGGGCGTCCTGCGCTGGTTGTAAGGAATTCCCATGGGTCTCGTCGACGCGGGCAAGATGCCCAAGTCCATCACCAAGCTGCTGAATATCAGCCGCAAATACAGCCTCTGGGTGTACCAGTGGGGCCTTGCATGCTGCGCGCTCGAGATGGGCGCCGCCTTTGGTTCGCCTCGTTACGACGTGATGCGCCTCGGCGTGATTCCGTTCCCGGCGAGCCCCCGCCAGGCTGACCTCGTGGTCATCTCCGGCACCGTGACCGACAAGATGGTTCCGGCGATCCTGCGTCTCTACGAACAGATGCCTGACCCCAAGTACGTGATCTCGATGGGTTCCTGCGCCAACTGTGGCGGCCCGTACTGGGACAGCTACTCGGTGACCAAGGGCGTCGACCAGATCATCCCCGTCGACGTGTACGTCCCCGGTTGCCCTCCACGGCCCGAAGCCCTCCTCGAAGGCATCGTGCTACTGCAGGAAATGATCCAGAACGAAGACCCAGCCGAACGCTGGAAGGGCGCGCAAGATCGCCAGCCCCTCGTCGTCGGTGGTGGAGAAATCGCATGAGTCGCCACCACCGCCGGATTCCGTGCTGCGTGCCAACGCCAGGAGGCAGAGCATGAGCACCGAGACCGAGACCACCGAAGCAACCGAAGAAGAGGTCGTCGAGACCGACGCCGCTCGCGAAGCGATTGCGCAGGCGTTTGCCGATCACCTCGGTGACGGCTTTATCGAGCAGCACGTTGTGCCTGGCTCCGACCTGTGGATCCGCATCGATCGTGGTTCCTGGGTCGCTGCAGCTCGCTTCGCTAAGGACCGCCTCGGCATGACGTGGCTCGACTTCGTGTCCGCCATCGACTGGATGCCGTCGCCGTTTGGTCGCGACATGGAAGCCGAACAGGACTGGGTCGTCCACGGCCGCGAGGAACGAGAAGAAGAAGCGCAAGCAACCGGCGTGGCCGGTGGCGACACTCGCTTCCAGATGCTGCTGCGGGTCTACTCGACCGACGAGCACATGGGCATCACCATCAAGGCTGATCTGCCCGACAACGACCCGTCGATCGACACCCTCATCTCCGTCTTCGCTGGCGCCAACTGGCACGAGCGTGAGGTCTGGGAGATGTTCGGCATCCACATCAACGATCACCCCGATCTGCGTGCGCTCTACCTGCCCAGCGGTTTCGAAGGCAACCCGCTGCGCAAGGACTACCCGCTCGTCGCTCGCCGCGTGAAGCCCTGGCCGGGCATCGTCGACGTCGAAGCCATGCCAGAAGAAGACGCCGACGGCGAGGAAGAGGGCTGAGTCATGGCTATTGAGACCGAACTCGACATCAACGACTCTGAACAGCTTCGCTACATCGCCGCCCAAGCCGCCGATGCTCGCGTCAACGTAGAACTCGAAACCGAGGGCATGACCCTCAACCTCGGCCCCCAGCACCCGGCGACCCACGGCACGCTGCGCATCGTCGCCCAGCTCGACGGCGAGCAGGTCATCGCTGCCGAACCGATCATGGGTTACATGCACCGGGGCTACGAAAAGCTCACCGAGGTGCGGACCTACCCACAGGTCACCACGCTCATCAACCGCATCGACTGGGT
>CAZEMU010000148.1:0-9773 GCA_964513315.1 uncultured Acidimicrobiaceae bacterium | reverse complement strand
CCGTTCATGGTCGAAGGTGTTTTGCAGGGACTCATTGCGGGATTGCTCACGCTGCCGATGTATCGAGTAGTGAATAACTTCCTGTCCAGCCTCGGCGACGAGGAGAGCCTTAACCTGCTTGACGGTCTGCGTGCCCCGTCCGGTGACGTCGTGACGATTTGGATCGCCATGCTGTTGCTGGGTGCGTTTATTGGTGCTGCAGCCTCTGCCGTGGCCTTGTCGCGGTATCTCGACGTCTAGCGGTCCGATCGCGGTCATGAACCGGTCTCGTCGCGGTGTGGTGGTCCTGGTGGCCTTTGCCGTTTTGGCGACCGTCTCGTTCTTCTCGGTCGGCTCTGCCGATCGGGCGTTTGCTCAGGGCACCCAATGCCCCGATGGTCAGATTCTCAGCGCCGATGGCGTCACCTGCGAGCTGGACCTTGGCCAGAATACGGATCCGAACAATCCTTGCCCGCCGGGCCAAGAACTCGACGCGGTCGGATTCTGCATTGAGTCCGCTCCGGATACCGGGCCCGGATGCCCCGTTGGGCAGCGTCTCGATGCTGCGGGCCTGGTGTGTGTCGATATCTCTCCGACGGGCGTCGGTAACTGTCCCGATGGGCAACAGCCCAATGCGGTCGGCACGGCCTGCGAGCCGATTCCGGATGGCGGCGGCGTTGCCAGCTGCGACCCGGGCTTCTCGCTCGGTGCCGATGACGTCACCTGTGTCGCCGATGCGCCCCGCTGCGCTCCCGACGAGATCGTCGGTGACGATGGCGAGTGTATGCGCACCTTCACCTGTCCCGAAGGATCGGTGCTTACCTCCGACCTGCTGACCTGCGTGAGCGATGGCTGCCCTGACGGCGAACTACTCGGCGTCGACGGCAAGCGGTGCGTGGCGCCAGACTCGTCGTGTCCCGATGGTTCGCCTCGTCCTGTGGGTGGAAGCTGTCTGGTCGTTGAGACGGTCGAGGGCGACGAAGGCACCGAGATCATCGTTCGCTGTGACGCCGCCGACTCGTACTGCCAGGCCCAGGTCAAGGAGTGTGCCGAGCAGCGGGCTGCTGGCGCTGACGCCGATGGGTCGTGCGAAGATCCTCGCACGTCGTGTGATGACGAGGACGATGCCTGCGAAGAGGCCAACCAGCGCCTTGTCGATTGTGCGACCCGAGACGACGCCGAGGAAGCCGATGCCGACGCAGCAGCCCGCCGGCTCGATCCTTGCGACGACTTGTGCCCGCAGCTGCATCGTCTCGATGCGTCGGGTGAGTGCATCGAGTTCCTCGACCCGAAGCATCCATGTGTGTCGTTCGGCAAGGTTCCCGCTGGCGTCACCACGAACCGTGAACTCGACAGCTACTCGTACCTGGCCGGTACCGGACAGTGCGTGACCCGTGTCGAGTTCCTGCGCCGGCTCGGCAACTTCGAAGCAGCCGCTGGGGCCGAAGCTGACGCGCTGGCGCTCTTGCGAGAGACCACGGGTGAGTACCTGACGGTCGAAGACCAGCTCGCCGAGCTCGAAGCCGGGCTACTTACCGCTGAGCGAAACGTCCGCCAGTTCACGGCCGCCGCGGCCGAGGCCGACGCACGCCGGGCGCAGAACGCCAAGGATCTGCTCGAGTCGCGCAAGGTGCTGCAGCGCGAGCTTCGAATCCTGCGCATCGAGGTCGTTGACATCTACATCACGGGCGGCAGCGACCAGGCGATCGAAGCTGCCCTGCTGTCCGCTGGCGATCCGACCGAGATCGGGCTGGTGCAGAGCTACGGCGAAGCCGTGCTCGGTGAGCAGCTCGACAACATCGACCTGATTCGCGACCTCGAACAAGAGACGATCTCGCTTGGCGTCGAGCTCGATCAGGCCGCAGCCGAAGTGCAGGCCTCGCTGGACAGCGCCATTGCGGCCAACACAGAACTCGAGGCGCTGATCGCCGATACCGAACGCGTGCGAGCCGAACAGATCGAGCGTCGCAACAAAGAAGCCGAACTCGTCGCAGAACTCCGCGAAGAGAAGGGCCGCTTTGCTCAAGAGCTCGGCGTGTTCGACCAGGCATCTCGTGAGATCGCCGACATCATCTCCGAATCTGAGTTTCTCGTGAACGAGTTCCAGGACTTCGATGGGCTCTTCGCCAAGCCAGTGATTCCGGCGATCGTCGTATCTGGTTACGGCCCTCGCCTGCACCCGATCCTTGGTTATGTGCGCAACCACAACGGGCTTGACTTCGACGCGAACTTTGGCGAGCCGATCTATGCGTCCGCTCCGGGCATCGTGCAGATCGCCTCGTCGTTCGGTGGCTACGGCGAAACCGTCGTGCTGGATCACGGCAACGGCCTGCTCACGCTCTATGCACACATGAGCGTGATCGGCGCCGAGGTCGGTGACGAGATCCAGCGTGGCGATGTCATCGGGTTTATTGGTTCGACCGGACTCTCTACCGGACCGCACCTGCACTTCGAAGTCTGGATCGACGGGCGCAACGCCGTCGACCCGATGCTGTATCTCACCGAGCTGGACTAGGTCGTTCGTACGCGCAGCGCCACCGGATGTGCGGCTAATGTCTCGTCGTTCAAGCACGAAGGGCGAGATTCTGATGGCACACAAAGTTCAAGGCGTCGTTGCGAGGGCAGTCGGCGAACCGGTGACGCTCGAGACGATCATCGTCCCTGACCCTGGGCCAGGCGAAGCACTCGTCAAGGTCCAGGCCTGCGGCGTGTGCCACACCGACCTGCACTACCGCGAAGGCGGCATCAACGACGAGTTCCCGTTCCTGCTCGGGCACGAGGCCGCGGGCGTCGTCGAAGCGGTCGGCGACGACGTCACCGAGGTTGCGCCCGGCGACTACGTGATCCTGAACTGGCGGGCCGTCTGCGGCGACTGCCGTTCCTGTAACCGCGGCGAGCCCCAGTACTGCTTTGCGACCCACAACGCGACCCAGAAGATGACGCTTGAAGACGGCACCGAGCTGAGTCCAGCGCTCGGCATCGGTGCATTCGCCGAGAAGACGCTGGTCGCCGCTGGTCAGTGCACCAAGGTCGACCCGGCTGCCTCGCCCGCAGCTGCTGGCCTGCTGGGTTGTGGCGTGATGGCCGGTATCGGCGCGGCCATCAACACCGGTGGCGTCGGCCGAGGCGACTCGGTCGCCGTGATCGGCTGTGGCGGCGTCGGTAACGCCGCTGTGTGCGGTAGCGAGCTCGCTGGCGCAAGCAAGATCATTGCCGTGGACCTCGACGATCAGAAGCTCGAGTGGGCCAAGGGATTCGGCGCAACCCACACGATCAACGCAGGCTCCGAAGACGTCGTCGAACGCATTCGTGAGCTGACCGACGGCAACGGCGCCGATGTCGTCATCGAGGCCGTCGGCCTCCCCGCAACCTATGAGCAGGCGTTCTACGCCCGTGACCTGGCCGGCACCGTGGTGCTCGTCGGTGTGCCGACGCCGGACATGAAGATCGAGCTTCCACTGATCGAAGTGTTCGGTCGCGGTGGCTCACTCAAGTCGAGCTGGTACGGCGATTGCCTGCCCAGCCGTGACTTCCCGATGCTCATTGACCTGTACCTGCAAGGCCGACTGAACTTGGACGGTTTCGTCAGCGAGACGATCGGCCTCGACGGGGTCGAAGAGGCCTTCCACAAGATGGAGCGTGGCGAAGTGCTGCGCTCGGTCGTCGAGATTCCCTAGCTCGGAACCGGCTCGAACCCACGGAACGGAAGATCGGGGGAGCGGCGCAACCAGTTGCGTTCGCTCCACTCGGTCGTGCTGTCGACCACGTGCAGCGTGAACGCTTGTCGTGGCTTCTCTGAGCGGTTTGCGTCGCTCCAGTGGGGCAGCGCACCGTCGAGCAAGATAAGTGTCCCTGGCGTTGCCGGAAGCGCAACCGCCTGGTCGATTGGATACTCGTCGGGATCGAACACCTCGGTCGAAGTCGAGTCGCCGTCGCGAACGAACCGAGACTTAACCGGCAGCCCATGTCCACCGGGTATGGCCCACATGCAGCCGTTCTCGGTGGTGGCTTCGTCGACAGCGACCCAGAACCCAACGACTGACCGCGGCTCGGTCCACAAGAACGTGTGGTCGGTGTGCCAGGTGACTTCGCCGCCGACGCCTGGATGCTTGTAGATGTACATGGACTGCACGAGGGCCGGGTCTGCCATACCGATGTCGCTGGCGATGTCGCCGAAGCCGGTGCCACGGCAGAAGCCGCTGAACACAGGGTCCAGGTCATGCATCGCATGGCCGATCTTGTTGAGCTGGTCGCCACTGTCTTCGAAGAAGCCGCGGACCTTGTCGCCCGACTCGAGGAACCACGAGTCGTCGGCGTGGGACTGGTCCGTGGTTGAGAACACGGTGACCTCGTCGGCGTCGGTTGCCCGGAGCTGGGCATCGAGCTCAGCGGCCCGGGCCCGAAGCTCGGCGAGCCGGTCGGCGGGGATGAAATCGGGCAGGACAAGAAAACCCTGCTCGGCGAAGTCGGCAACCTGAGCGGCAGACAGAACCATGTGGTCAGTGATACCAGCTCTGCACCGGTTTTGTCTGGGAGACTTCGAGTAATGCCGAAGCTGATCATCGATACCGATACCGGAAGCGACGACGCCATCGCCTTGCTCATGGCCCTTGCGCATCCCGATGCCGAGGTGCTTGCGCTGACGACCGTCGCCGGCAACGTTCCCCTCGACCAGGCAACACGCAATGCCAAGAGCACGCTGCGGGTCGCTGAACGAGTTGACGTTCCCGTCTACGTCGGATGCGATCGCCCACTTGTGCACGCGCTTGAAACCGCGACCGAGGTGCACGGCGAAGACGGTCTCGGTAATGCGAACTTGCCCGATCCCGGGATCAGTTCACAGAACGAACACGCCGTGCCCGCGCTGGTCCGGCTGGCTGCGGAGAGCAACGGCGAGCACGATCTGATCACGCTCGGCCCGTTGACCAATGTCGCCGCCGCGCTCGCGATCGATCCTGACCTGCTGACTCGTTTCCGGCGCACGGTCATCATGGGCGGCGCTCCCGACATGGTCGGCAACGTTACCGACATGGCTGAGTTCAACATCTGGGTCGACCCCGAAGCGGCGGCCCGCGTCTTTGTCGCTCCCGGAGCACGGGTCATGGTCGGCTGGAACGTCTCGATGACGGCGGGTCTCATCTCGCCCGAACAGCGCCAGGCAATGGCGCAGGTCGGCACGGCCAGCGGGCAATTCGCGCACGACGTGACCAGCGTGGTCGAGGCGTTCTGCCACCAGGAGCTCGGCATCCCCTTCTTCTCGCTGCCTGATCCGCTCGCCGTGGCGATTGCGCTCGACGACGCGATCGCGACCCGCACGCAGGCCATCGGCGTCACGGTCGGCCGCAGCGACGAGGCTCGGGGTGCGACCTTCCCGACGCATCTCAATCCCGATGCGCCCGCGACCGACATTGTCTGGGAAGCCGACGGCGACGCGTTCCAGACCCAGATGTTCGACGCGCTCCGCGTCCTGCCCTAACGGCGGACTACCCGCCGGAACAGGAGCCTGTGGGGACCGCAGATGAGAAGTTGAGCGCAGCGTTTTGAGCGCAGCGAGAAACGCGGACTACCCGCCGCCCTTGCGGTACGGCATGCCGAGTGCCTTGGGCATGCGGAGTCGCTGGCTAAAGAAGACGAGCACGAGCAGCACGAGCACGTACGGCAAGATGTTGCTCCACCAGTCGGGCACGGTGTCGCTCACGAGGTACCAGCTGAACGCACCGACGGCCAGCAGACCGGCTAGGACGGCGTCAACGGTCTTGCGACGACTGATTGCCCAGATGCCGACACCGACGAGCACGATGGTGTTCACGAGCAGCATGGCGTGGCTGGCGGTGCCGTCGAGGTCCTTGAGGTCAAGGCCGAAGACGTACCCGAACAGCAAGGCGCCAAACAGCACGCCTCCGGGTTTCCAGTTGCCGAAGATGAGCGCAGCCAGCCCGATGAAGCCTCGGCCGGCGCTGTTGCCGCCTTGGAACAGACCGGAGAGCTCGGTCGAGATGAATGCACCACCGAGGCCAGCGAGGCCACCGGAGATGATGACCGCCACGTACTTGTAGCGGACGATGCTGATGCCCTGGGCTTCGCCTGCTTGGGGGTACTCGCCACAGATGCGCAAGCGCAGCCCGAAGCGAGTGCGCCAGATCAGCCAGGCCGTGAACGGCACGAGCAGGATGGCGATGACAGCCACGAGCGAGGTGCCGCGCAACAAGCCTCGGGAGAGATCGGCGATGTCAGAAAGCAGCCAGGTCGGCGCCGCATTCTCGTTGTCGAGACAGCCACGTCCCCCAAAGATGCCGCTCGTGCCGCATTTGCCGACGTAGAGCAGCCAGTCGGGGGTTTCCCACCCGTTGATGGTGCCGCCAGCGAGGAACGGGACGTCCCAGTCGGCGACCGCTTGGGTGCGGGGCGAGGTCGTCGGGGATTCCCAGACCTCTTCGGACAAATATCTTGTCGCCGCGGGCGCGAGCAGGTTGATGGCCACACCGCTGATGATGTGATCCACGTTGAAGGTGACCGTCGCGATGGCGTGCAGCAGTCCACCGAGGGCGCCACCGAGCACGCCGATCGCCAGGCCGATCCAGGGGCCGTACGTGATGGAGCCCCATGCGCCGAACCACATGCCGAGAATCAACATGCCTTCGAGACCGATGTTCACAACACCGGCACGCTCGCTGTACAAACCGCCGAGGCCGGCGAGGAAGATCGGCACGGCCCAGCGCAGCATTTCGCGTGACGTTGCGACCTGGGTGAGGCGCTCGGTGTCGCTGATGCTCTGGACGATCGTGAGCAGCAGCACGCCGAGGAAGGCGTACATCGCCCACCGGAACCAGGCCGGTGAGGTGCGGAGACGTTCGAGAGCGTTCATGCTGACGCTCCCACGGTCTCGGTGGAGGTTGAGGCACCGGCGGCCAGCGCTTCGGCGGCCGTGCGGGCTTCGTCACGTTCCTTGACCCGGCTGGCGACCCCGTAGGCGACGACTGCGGTCAACAAGACGATGCCCTGCATGATCGTGGCGATCTCTCGGCTGGCCACGCCGGTCGTGTCAAGCACGCCCGAGGACACGTCGAGGAAGGCGAACAGGAGCGCGGAGAAGACCATGCCGCCGGGGTGGTTGCGGCCGAGCAGCGCAACGGCGATGCCGGCGAAGCCGAGTCCCTGGATCGGGTCGGGCGGGAACTTGCCTCGGTCGGCAAGCTCGACAATGCCGATCAGCCCGGCGACTGCGCCGGACAACATCATGGCGGCGACGACCATGCGCTTCGGTGGGACGCCGCCGGCGCGAGCAGCGAACGGGTTGATGCCGCTGGCCCGCAAGTCGAAACCGAAACGGGTCCGGTTCAACAGCACGTGGTAGCCGATGCCGACGAGCACGGCGATCAGCAACATGCCGGTCAGTTCCTTGCCCTGGCCAACCTCGCGGGTGAAGATCTCGAGCAGCCCGTTGATGGTCGGCATGAGGCCGGAGTCATCGATCGGGTTGGTGCCGAGATCGCTGGAGCTGAACTGCTCACCGAGCGGGGCTTGCCATTCACGCTGCAGCCAGGCGATCAGGCCGCCGACGGCGATGGCGTTCAGCATGATCGTCGAGACGACCTCGTTCACGCCACGGGTTGTCTTCAGCACACCAGCGATACCTGCGTACAGAGCGCCAGTGATCATGGCGACGATCATGATGATCAGGATGTGCAGCACCGTTGGCAGCGAGATCAGACCACCGACTTGGGCAGCGATCAGGAACGCAATCAGGTACTGGCCTTCGACGCCGATGTTGAACAGGTTCATGCGGAACCCGATCGCGGCAGCGACGGCCGACAGGTAGAACGGCGTGGCCCGGTTCAAGATGTCGACTTGAGTCTCGAGCTTGCGAGCGTGGCCGAGCATGTCGCCATACGCCTCGAACGGATCTGAGCCGAAGATCCAGAGGGCGATCGTCGAGATGATCACCGTCAGGACAAAGGCGCCGACAGGTGCCGCTAACGAAAAGGCGATGCGGCGCATCAGGCGGCGCTCCCATCGGTGGTCATGTCCTGCAACGCAGCACCAGTCATATAGGCCCCGAGGTCACGCGGCGTGACGTCGTCGGGAGAGAGACGGGCGACGAGTCTGCCTCGGAGCATGACGACGATCGTGTCGGACAGGCCGATGAGTTCGTCGAGGTCGGCCGAGATCAACAGCGTGGCCAGGCCGTCGGCTCGAGCCTGACGCATTTGGTCCCACACGGCAGCTTGGGCGCCGACATCGATACCTCGGGTCGGATGGGCGGCGACGAGTAGCGACGGGTTGGCCGTGAGCTCTCGGCCAATGATCAGCTTCTGCTGGTTGCCGCCAGACAGCGCGTGCGCCGAGACATCGATGCTTGGTGTGCGCACATCGAAGGCTTCTCGAATCGCCTCGGTTTGCTTGCGGGCGCCGGCGCGGTCGATGAACCAGCGCGAGCCGTACGGCGCCTCGGTCTGATGGCCGAGGGCAGCGTTCTCCCACAACGGCGAGGTGAGTAGCAGCCCTTCGTGGTGGCGGTCTTCGGGGACGTAGCCAATGCCGGCTTCTCGGCGGGCTCGGACGTCCCAGCGTGTGATGTCCTCGCCGTGGAGTTCGATGGAGCCGTTGCGGATGTCGCCGGTGCCGATGATGGCGTCGACGAGTTCGCCCTGGCCGTTGCCTTCGACGCCGGCGATGCCGAGGATCTCGCCCTTGTGGATCGACAGCGACACGCTCTCGAGTGCGACGCGGCCGTCTTCGTGCACGGTCAGGTCACGGATCGCAAGCGCCACGGTGTCGGTGACGGTTGACTCGGCCGTCGCTGGCGTCGGGAGCTCGGAGCCGACCATGAGTTCGGCCAGTTCGTGCGCAGTCACGCCCTCGTTGGGGAGCGTCGCGACCGTCTTGCCGTGGCGAAGCACGGTGATGCTGTCGGCGATCTCGAGGACCTCGTCGAGCTTGTGGTCGATGAACAGGATCGTGGCGCCGTTCGCCCGGAGCTCACGCATGTTCTCGAACAGGGCCTCGACCTCTTGGGGCACGAGCACGGCGGTTGGCTCGTCGAGGATGAGGATCTCCGCGCCGCGGTAGAGCACCTTGATGATTTCGACGCGCTGACGCTCTCCGACTTCGAGGGTCTCGACCATCTCGTGGACGTCGATCTTGAGGCCGTAGTCGTCGGCAACGGATCGCAGATGGTTTTCGGCTTCGGCGAAGTTGATGCGGCCGCCGCCGTGGGTGGGCTCTGCTCCGAGGATGACGTTTTCGAGGACCGTCAGCTGGTCGGCGAGCATGAAGTGCTGGTGCACCATGCCGATGCCTTTGTCGATGGCGTCGATCGGTGACGAGAAGTCGACGACCTGGCCGTTGACGCGCATGGTGCCTTCGTCGGGCGGCTGCATGCCGTAGAGGATCTTCATCAGCGTCGACTTGCCGGCGCCGTTCTCTCCACAGATCGCATGGATCTCGCCCCGCTCAACAACCAGGTTGACGTTGTCGTTCGCAACGACGCCTGGAAAGCGTTTCGTGATCCCCTCGAGCTCGATGGCAGGTGCCACCTGTTTCCCCCTGTGCGTTGTGCGTAGATGCGAACCGGGCCCTACTGGTTAGGTAGGGCCCGGTCTTATCGAAGATGCGAGCTCACGGGGATAGCGGCGAACATATTCGACGCCAGATCACCCGAGAGCCAAGGTGAACTAGCCGACCTGGGTCGGATCGCTTGGCACGGTGATGTCGCCGGCCACGATTGCGGCCTTGAACGCTTCGAGCTGGTCGGCGATGTCGTCGACGTAGCCGCCGCTGGTGGAGTAGCCGAC
>CAZEMU010000147.1:0-10059 GCA_964513315.1 uncultured Acidimicrobiaceae bacterium | reverse complement strand
TGGTGGGGATTCCGGAGCTGAAGATCGACATCGAGTCGCTGCGCACGCTTCGTGCCGTCGTCGACACCGGCAGCTTCACGCTGGCAGCTGACCAACTCGGCATGACCCAGAGCGCCGTGTCGCACAAGGTCAAGCGCCTCGAGGAACGCGTCGGCCTAGACCTGGTCGTGCGAGGAGCGGTCGTGACCGGCACCTCAGATGGCGCCGACCTGTTGCGCTTTGCCGATCGCATCGTCGGGGCGCATGACGAGGCCGTTGCCCATCTCACCCGGAGCGAGCTCGAAGGCTCGCTCACCCTCGGAAGCAACGAGGACCTCCACTCCGACGAACTCGTCGATGTGCTCGCCCGCTTCGGCCGTGCCTATCCCAACGTGCACATCGACGTTCGAGTTGGGCTGAGCGGCACGATCGCCGATCTCGTCGACGCGGGTGAACTCGACCTGGGCCTCATCCAATTTCCGACGACCGGTCCGCAGCGTCCTCGGGCCAGCGATCTGGTTGTGCGCCAAGAAGCCATCGCCTGGGTCGTCGGGCATGGCATCGACTTCGACCAACACCAGCCGCTGCCGTTCCTCTCCTATGGCGATGGTTGGACCTATGGCGACGTCGTTGGCCGTGCGCTCGGCAAGGCTGGCTGGAAGCTTCGACGAGCGCTCGTCTGCCCGTCCGTCAGCGGTATTCAATCTGCAGTCGAAGCTGGTCTTGGCGTCGCCGTCATCAACGAACGCAATTTCACTCCTGGGATGACCCGCTGGTCGCCCGGCAACGACATTGAGTTACCGGCGATCTGTTCGGTGCTTCGTACTGCCGTCACCGCTGACCGGCCGGAGAACCCGGCCCTCGACGCGCTGCGCCGCGAACTTGCGGCCCAGTTCTCTCCGCAAAGGACCACCTGATGTCCGAAGACGCACCTTCAAGCCGGGGCGGGCGCCGTGGTCGTAGCGCTCGCCGGGCTGCGCGCCAAGGTCCCCAAGGCCCGCAGTGGCTGCCCGAACTCGATCGGGGATTGCCGTACATCGACATCCTTACGCCCGAGCAGATGGAGCGAGTCCATAGCGAGATTCTGAAGTTGCTCGCCGAGGTCGGTTGCGTCTTCCGCGATCCCGAAGCGCTCTCGATGTGGAACGAGGCCGGCGCTGACGTCGACTTCCCGACCGAGCGGGTGCGGTTCGACCCCGACTTCCTGATGGGTCTCGTGTCGCATGCGCCGAGCGAGTACACGATGCTCGCTCGCAATCCCGAGCGGTCGGTCACGCTCGGTGGACGCAAGACGATCTTCACGCCGAGCTACGGCGCCCCGTTCATCCTCGACTTCGACGGCAACCGCCGCAATGCGACCCAAGAGGACTTCGACAACTTCGCCAAGATCGCCTACCAGCAAGCCGCCGTGCACATGACCGGCGGCGTGCTCTGTGAACCGATGGACATCCCCGTGCCGCACCGGCACCTCGAGATGACCTATTCGCTGCTCAAGCACAGCGACAAGCCGTTCATGGGTTCGGTTACGAGCCGGGAGCGGGCCGAAGAGTCGTTGCACATGGCCGGCATCGTCTTCGGCCACGACGTCGTGGCCGACACGACGGTCATGACGAGTCTGGCGAACTGCAACTCGCCGTTGCTGTGGGACTCGACGATGCTCGACGCCGTCAAGGTGTACGCCGCCAGCAACCAAGCGATGCTGTTCAGTCCGTTCGTTCTCGGCGGTGCGTCGACTCCTGCCAGCACGATCGGCTCGGTCGTCCAGCTGGCGGCCGAAGCGCTCGCCGGCGTGGCGTTCAGCCAACTCGTTCGTCCCGGCGCACCGGCCGTGTTCGGCCAGTGGCTGTCGACCGTGTCGATGAAGTCGGGCGCACCCCAGGCGGGCATGCCTGAGATCGACCACATGAACATGCTCACCGGCCAGATCGCCCGGTACTACAACCTGCCGTGGCGATGTAGCGGTGGCTGCTCCAGCTCCAAACTCATCGACGCCCAAGCTGGCTACGAAGCCGCCCGCAACATGTATGGCGTGTTGATGGCGGGTGCGAACTTTGTGCTGTCGACTACCGGCTATCTCGACGGGGCGCTGCTGCAGAGCTACAGCAAGGTGGCGCTCGACGGTGAGCAGCTCGAGATGATGTACCGCCTCGGCAAGGGCGTCGACTTCGACTCGCTCGACGGTGCACTCGATGCGATGCGAGAGGTGCCGCCAGGCGGTCACCACCTGGGCACCCAGCACACGCTCGACAACTTTCAGACTGCGTTCTATATGGGCGAGCTCATGAACGCAGACAGCTTCGAGCAGTGGACCGTCGACGGCGCCAAGGACGCAGGCCAGCGTGGCGCAGACAAGGCTCGGGCGCTGCTGAACTCCTACGAGGAACCAGCGCTGCCCGACGATGTCGGCGAAGAGTTGCGGGCGTTCGTCGATCGCCGCCGCTCCGAGATCTCGCCCCTCGTCGCATGACGAGGCTTGGTTCCGTGATGCTCGACGGCAAGCGCATCATCATCACCGGCTCGACCTCGGGCATCGGGCGAGCGACCGCGATCGCGGCCGCAGCCGAAGGGGCCTCGGTGGTCATCTCTGGACGACGCCAGGCCGAAGCCGACGCGGCGGTGGCCGAGATCGAAGCCGCAGGTGGCACCGCCCACGCCGTGATGGGCGACGTTGCCGAAGCCGGATTCGCCGAAGCCCTGGTCGCCCGGGGCACTGAGCTGTTGGGCGGGCTCGATGGCGTCGTGAACGCGGCGGGGATCATCGTCCGAGCGACGGCAGAAGCAACCACCGACGAAGACTGGGCCCACCAGATGGCCGTCAACGTGGACGGCACATTCCGGGTGTCACGAGCAGCCGTGTCACGACTTCGGGCAAACGGCGGCGGCTCGATCGTCAACGTCAGCTCGACCTGCGGCAACGTCGGCGCCGCTGGGCTCGCTGGGTACTGCGCCTCGAAAGGCGCAGTCATCTCGCTCACCCAGGCCATGGCGCTTGAGCACGGCGCCGAGCAGATCCGCATCAACGCCGTATGCCCCGGTGCCATCGAGACCCCGATGCTTGCTGGCGGACATGCCGACGGTGTCACCATCGACGATGTGCGAGCTGCCAATCTCGCCAGCATTCCCCAAGCACGGATCCCGCGCCCCGAAGAAGTCGCCGACCTGATCCTGTTCCTGCTCTCGGATCGAAGCCGCCACATCACCGGCGCCGATCTCGCGATCGACGGCGGGTACACCGCCCAATGAGGAGCCTGCAATGACTGAGCGTTCCCAATGACCGAACGACTGAATGGCCGGGTCGCACTCGTGACCGGCGGGGCCCAAGGCATCGGTCGCGCCATTGCCCAACGGCTCGCTGACGCGGGCGCCAACGTCGTGATCGCCGACCTCCGCGATCCTGCGGACGGCAGCGAGTGGGTCGAACTCGACGTCACGTCCTCGGACTCCGTCGCACGTTGCATCGACGAAATCGTCGAGCGCCATGGTCGGCTCGACATCGTGGTCAACAACGCGGGGATCATGTTCGAAGAGGACGTCGAGACCCACAGTGAAACGTCCTGGCAGAAGATGCTCGACGTGAACCTGACCGGCCCGTTCTTGGTGACCAAGGCCGCCGTGCCTCACCTCAAAGCATCTAAGGGTGCGATCGTCAACGTCGGGTCCATCGAAGGCTTCAGCAGCAACCCAGGCCATACCGCGTACGCAGCAACCAAGGCCGGCGTCCATGGGCTGACCGGAGCCCTCGCCGTTGATCTCGGGTCATTCGGAATCCGGGCCAACGCGGTCGCCCCAGGCTGGATCGACACCGAGCTGAACTCGAACTTCGTCGACCGGCACCCCGACCGTGACGAGGTCATGCGCCAGCTCGCGGAGCTGCATCCCGTAGGCCATATCGGTGCGCCCACCGACGTCGGCGACGTCGTCGTCTGGCTCGCCTCTGATGAAGCCAGATTCGTGACCGGGCAGGTCATCACGGTCGATGGTGGCCGCCTTTCCAAACCGCCGCTTCCGGGCATTCTGAGCTAAATCTCTCGGGAATCATGCGGTCTTGGACGGGAAGGTTTGCCTAGAGACAACCCTTGACCTAGTCCGTATGATTTAGGTCATGGGTAGTGGGACACGAGCAGAGTCCAACCGCCTCTGGGCAGTGATGGCCATTGCAGCCATCGTTGTGATCGGACTGTTTGTGTTCGACCCGTTCGGAGGAGAGGAGACCGGCAACGACGGTCTTTTCGTCGACGATGACGGTGCCCCGTTTATCGCTGTCATCCAACATGACCGGGCGCCGAGTCGCGATGTCGATGAACCCGAAGAAGTCCTCGACGTGGTGGTCGAGGCCGAGCCGATGACGAAGCCGACCACAGAAGGCGATGCCGACGCTGAAGCCGACAGCCGCGGTCAGCGCACGACGGCTGACGACTAGCTCCAAGGCTCAATCCAAGCGCCGCTGACGCTGAGCGGCAAGACTCGATGCCATGCGCCGCATGATGACGACGATGGCGACCTCTGTGTCGACGGCAACCGCGAACAGCGCGGGAGTCCAATCGCTGGCGCGCTTCGCCACGGTCGAACGAGCTCTCGCTGTGTTGTGCATCACAATCCCGTTGTGGCTCGTGCTCTTCGATGAAGAACAAGACGCGATTCGCGGCAGCGTCAGTAGCTACTACGACATGACGCCGCCCCAGGCGTATTACTTCCCGTTGACGGTCGCCGCGATGCTGTTCATGTTCAACGGCATCGTGAAAACTCGCCGCTTCTACAACGTTGTGCTGGGCGTGTGCCTGTCGGGCGTCGTGCTGTTCAACATGGACGGCGCAACTGCCGTGCCGCACTACATGTTTGCGGTCGGCTTCTTCGGCCTGAACGCGATCGTGATCCTCTGGTTCTCCAACGACGTGAGCGTGACGTTGCGCAACGTGCTGATCGTCGTGCTGCTCGCAGCGCTGCTCGCCTGGATCTTCATCGACGCCTTTACGACGTTCTGGGCCGAGACCGTGTCACTCATCGCAATCGCGGCGCACTTCGTGCTCGACTCGATCGGCTTCCGTGGCTACTCGACCACGGCAGGTCGATCGCCCGTGAGCTAGAAAACGGCGACGAGGACCGGAATCGACCCGGCCCTCGTCGCTGAATGTCTGGAGTATCTGGAGCAGAGCGCCCGGCTAGGCCGGGAGTTCGATCACCGAGACTTCTCCGGTGTCGCCATTGACTTCGATCAAGGCGCCATCGGGGATGATCTTGGTGGCATCGGTTGCCGAGACCACGCACGGGATGCCGAGCTCACGACTCACGATGATTGCGTGACTCAGCGGAGCACCGACGTCGACAACCACGCCGGCCGCCGGGACGAACAGTGGCGTCCACGATGGGTCGGTGATCGGCGCAACCAGGATGTCGCCCGGCTCAAGCGCAGTCGGGTCGAACGAGTCGAGCACGATGCGAGCGATGCCACGTGCGTTGCCGGGGCAACCGGGCACGCCCTGGACGGACTGGCCGCCGGTCAGGTCGACGGTCTCGACGGCATCGCGGCGAGGCAGATCGGTGATCGGCCCACCTTCGCCCACCAAGATGAACGGCTCCTGGAGAGCGCCGACATCTTTCATGTGCTGCTCGCGCTCGGCCAGCGTGTCGTGCCAACCGGTCGGGTCATCGAGGAACTGCTCGGTCTCGGTCCGCGTCATCAGGCCGTAGCTGTTGACGTACGGGAAGGTGCCGGCAGCGACGCAGCGGCGACCCCACTCACGAAGCGCCATGCGGGCTTCTTGGATGAGCTTGATGCAGTTCGTCTTGGTGCGCTCGCGGCCTGGCATGAACACCGTGGCTGCGTGTAGCGCAGCCATGAACTGGCCATGCGCCTCGGGGTCGCCTTCGATCATCGCTGCGATCTCGGTGCCGAGTTCTTCGCGTTCGGATGCCCGCTCGGCGTTGCGTCCCTGAGGTGCGGAGTCTTCGGGGGAGAGGCGCATGCGGTCGATTGCGGCGAGCGCAAGGTCCGGGTCGGTTTCCCATGTGGGCGAGCGGACTTCCCACTCGTTCGGGCCGCGGGCGCCGTAGTTGTACGTGAAGGTCGCGAACGACTCGTTGAAGGTCGCCGCATCGGCGTGATCGCTGGCGGCGAGCTTGTCGGCCAGACCGGTGCTGCCCTCGTCGAACAATGCGTTGAGATGATCGCTGCCAGCGACGATGCGGCCGAGATCCCACATCGCCATCGACGGTGCGGCCGACTCGACGTCGCCGAGACCCGCGAGCAGACGAAGGGTGGCTTCGGGCTTGCCGACGGCGGTACAGACGGCAGTGATGATGCCGATCGGCAGCGTCGCCAGGAAGCTGACGAAGATGTGCTCTTCGAACAAGCGAGCGAAGTGGTCGGTGAAGTTCGCCCAGACCCAGTCGTAGAGCTCGCGATCCGACATCGCCGAGAAGTCAGGTCGGTCGGCCCGCATCTGGTTCAACATCTTCTCGTCGGCGAGCGCATTCGGGATCTCGGTCGTCGTAAGGACCCAGCCGAACGTCTCCGCGATCTTCTCGGTGAGTTCCGGACGGTCATCGCCAGGCCCGGCGATGAACTCGGGGACACCTGGGGCGTCGCCGAAGAACGAGTCGTCGATGTCCTTGTACGTCATGCCAGGCGCACGGTGCCCGAGCAGTCGCAGCGCCGACGCATTGAGATAGGCGTAGCCGTTCGTCACGCCGAGGAACACGGCGCGGTCTGGCGGTAGCTCGTCGGGCGTCATGACACCGATGCGGTAATACGCCTCGCGGAAGCCGATCTCGGAACCGCCGATGCCGTCAGGTCCTTCGAACCATTCGAACGAGAGCGGGGACACCGGGTCGGGGAAGACCTCGCCGACGTTGGCTCGCGTGTAGAAGTTGAACTTTTCGTGCGGCGTCGTCGAAACGATCCACGGCTTGGTCATCGCTGTCCCCCTGAGTGAACCCTTGCGGGCGGTGAAGCCACGTTCCCCCGAACGCAGCGCCCCGAATCTACTGCACGTTCGTGGACGGTGTCCGATCGAACGCTTCCGCGGAGCTCGACGTGCCGCCACGGAAGAGCGTTCCGTAGAGAACGCCTCCGATGATGACGAGCGCTCCGACGACGGTCTGCCCCGGCGGCCGTTCCGCGAACGCGAGAAAAGCCCAGATTGGTGCGGCGACGGTTTCGACGGGCGTGAACAGCGCAACCTCTGACGCAGGCGCGTACCGGGGAGCCGACGCATGGCAGATTCGGCCGAGCGGATTGAAGATCAGACCCATGCCGAGGGCCGAAAGCCAGGCACGGCTGTCGAGGTCCGTCGGGTTCGCGAACCAAACCGACACCAGCAACATGACGGCGGCCGAGGCGGCTAACCCGACGAAGACCGACATGTCTGGGTAGCGGCGCCAGATGTTGATCGAGACACCAAAGGCAGCGATCGCAAGCATGGCGAGCAGATCGCCGTCGAGCGTCGGCGAGCCGAACGAACCAGCCACGACGATGAAGACGCCGACCACGGTGATTGCGATCGCGATCCAGACTCGCCGCGATGTGCGTTCGCCAAAGACGAGCCAGCCGACGAGCGCGGCGAGGATCGGGGCAGCGGCCACGATCGTGACGACGTTGGCGACGGCGGTCTGGTTCACCGCTCCGATGAACGCGATCTGGCTAGTGCCGAGCAAGAGCCCGATCAGGACGAGCGGCCGAGCATGGGTTCGGATGCCGTCGGACGTCGCTCGATCATCAAGGCGCCACGCAAGCCCAACCATGATCGGCAGTGCGAACAAGGCGACGAGGAATGCCATGTCCCATGACGACGCTTCGGCCAGTCGAATGAACAGCGAGTCGGTCGAGACCAGCAGCATGCCGAGCGCGGCGAGGCCCCAGCCGAGTCGTCGTCCCGTCGGTACCTCGAGCGGCATCAGTTGTTGATCACGCCGGGTCGATGAGGAGCTGATACTCGGTTGCCTGTCCGCATTCGACGAACCCTCGGGCGAGGTAGTTCGCCTTGGCATGAGGTCCGTCGAGCGAGCAGGTGTGCAGCCACAGCCGCTTGGTGCTTGGCAGGGCCCACGCGGTGGCGATGCAAGTCGTGAGCAACCACTTTCCGATGCCCTGTCCGTGGAACCGGGGGAGCAGGCCGAAGTACTTCAGCTCGGTGTTGCCCTGGCGGTCTTGGGTGTGCTCGTCGAGCACGAAGTAGCCAACCGGACTTCCGTTACGCCAGCACGACCACAGATGGTTTGTGTCTTGGTCGGCTTCGGCTACCCATTCCTCACGGGTCCAATTCATGCGGCCGTACCAGTTGAACTCGCGGCCGACTTCGGCATAGAAGAAGCGGGCCAACTCGGGCGCAGGCTCGGTCGCGCGTAGCAACAGCAGATCGTCTCGAGGCTCAGCCGCAAGCTCGGGGTCGAGGGTCATCTCCAAGTCCCAGACGGTGACCTCGACCGCGTCGGGCGTGCCCGCTTCCACGACGTTCGTCATCGACGCAGTCTGTTGCGGTTCTCTGACACCTGCAACCTTTGACAGAGTCCTGGGATATACCTCGTCACGGGTAAGACGGCTCGCCCGACCGTAATGGCGTTTGCCACCTGCAATGACCCACGATGGATAGCCGAACGGTGTCAGGCGCCGTTCGTTCCCATGGCCGTGGTCACCCGCGCGGCAAGCCGCACCGACGTTACGAACCAAGCGCGGACCAGAACTACCGTTTCCACCATGAGCGCAGAGCTGTCGACCATCGAAACTGCCGAGGCAACGGCCAAGCCGATCCTTGAGTACGGACGGGCATGGATGATGGACCCGGCCACTGCCGCGAAGGCCGGCGAGCTCGGGCTGGTCGAGGTTGGCCGTTTCGGCTTCTGGGCGAATGGTCGCGCTGGCGTCCTCGGCGAGGTCGACGCTTCGGTTGCTGCGGCAGCGATCGGGTTCATGGCACCTGACGCCGTCGCTCGCTACTGGGGTGCTCGCCGCGACGGGCTCAGCGCATGGGATTGTGCGCTGGCGTGGTTTGGGTGCGCAGCATCGTGGGGCAGCACCACGTTGGCCTCGATGCCAGCCGATCGAGTGGAACGGCTCAACGAACTGGCCCGGGCCGTCGTCGACTCGGCCGACCCATCATTCGGTGCGTTGTTCGCCGGTTCGGCGCTCATCTCGATGACGGGAGACGCTGCGGCCGACGCCACGATCAACCTCAACGTGTTGCGCGAGTTGCGAGGTGGAGCTCACCTGTCGGCCGCTCACGCAGCCGGGCTTGGCCCGCACGGCACGATCATGTCGACCGACGATCCCGTGCGGGGTGGCATCGCTTGGTCCGAAGGGTTCGGCTGGACAGCGCCGCACCCCGAGCCAGACCTCGACGCCCGTGCCCGCGTCGAGGAGATGACCACGATCGCCGCCGCTCGAGCGTTCGAATGCTTGACGCCGGCCGAGCGGGGCGAGTTCGCTGCGCTCGTCAGCGAAGCCCGCGCCGCCCTCGACTAGGGCTGGCTACAGCGGGTCGCTGCGAGGATCGACGGGCTCGCGCATCATCTGCAGATGTAACCGATCGCCGGTGTAGGGGTTGGCTCGGGCGAAGTCTTCGTCGAGCTCGACGCCGAGTCCCGGCGCGGTCGGCGGAATGACGTAGCCGTTCTCGAACTGCATCGGCGTCTTCAGAAGATCGGCGTGGATGCCTGTCCAGTCGCGGATCGATTCGAGGATCAGGAAGTTCGGTGAGCAGGTGGCGAACTGCACGTTTGCTGCGCCGACCAGGGGACCGCAGTAGAGGTGCGGGGCAATCTGGGCGCCGTTCGCCTCGGCGAGCGCACCGATCTTCTTGGCTTCGAGAATGCCGCCGACCCGACCGAGGTTCATCTGCAGAATCGATGCAGCCTTGCGTTCAAGCAGGGCCATGAACTCGTGCTTCGTGGTCAACCGTTCGCCAGCTGCGATCGGGATCACGGTCTGCGAGGCGACCTTGGCCATCTCGGCCGCGTCACCGGGCGGCACCGGTTCTTCAAACCACAGCGGGTCGTACTTCTCGAGTCGACGTGCCAGGCGAAGGGCACCTGCGGCGGTGAATTGGCCGTGGGTACCGAAGAGCAGATCGGCCTTGGTGCCGACGG
>CAZEMU010000146.1:0-10097 GCA_964513315.1 uncultured Acidimicrobiaceae bacterium | reverse complement strand
GCCGCCATCGTGCCGAGCACGACCGAGATGAGGGTCGACAAGATCGCGACTCGAATCGACACAGAGAGCGCGCCTTGGACTTCGTCGTTCTGGCCGAACGCCCGATACCAGTCGAGGGTGAAGCCGCCCCAGCGGCCGACCAGGTTGTCGTCGCTGAACGAGTACAGCACGAGCAACGCGATCGGCGCATAGAAGAACAGGTAGACGAGCGTGGCGTTCGCGCCAAGCAGCCACTTGGGGCCGCGGCGGAGCTGGGCAGGACGGCTCACAGCGTGCGACCTCCAGTGCGGAAGTACACGAGAGTGGCGCCCAGCATGACCGCCATGAGAACCGTCGATGCGGCTGCGCCCTCGGGCCAGTTTCGAGCCTCGAGGAACTGGGCCACGATGTAGGTGCCCAGCATGGGGTCTTTGCCGCCGCCGAGGATTTGCGGCGTGACGTAGGCACCGAAGCTCGGCACGAACACCAAGATCGAACCGGCGATGACGCCTGGCAGCGACAGCGGGAACGACACCTGGCGAAAGGTCTGCCAACCGGTCGCACCAAGGTCACGGCTCGCCTCGACGAGGCTCCAATCCATCCGTTCGATCGCGGCGTACAACGGCAGGATCATGAACGGCAAGAACCCGTAGACCAGACCGAGCACAACGGCGCTTTGGGTGAACAGGATCGTGGTCTCGCCTAACCCGACCGCCTCGGTCGCTTGGGAGACCGGGCCGTCGTTGCCGAGCAGGACCCGCCACGCGTAGTTGCGCACCAGAAAGTTCGACCAGAACGGGATCATCACGAACACGAGCATCAGATTGCGGACCGCTGGTGATCGGGTCGCGAGGAAGTACGCGAAGGGATACGCCACGACGAGGCAGATGACCGTGGTGATGATCGCGAGCAATAGTGAGCGGAGCACCAGGTTGCGGACGAACTCTTGCCCGAGCTCGCGGTAGCCCTCGATGTTCCAGCCCGACAGGTCGGTACCGCCGAAACGGTTGCGGGTCGCAAACGAATAGACGATGACGATGAGCAGCGGGACGGCGAAGAACAGCGTGAGGAACGCCCACGACGGCAGCGCCAGCAAGAGACCGCGCCGTCGGTCGAGCCGCTTGTTGGCCGCCTCGAACTCGGGAGTCGCCTCGGCCGGTTTCGGATCGGCTGGGGCTTCCGTCGGTGGTCGAACGATCGCGCCGTGACTCATTCGGCGACCAGCCAGTCGGAGCGCCGGTCCCACCAGACTGCGACCTCGCTACCAGGAGCGAACCGATCCTCGGAGAGCACCATGGGTGTTCGCACTTCGAGATCGATCCAGTCGATCGACACTTCGTAGACCATCGAGTGGCCGAGGTAGCTGGCCGACGAAATGACGCCTTCGAGGCTCGTTGCCTCGTGCACGGCTGGCACCGTGCCGCGGGCGCCGACGTGAATCGTCTCGGGCCGCAGGCTCATCGCCACCGCGGTGCCCGCAGCATGCGGACTCGGCGCCCGGAGCCGTTGGCCGTTCTGCAGCACGATCGTGTTCGAGTCGGCCACCGTTGCCTCGATCAGGTTCGTCTGGCCGATGAAGTCGGCAACGAAGCGGCTGGCCGGTCGGGCGTACAGGTCTTCGGCCGAGCCGACCTGGAGGAGCTTGCCTTGGTCCATCACCGCGATGCGATCGCTCATCGTGAGCGCTTCTTCTTGGTCGTGGGTGACGAACACGAAGCTGACGCCCAGCTCACGCTGGAGCGACTTGAGTTCGGTCTGCATCTCTTGGCGAAGCTTGAGGTCGAGCGCGCCGAGCGGCTCGTCGAGCAGGAGCACCTTGGGCTTGTTCACCAACGCCCGGGCCAGTGCAACACGCTGTTGTTGACCGCCGGACAGCTGGTTGGGTTTGCGGCCCGCCATGCCATCGAGCTGCACCAGTTCGATCATCTCGCCGGCGCGCTGCTTGGCCTCGGCCTTGTTCACGCCGCTCATGCGCAGCCCGAAGCTGACGTTGTCGAGCACCGTCATGTGCGGGAAGAGGGCGTAGTTCTGGAACACCGTGTTGACCGGGCGCTTGTTCGGCGGCAGCGTGCCAACCTCGTCGCCGAAGATGCGCAGGCTGCCCTGGGTCGGGAACTCGAGCCCGGCGATCATGCGAAGCGTCGTGGTCTTGCCGCAACCCGACGGGCCGAGCATGGCGAAGAACTCGCCGTCGGCGATCGTGAGATCGACATCGTCGACAGCGACGACCTCGTCGAAGCGTTTCGTGACGCCACGGATCTCAACCGCAGCTACAGCATCAGCCATCAGTACCGTCCGATCGGATCAGGCACGGCGCCGGCCTTGATGGCCTGCACCGCAATGAAGTCGTGTGCGATCTGGGCGGCGGCAAGTGCGGTGATCTCGGCATGGTCGTAGGCCGGCGCGACTTCAACGACGTCGGCTCCCACGATGTCGAACTCGGCCAGCGAGCGGATCGCTTCGAGGGCCTGGGCCGTGCTGAGCCCGCCGACGACCGGCGTGCCGGTTCCTGGCGCGACTGAGGGGTCCAGGCAGTCGATGTCGAATGTCAGATATGCCTTGTGGTCACCGACGACTTCGCGCAGCACATCGATGACGGCGGGGATGCCTTCGCGGTGCACCAAAGGGGCGCCCAACACCGTGAAGCCATGGTCGGTGCTGTTCCAAGTACGGATGCCGATCTGCACGGACTTCTCGGGGATGATGAGCCCTTCGTTTGCGGCCCGCAGGAACATCGACCCGTGGTCCATACGCGTGCCGTCGTCGGCCCAGGTATCGCAGTGGGCGTCGAAGTGAATCAGCGCGAGCGGCCCGTACTTCTTGGCATGGGCACGCAGCAGCGGATAGCTCACAAAGTGGTCGCCACCGAGCGACAGCATCATCGAGTCAGTGCCGATGATCTTGTCGGCGTGCGCCTCGATCAACTCAACCGAGTTCGTCGGGTAGCCCCAGTCGAACCAGCAGTCGCCGTAGTCCGCGACCGCCACGTAGCGGAACGGATCGAAGCCCCACGGATACGCGGGCAGCTCGGCGATCATCGTCGACGCGGCGCGGATGGCACGAGGTCCGAAGCGAGCGCCCGGGCGGCCCGAGGTGGCCATGTCGAACGGGATCCCGGAGACGACGATGTCGGCGTCGACCAGCACATCGCTGTCACGGGTATAGGTGCGGCGAAGGAACGACGTGACGCCGCCCCAGGTCATCTCGGGCTGCATCGCGCCCTTGATCTGGCCGTACTTGCGGAAGGCTTGATCGCCCGGCGGTTCGAGCGGTTGTTCGATGTCCGGTGGCGGCTCGTTCATGCCGTGCCTCCTTCGGCTCGTTGGGTCCAGTCAGGATTGCGCCACACGATCAGGCACGCCCAACTGTCGACTTCGGGGTCAGCCATGTAGTTGGCCAGCCCGCAGACAGCCTCGAACCCGTTCTCGATCTGGAACGTCAGCGTGCGGTCGTACAACTCGCCCGCGCGGACCTTGGCGATGTAGTCGTCGGCGCTCATCACGTGCTTGTGCTCGGCGTAACCCGGGATCACGCCGCCGGCCACGATGCCGGCGAGGTTCAAGTTGCGACAGATCTGCTTGCGGAGGTCGTACAGCTCTTTGCCGATCCCGCGCCGCCGGTAGTCCGGAGAGACGACGATGTCGGTGCCGTAGTACCACGATCCTTCGGGGTCGTCGCCGGACTCGGTGGGGGCATTATCGAAGAACGTCTTGACGTTGTGTTGGGGATGGTCGAAATCGAAGGGAGTACGAACACCAAGGCCGACCGCACACGCCGTTTCGCGTTGCTCGCCGTCGAAGCCGACCACGCCACCTTCGGGAAACTCGTGAGCGAGGATCAAGAGCTCGTCGCGGTCGTAGAGGTCAACCGGGTCGGCAGTCGGGAACGCCATCAGTTCGAGGCGTTCGAGTTCGACGTTCATCCAGGGGGCAAGTTGCACGTACTGCAGACCCGACGTCGGTCCGACAGCAACGACATCGTCGGGATACCCGGCCGGCACGGCACCGAACGCAGGCTCGGCCAGATCGGTCACAGCACGCCCCAGTCGTAGGTCTCTTTGGTGATGCCGAGATACGGCAGAACCTCGACACTGTCGACGCCCGGAAGCAGGCGCACGGCATTGGACACTTCGATGAACTCCTCGCGGTTGCGGGTGACGATCTCGGCGATCACGTCGAAGCGACCCGCGGTCATGACGACGTAGACGGTGTTGTCGAGGGCGCCGAGTTCGACGGCGACCTTGCGAGCGTCATCGCTCACTCGAATACCGAGCAGTGCTTGGCTCTCGAGGCCCATCTTGACGGGGTCAGTGACGGCGACGATGTCGATGTACCCCTCGGCGGTCAGGCGGTTGACGCGTTGGCGCGCCGCCGCGTCGGACAGGCCGACGGTGCGACCCAGCTGGCTATACGACGTGCGGCCGTCGATCTGCAGCAGACGAATGATCTCGCGATCGATGTCGTCAATGTTTGGACTGGCCACGAGTTCCCCCTCTTTGGCCATGGGTTTCGTTGCAACCCGAGAAAGACACTACTGATATCGACGTCCGCCTGCAGGAGCACGACTGATTTTCTAGCCAGTACCGATGTGTAGCGACGAATACCAACGGCAGGACTCATGCGGGATCACACCACCGGCACTACGTTCTCGATATGTCCGGCACCGCCTCGGTAGCAACCGCAACGACAACCGCCCTGTGGCTCGACCGCCTCTCCCCCACGCCAGCGCGGCGCGAACCGCTCGCTGGCGACACGCAGTGCGACGTCGCCATCGTCGGTGGTGGATTCAGCGCGCTCTGGACGGCCTGGTACCTGCGCCAGCTCGATGCAACGCTGCGCATCCAGATCATCGAGAAGCACCACGTCGGGTTCGGCGCATCGGGCCGCAACGGCGGGTGGGCGGTCGGCGAGCTCGCTGGATCCTTCGAGGCCTATGCGAAACGTTCGAGCGAGGACGAGGCGCTGCGACAAGCCCGAGCGGTGTTCGACTCCGTCGACGAGATCGGTCGCGTCACCGCCGACGCGGGCATCGATTGCGATTACGCCAAGGGCGGCTGGATCCGCCTGGCCCGAAACAAGCCGCAAGGCGATCGCATGATCGACGAGATCGCACACGAACACGCACGGGGCTTCACCGAAGATGACATGCGGCTCCTCGACCCCGACGAAGCTCGCTCATATCTGAACGGCACCCGCGTCGAGCGCGGCATCTTCTTCGAGCATTGCGCATCGCTCGACCCAGCCAAGCTGGCGGTCGGTCTGGCTGCTGCACTCGAGCGAGACGGCGTCGCCATCGCCGAGGGGACAACGGCAGAGGCGATCATTACTCGGCCTCCGGGCGTGACCGGGCCTACCGGTTCGAACAAGGTCGTCACCGACCGGGGCACGGTCAGCGCTGACGTCGTGATTCGAGCCACCGAGGCCTACACCCGCGATATCGCCGACTCGAAGCTCGAACTGCTGCCCGTCTACTCGCTCATGGTGGCCACCGAACCGTTGTCCGATGACGTGATGGCCCAGATCGGACTGGCCGATCGCCCCACGTTCAGCGACGACCGGTTCATGGTGATCTACGGCCAGCGCACCGCCGACAACCGGCTCGCATTCGGTGGTCGAGGCGTGCCGTACCTCTTCGGCTCGCGCATCGCCCGCTCGGCCGAGCTGCATGAGCCATCGCACGAGCTGCTTCGCGAGACGCTCGTCGACATGCTCCCGGTGCTCGGTGACATCGACGTCAACATCACCCATCGATGGGGCGGCGTGCTCGGCATCCCCCGCAACTGGGTGCCCGGGCTGCGCTTCCATCGCCACCAGGGGTTCGGTGTGCTCGGCGGCTACATCGGCGAAGGCGTCGCGGCCGCGAACCTGGCGGGGCGCACCATGGCCGAGCTGATCGTTGACGAGCACACGCCGCGCACCTCGTTGCCGTGGGTCGGCGTGCGATCTCGTCGGTGGGAGCCCGAACCGCTGCGCTGGCTTGGCGTCCGCAGCAGCCGCCGCATCTTGGCCGGCGCCGACGACCACGAGTTCGACACCGACAAGCCAGCCTCGTGGCAGTATCGCCTCAGCCGCCTCCTCCGAGGCGCCTAGCAAGCAGCGAGAAAGGCGGACTACTGCAGACGGTGAACCTCGCTGGGACCGCAGACTCCAAAGGTTGAAACCAGCGTTTCGAGCGCAGCGAGAAAGGCGGACTACTGCAGACGGTGAACCTCGCTGGGACCGCAGACTCCAAAGGTTGAAACCAGCGTTTCGAGCGCAGCGAGAAAGGCGGACTACCCGATGACTTGGCAGCGATTCGGGTCGGTGCAGTTCGCGGGGTTGAGCGACTGGGCACGGGCTGCGAGTTCTGCCAGCTGTGTGCGAGCGGCCTGGAGCCGCACGATCTGTTCGTCGATCTCGACCAGGTGGCGTTCGAGTAGAGCGGTCGTGTGTTGGCACGAGCGCTCGCCCGCGGCCTTGAGTTCGAGCACCGATGCGATCTCGGCGAGCGACAGCCCGCTCGCTTGCGCGTCGCGAATGAAGCGCAGCCGCTCGACCGCAGGTTCGTCGTAGTCGCGGTAGCCACTGGCTGTGCGCGTTGGCTCTTCGAGTAGCCCGACGTCTTCGTAGTACCGGATCGTCTTCGTGCTCACGTTGGCCCGTTCGCCGAGCTCGCCGATCTTCATGTGACGCACGGTAACTCCAACCTTGACCTTCCAGTTGACTGGAAGCCTTATCCTGGACGAATGGTGGCCCCCAACACCTCCGATATCGCGATCGACACCTCGAACGCAGAGCGGACCGATCTGCAGATCGACGGCATGACCTGTGCCGCCTGCTCAGCTCGGATCGAGCGCAAGTTGTCGCGCCTCGACGGCGTCGAGCGCGTCCAAGTCAACTTCGCGAACGGGCGAGCAACCATCGTCCACGAGCAGCTCGACGCTGACGTGATGCGAGACACCATCGAGGGTCTCGGCTACGCCGTCGTCGACAACGCCGAAGCGGGTATCGAACGCCGCGAGCAAGACCTGCGCCGGCGACTGATCGTCGCCGTCGCGCTCGCCCTCCCCGCGATGCTGATCTCGATGATCCCTGCACTCCGGTTCGGCGGCTGGAAGTGGGTTGTTGCAGCGCTCTCGACTCCGGTTGTGTTCTGGTCCGGTTGGCCGTTCCACCGCGCGGCATACATGAACCTGCGACAGCGCGCCACGACGATGGACACGCTCGTCTCGATGGGTTCGGGCGCCAGCTGGTTCTGGTCTGCCGTCGTGCTCGTCGCCGACCTTGGTGACGGGCACATCTACTTCGAGACCGGTGCGGTGATCGTCACGCTGATCCTGCTCGGCAAGTGGCTCGAGCACCGAGCGAAACGCCGCGCGGGCGATGCAATCCGGGCGCTGGCCGACCTCGGCGTCGGCACGGCCGAACTCGTCGACGGCCGAGTCGTCGCCGTCGATGAACTCGTACTCGGCGACCGGTTCCTGGTGCGACCGGGCGAACGCATCGCCACCGACGGAATCGTCATCGACGGCCAATCCGCGGTTGACGCATCGATGGTCACCGGCGAACCCGTGCCCGTCGATGTCGGCCCCGGCGACGAAGTCATCGGCGCCACGATCAACGCCGACGGCAGCCTGGTTGTCGAGGCGACGCGCGTCGGCAGCGAAACTGCGCTGGCCCAGATCATCGAACTCGTCGAGCAGGCCCAAGGCAGCCGGGCCGAGGTGCAACGGCTCGCCGATCGGGTTGCGTCGGTCTTCGTCCCGGTCGCCATCGCCATCGCTGCACTGACGCTCATCGGCTGGTTCATCGCTGGAGGCGATGCTGATCAGGCCTTCACCGCCGCAGTCGCGGTGCTGATCATCGCTTGCCCGTGCGCGCTTGGGCTGGCGACGCCGCTCGGGATCATGGTCGGAACCGGGCGAGGCGCCCAGCTCGGCGTCATCATCAAGGGCGGCGAGATCCTCGAAGACTCCCGAGCGATCGACGCGATCGTGCTCGACAAGACCGGGACCGTGACCGAAGGCGCGATGCACGTCACCCGCACCATTGCGCCTGGCCTCGACCAGGGCGAGGCTGACCTGGTCATCGCACTCGCCGCTGCTGCCGAGAGTCGCTCTGAGCATCCGATCGCGCGAGCTATCGCCGCGTTCCCCGGACTGGCGACCGACGCCTCACCAAACTTCGCCGACCGCGTCACCGCCTTCCGCAACCGACCCGGGCTCGGGGTCTCGGCGACCGTCGAACACCAGACGATCCTCGTCGGGCGACGGACGCTCTTCACGACGGTCGACGACGCGGTCGAAGAAGCCGCCAGCCAGGCCGAAGCCACCGGCGCGACCGCCGTATTCGCTGGCCGCGACGACACCGCCGAAGTCGTTTTCGTCGTCGCCGACCGAATCAAGGACACCTCGGCCGATGCCATCGCTGCCTTCGGCGAGCTTGGGCTCGACGTGACGTTGCTCACCGGTGATAACGCCGCGGCAGCGAACCACATCGCCGCCCAGGTCGGCATCAGCCGAGTCATCGCCGAGGTACTTCCCAGCGACAAGGCCGCCGAGATCGAACGTCTGCAAGCTGGCGGCGCCCGAGTCGCCATGGTCGGCGACGGCATCAACGACGCACCTGCGTTGGCACAGGCTGACCTCGGCATCGCCGTCGGGACCGGCACCGACGTCGCCATCGAAGCCTCGGACCTCACGGTCGTCTCTGGCGACCTTCGCGGCGTCGCCGATGCGATCGCCCTGTCCCGCCGCACCCTCGCAACGATCAAGGGCAACCTGTTCTGGGCTTTCGCCTACAACTCTGCCGCCATCCCCTTAGCTGCCCTTGGGGTGCTCAGCCCGATGATTGCAGCCGGCGCAATGGGATTATCGTCCGTGTTCGTCGTGACCAACAGCTTGCGGTTACGTCGTTTCCGTGGCCATCGAGCCACACCACTGTCCTAAGCCGTCCGGAGCAGCTGCGCTTGATCTCCACCTCACCATGCCGATGGAACGTCGTCATGTTCCGCCGCGCCCTCGCCCTTGTGCTGTCCACAGCATTACTCGCGGGCTGCGCGGGCGGTTCCACCGACGAACCGGCATCTGCGGCTGCGGTCTCGGCCGCCGCGAATGCGACGGCGCTCGACTTCACCGGCGAACTGGCGACGACCGAGATGCTCGACGTTCGGACGGGCGAGATCACCGCACTCGATGATGTCGTTACCGGCGACCGTGCCGTGCTGCTTTGGTATTGGGCGCCTGATTGAGTGACCTGTCGCAGCCATGCGGCTGAACTCGAGCAGTTCGCTCGAGACCACGAAGACATCCTCCAAGTCGTCGGCGTCGGCTCCCAAGAACGATTCGCCGATGCCGAGGACTTCCTCGGCGACACCGGACTGACCACGCTGCCGTTGCTCTGGGAAGGAACGGGCGCGTTGTGGCGACTCAACGAGGTCGGCCGCAACTCTGCGGTCCAACTCGCAACCTTCAACTTGGACCAGCTCTCACGAGAGTTCTCGTTCAACGACGCCGGCCGAACAACCGCACTCGACGCTGCCGTCCAAACCCCCTGGGGCCCCTAACCCAACCCCCAAGGGGTCTGACCCCCATGCCCATTCGCTGAAAACCACCGATTCCGGAACGGAGCCTGCAAGCCGTTCCGGAATCGGGGTCTCAGTGGTCAGAGCGGGGGGCTTCTCCAACGGTCGTAGATCTATGTGATTGCATCCATCGGCTCGGGGCGGCGGGAGAAAGGCGGGATCTGCGACCCCGAGCCGACGGAATATCTGTGGTGGGTCAACTGCGTGAGCATCTCGTACACGGCTGGGGCGAAGTCACCCGTTCCCAGCGTGTACGTCGGGAACACGGTGTTCCCTTGGGCCCCGTGCGACGCAACGACGAACGTCTCGACGTCGTGAGTTGCGGTCGCAGCTTCCAGATAGCTGGTGTAGGTCGCAATCCCGTTCTCGATGGGCGGGAAGCTCGAGAGGTAGCCGATGCGCATGACGACGGTCTCCAATCAGATGGCGAATGCCGTCGGTCGGAGGTCACGCAGCGCTCGCGCTGTCGACAACTCGTCAATTCGGAGGACAAAGCCCATCCCTTGCGTATCCACCCCTGTGGCTCCCACGTTGCGTTGCGATGAGGACAACGAACC
>CAZEMU010000145.1:0-10117 GCA_964513315.1 uncultured Acidimicrobiaceae bacterium | reverse complement strand
TTCGAGCTGCGGCCGCTGCTGGCGCAGCGGGCTATGCCGCATTGCCGTCGTATCGGGCCATGCTCGACCGTGAAGGCATCGAGGACCCGACCGATCTCATCCTGGCTGGCTCGATCGAAGAGATCAGCGACGGGCTGGCTGCCTATGTCGAAGCTGGCGCGACCGATCTTCGGCTCGGCGTACTCGCTCCCGACGCTCGCTTGGCCGCGTCGACCCGAGACGCTCTAGCAGAATTGATCCAGTCATGACTGACCCGTTCTTGCAAGCCGCGATCGACGAGGCCCTCCAAGGGCGTGCCGAAGGCGGCATCCCGATCGGCGCAGTCCTCGTACACCACGGAAAGATCATCGGACGCGGCCACAACCGCAGAGTTCAAATGGGCAGTGCGATCCGCCACGGCGAGACTGACGCACTCGAGCGTGCAGGCCGTCAGCCAGCGAGCGTCTACCAGTCTTCGGTCATGTACACGACGCTCTCGCCCTGTGCGATGTGCACCGGCGCGATCCTCTTGTACGGCATCCCCAAGGTCGTGATCGGCGAGAACCGAACCTTCCTCGGCGAAGAGGCCCTGCTCAAAGAACGTGGCGTCGACGTCGAGGTGCTCAATGACCCAACCTGCGTTGCGATGATGACCGACTTCATCGCGATTGAACCGTCGCTCTGGAACGAAGACATCGGCGAAGTCGACGAGTAGTCGACCGGCAGAGCGTTAGCAGTCGGGGTTCACCACGCCGACCGTGCACTGCGCGACGACCAACGCATCGACAATGTCGGTCACGCCGTCGTCGTTTACATCGCCGGCGGTCGCGAACAGCTGCGTCGCCGGGTCAGCCAGTGGGCACGCACCGGCGTCGGTGCGAACACCTGCGGTGAACTGGGCAATGAGGAGTGCGTCGACGACATCGACGCCGTCGCTACAACTGGCATCGCCCCGGTCTGGTTCCGCCAGCGACCATGAACGCACCCAGTCGACCAGCATCGTCGTGCCAGGGGCGATCGGGTTCTCGGTCTGGTGCGAGGTGTGGGTAAAGATGATGTAGTGCGGCGAGGTGACGATGTTGTCGGCCACGGTTGCGACGGGCGAGCCATCGAAGAAGTAGGTGATCGTCGCCGGCGAGTTCGTGGTCGCGAGCCGACGCAGCGCTCCGTAGGTGTGCCATTCGCCGTCGCCAGACTCGGCCGGATGACGACGGGCGCCGACCTGGCAGTTGCCGCCGTTCGAACACGCGTAGTGATAGTTGAGCTTGGCGTCGCCGCCGAGCCCTTCGAGGATGTCGATCTCGCCAGTCACCGGCCAGGGTCCGAACCCGTTCGTCCAGAATGCTGGCCAGTTCGAGAGCTCGCCGTCTGCGGTTGGAACCAAGATGCGAGCTTCGACGTAGAAGCTGCCGTCGAGACGACCGGCATGGTTCGGGTCCTGGATTGCGTCGCGGCTACTCACGATGCCGCCGACCAGCCCGACGACGTCGCCTTGCTTATCCAGGCACGCCGGGTCTTCGGTCGTGTCGAGCCGGATCTGCAGCGCGTCGTTCGCGACGAGAACCTGGTCGGTGTTGTAGCAGGCGTTCTCACGGTTGTTCACCGAGACCGAGTAGCCCTCGTCTACGAACCAGCCCGGCTCCCAAATCGATCGGTCGATCGAGTCACCGGTGAACGAATCAAAAAGGTCGACGGTCCAGCAGCCGTCGACACCGAACGGAGCAAGGCATTCATCGCCCTGAGCAGGCGGCTCCTGCGCCTGGCTGTCTGCAAACGGAGGTGATACGACCAGGACGGCTGCGAGCAGGCTTACGGCAAGGACCCACAGGGCCAACCGTCGGGGCGAAGACATACCTGCAAGGTACCGAGTCGAGACGGGGACACAGCCTGCAGGGCAGGTCGTTTTGTCCACATGAACGCAGCGAGTGACGGTGCTACCTCGCAGCCCACCACTCACAGTTCACGGGGTCGAGCAATGGTGACGAGCTCACCGGAGCCGAACGTGATGTCCTGCCACGGCTGTTCGAACCGGAGATGTGCGATTGCAGCTGTCGTCATCAGCTTCCCGCTCGCCGAAAGCCCGGGCTCAACGCTCGAGAGCGCCTGGACGAGCATGTCGAGCGCCGGATTGTGCCCACACACGAGCAGCCGATCGTCGTGCTGATCCCGGATGCGGCCGAGCCACTGACGAAACCCGGCCTGGTAGAGACGGTCGTCGAACTCGACCGCTGCCGGTGCGAGGCCAAACGTGTCGACGACGTACTGCGCAGTCTCGCGGGCCCGGAGGGCTGACGAGCAGAGCACTCGGTCCGGCCGCAGCTGGCTGGCAGCAAGCCACCGGGCCATCGTGACTCGGTCTCGTTCGCCGCGTGGCGCAAGCGGGCGTTGGTGATCGGCGGCGCCGGTATCCCATGCCGACTTTGCGTGGCGCATCACGAGGAGTTCAGGCACGGGCGTCCTCGCGCTTCGAAACCGGTTGCATGCCCCAGCGTCGCACGCCAGGTTCTGCGCGAGCAACGGTCGCCGCCGTGAGGCAGACGCCAGATCAGGTCGCGTCGGCTCAGCTCACTTGGAGCCGCGTGACGCCCTTGCCCGCCGCCTTGGCTTGATACAGGGCCTCGTCGGCGTTGCGCACCAGCTCGTCGAGCCCGGTCGCGCTGTCGCTAGTCCAGCCGATGCCAACGGAGAGCCGTGCCCGGTGCAGGCGTCCGCCGCCGACATCGATCTCGACCTCGAAGCGGTCAAGGATGCGCTCGGCGAGCGCAACGGCTTGGTCCTGAGATGCGACGTCATGGGGCACAACGAGGAACTCGTCTCCTCCCCACCGTCCGACAAGTGCGCCGGCGCCGACGACGGCGGTCAGTCCCTTGGCGACCTCGACCAGTACTTGGTCACCGACCTCGTGGCCGAGGCGATCGTTGACTCCCTTGAAGTCGTCGATGTCAACGAAGAGCACCGACGATGGACGTCCTTGTTGTTTCGCTGTCGAGAGCATCTCGGTCATGCGACGTTCCAAGCTACGGCGATTCGCAAGGCCGGTCAGCGGGTCGTGGAGCGCCAGGTGCCGGAATGCCTCGCGTTCTTTGCGCAGCTCGGCTTCGAGCTGACGACGACGCAGCAGATCACCGAGGAGCCGGGTCAGCACCGTGGTCATCTCGATGCTGGTCTCGTTCATTGCATCGGCGTCGGTGAAGTTATCGAGGCTGAGGAACGCAATTGGGAATCCGTCAGCGAGGACCGGCCCGGAGACGTTGACGACGATCTCGTTTAGCCGCCCAACGGTCGTGAGCCAGTCGGTCGTCTCTGCACTGCGGCCTTCGACGTCGAAGTCACGCACGATGCGGGCATTGGGATCCCATGCATCCCGAAAGAAGACGCGGTGATCGAGGAGATGTTCTTGCAAGCCGGCCAGGTCGTAGCCGACGGCTGCGGCGAAGCGAAACATCGTGGTGCCCGGCACGTTGATCTGCACGCTTCCGCCTTGGGCGCCAGGAACGATCTCGATGGCCCGCTCGATAAGGCGTTGGCAGAAGTCGTCGTCGTCTTCGGTGGTGTGGGCCAGTTCGCTGAGTTCCATGAGCGCGCTGCGGAATCGTTGCTGTTCGGCGAGCATGCGATCGACGGCATCCCAGCCCGAGCGGGGAATCGCTTGGGCGAGAATCCGCCCGCACTGTTGCATGCCGAGATGCAAGGCGAAGGTGCTTCCGTTATCAACCGACACGACCCGGCTCATGCTTGACGGTGAGGGCTGTGAAGCGGTCGATGACAATGCGGCCACTGCGGCTTGTTCTAGGAAGATCCGAGCGTCAGCGTCAAGAAACCGCAGCAGCGAATCGTCGGCACCGGAGCAGCCAGGGGTTGTCGCCCCGGCGAGTATCTCGGCTGCTTCGTTGGCGTAGACGACGTGGCCGAGGCATCCGACCGCGCCGCAGTGATGGTCGATCAGCCAGGTGGCGACGGGGCTACGCGCATAGGCGTCATCCCAAGACATGACGACTTCTCTACCGCGCCTGAGAGTCTCCTCCATCCCTATCCATCGTCCGCCGGCAGGCGGAAACAAGTCGTGCGGCCAAATCCCGACAATGTTCGGCGCAACACCTAGATCGAATTTGCGGGGTGGCCAGCGAGGGGGTCAGATGGCCTACGCAGAGCGACGCGCGGCCCGACGCCGCTTCGGCCAACGGAGCGACGGGCGATCAGCGAAGAACGAGCTGGGTCTGGACCGTCTTCGCGATGATGCGATCGCCTTGGCGGACCTCGGTGTCGACGACGATCGTCTGACCGCCGGCATGCACCAGCGTTGACCGAGCGGTCGCGGTGCCTTCGGTGACGGCACCGATCATGTTCGTCTTGCCTTCGATGGTGGTCGTGCCCGTCGCTCCTTCGGGGAGGTTCGCGAAGGCGAGCGCAGCGCCGCACGAGTCGGCGAGAGCCATGATGGCGCCACCGTGCAGCACGCCACCGGCCGTGCACTTCTCGGGGGCCCAGTCCATTTCCATGGCGGTCTCGTCGGGGCTGTTGGCGACGCCTCGGATGCCCAGAGTTGCCGTGAACGGCATGACGGCATGCAGGAAAGCGGTGAGGTCCGGATCGCTGGTGTCACTCATGGTGACGACCGTAGTCAGGTCAGCCAGACCGAGGTGTCCGGTGGCAGCTCGTCGCCGAGTGTCTCGGCGGCACTGCTGAGCGCAACCGTGCCAAACGGCATCGGCACCGGCCGTGCGCTCATGTTCGAGACGACAGTGACTTCGCCCCGCTCGTAGGCCAGCACGCCCGGCCCGAAGTCGAGCATCGCCAGTGGAGGGTCGTCGGCGAGCAGGTGATTCCGAGCGGCGATCGCTCGGCGGTACAGCGACAGCGTCGAGTCGGGGTCGATGCGCTGCTCCTGCACCGACAGGGCTGCGAACCGGTCCGGTTGCGGCAGCCAAGCCTCGGTGTCTCCGAAGCCGAGCGAAGGACCAGTGGCCGTCCACGGGATCGGCACTCTGCATCCGTCGCGCCCTTTGACCGTGTGGTCGGACCTCTCCCAGGTCGGATCGTCGAGGACGTCGAGCGGCAGATCCCAGACTTCGGGAAGTCCAAGTTCTTCGCCCTGATAGATATAGGTCGAGCCAGGCAACGACAACGTGATCAGCGCCGCGGCACGTGCCCGTCGCTGACCGGCGTCGTCGTCGAGGAGTTCGTGGGGACCGTCGAGGATCCAGCGACGGGTATCGGTGTCGTTCGGCAAGCCGTAGCGCGTGGCGTGACGCACGACGTCGTGGTTCGACAGTACCCAGGTGCTGCTCGCACCGATCGCAGCGGCTGCGGTGGCGGCTTCGCTGATGACCGAGCGGAACGCGGCCGCATCCCAAGGCGTCTCGATCAGGTCGAAGTTGAACGACTGGTGGTACTCGTCGGGGCGCAAGAACAGCGGCAGCTGCGTCGGATGCACCCACGCTTCGGCGACCATCATCCGGTCGTCGTAGGTGTCGAGGATGGTGCGCCAGCGGCGATTGATGTCGTGGATTCCAGCTCGACCCCAGAACGGATGGTCGATCGGTTCGTCGCCACCTTGGAGCGACCATGGCAGCGGAAGCGGTTCGGTGTCGGGCAGGTCGGGGTGCTTGATCATGCCGTGGGCGACGTCAATCCTCAGTCCATCGATGCCTCGGTCCATCCAGAAGCGAATGACGTCGTCGAACTCGCGGCGGACGTCTTCGTTGTCCCAGTTCAGGTCGGGCTGGCTTGGATCGAACAGGTGCAGGTACCACTCGCCGTCATCGAGGCGCGTCCACGCTGGCCCGCCGAACATGGCGATCCAGTTGTTGGGTGGCTCGCTGCCGTCGCCTCGACCGGGGCGAAGGATGTAGCGATCTCGAGAAGAGTCGCCCGGCGGCGCTGCCATTGCTTCTTGGAACCATGCGTGCTCGATCGACGTGTGGTTCGGAACGAGGTCAGCAATGACCCGGATGCCGCGCTCGTGGCATTCGGCGATGAGTGCCTCGGCGTCGGCGAGGGTGCCGTAGCGCGGCTCGATGGCCCGGTAGTCGGCGACGTCGTAGCCGCCGTCGGTCAGAGGAGATTCGTACCAGGGGTTCAGCCAGATGGCGTCGACGCCGAGTGCTTCGAGATGATCGAGACGGCTGCGCAACCCGTTGATGTCGCCCTGGCCATCACCACTGCCGTCGGCGAACGACCGCACGTAGACCTGGTAGACGACGCCGGTGCGCCACCATTCGGGTTGAGTCTCCATAGAAGCCGCATCGTAGACGGGCTGCTACGCCACCCCGAGCAGTTCTGCAGCTCGTTCGGCTCGACGTTCGACGCCCGTCTTGTACTCGTCGAGGTCGAGCTCTTCGTCCTGGGAGCCCTGCTGACCGTTCAGGTACCGCGCGTAGACACCCTCGGAAATGCAGGCGAGTCGCCACGCCGCGAAGCCGCGGTAGTAGTCGACGAGATCGAGGGACACGCCCATCTCATCTGCGTACAGCCCGGCCAGTTCTTCTTGGCTCAAGAAGCCGGGCAATCCGGTTGTCTCGTTGTCGCCTTGGGGATCTTCGACCGAGGGGTCGTGCCAGTAACCGAGCAGGCCAGCGAGATCGGCCATCGGGTCGCCAAGCGTGCACAGCTCCCAGTCCAAGACGCCGGTGACGGGCCCTTCGGGGTCCATCATGCAGTTCGAGAGTCGGTAGTCGCCGTGGGCGATCGTGGTCTTTGCGTCCGCGGGGAGGTTCGCTCGCAGGTGGTCGGCGACGCGTTCGATCACCGGAAGCTCACGGGTCTTCGACTGCTCCCACTGCCCGGACCAGCGCTTGATTTGGCGTTCGATGTAGCCGCTGCGCTTGGCAAGGTTGCCGAGTCCGACCTCGTCGATGTCGACACGGTGCAATGCGCAGAGCGTGTCGATGAGTTCGTGCGACATGCGGGTGCGGTTGGCTTCGGTGATCGTGCGACCGATCTCGATGTCGCGCACGATGACGCCATCGAGGAAGTGCATGACGTAGAAGTCGCGTTCGTTGACGGCCTCGTCTTGGCATAGGCCGACGAGCCGAGGCACCGGCACGGGGCTGTCTTGGAGCGCATCCATCAGGCGATGCTCGCGGGCAACGTCGTGGGCGCTCGGCAACAGCGGGCCCATCGGCGGGCGCCGCAGCACGAACTGGCGGCCGGCTTGGTCATTGACCGTGAACGTCATGTTCGATCGGCCGCCGGCGATCAGACCGAACTCGAGTGGGCCTTCGATCTCGACGCGGTCGCGAAACCATGCGGTGACGTTGTCGACGTGGATGCCTTCAGGAACCGAGGCCTGCGGGTCTGCGCTCGTGTCTTGTGGGGTCATGGGCGCCAGTCTTGCACTTGCGCTCTGCGCCAAAGCAGCCTCAATACACAATGAAGCGGCTGCGGCCTTCGTGCTTGGCCCGGTAGGCGGCGCGGTCGGCCTTGCGCAGGATCGCGCTCACGTCATCGCCGTCTTCCCAGACGGCGACGCCGATGGAACACGACCGGGTGAGCGAGTGTCCGTTGATCGAATAGTGCTGGCCGACCGCATCGATCATGCGGGCGGCGACACCGGAAGCGTCCTTGCTGTTGACGTCGGGCAGGTAGACGACGAACTCGTCACCGCCGAGGCGGGCGACGACGTCGGTCAGCTTGACGGCGCGCTGCAGACGTTGGGCGACGCATCGCAGGAACTCATCGCCGGCGGCGTGGCCGAGCGTGTCGTTCACGGATTTGAAGTCGTCCATGTCGAGCAGCAGGAGCGCAAACGGGGCGCCGTCGGCGACGGCTTGATCGAGGATCTCGTTGAGTGCGGATCGATTGGCGACGCCGGTCAACGCGTCGGTCGTTGCCCGTCGACGGAGATCGGTTGCGAGCTCCTGCATACGCCGCTCGTGCGTGATGGTCTCGGAGATGTCTCGTTCAACGGTGAACCAGCGCTGCGACTCTTCGTCATAGATCGTCTTGGTGCCAAGCATGCGGGGTGAGCCGTCCTGACACTTGGCCAACACGCGCGCCTCAGCCCGCTTGTCTTTGTTATGCACCGCATCCAAAAGCGTGAGGAAGCCTCGGTCATCTTCGTGGACGAATTCGGTCACATGTCGACCAACAATCTTCCCGTCACTGTGGAGTCGATGGACAGCTTCGTTGGCGTAGGTGACGTAGCCGTCGCGGTCCGAGACCACAAAGAGGTCGTCGGTGAGGTCGGCGAGTTTGAGCAGGTCGGCGAGGCGTGATTCAGAGTGCGCCAACGCATCCATATCACGCCCGACCAGCAGGAACCGTCCGGGCGTGTCGTCGACGGTTCGGGCCGCGAAGTTATAGGTCCGCCACTGTCCATCTGCGTCGCGCACGCGGCGGTCGAAGCGGACCGTCTCGCCTTCTAAGATTCGTTCCATCAGCTTGGGATTCAGTGCGCGATCAGAGGGATCCCCGTAGTCGAAGATGCTGTTGCCGATCATGTCGTCGGCTGACCAGCCAAGCTCGGTGGCTCCCTGATCATTGACCTCGATAATCCGCATCTCGGGCGCGCTCACAACCAGAACGAGGTCGGGATGACTGTTGAGGTCACGGACCGGGTCCGTTCGAGCTTTGATAACGGGAGGCATGCCTACTCCGTCGGCGCACGTTCACCGCTATTGAGTAAACGTTCCGACAATGCGCAGCTTCACCTGACCCCGCAAGGGTTGCGGTTCCTAGGCTGGCCGGTCCGGGCGCAACGGCCCAGTCGATGCCGGGGCAAAGGCGGGTCGGGCTGTTCTCGTTGGTAGCGCTAGTTGGCGAAGCGCCCGGCCTCTGGCGCCCTGTATACATCGGCGTTGTCGGCTGGCAGGAGCTCGTTGCCGAGGATGATGTCGGCGGCCCGTTCGGCGATCATCATCGTGGGCGCATAGATATTGCCGTTGGTGACGGCTGGCATGACCGAGGCATCGACGACCCGAAGGCCTTCGGTGCCGTGCACCCGCATGGTTGCCGGGTCGACGACCGCCATGGCATCGGTGCCCATGCGAGCGGTGCAGGACGGGTGCAGCGCAGTCTCGGCGTCTTTGGCGACCCACTTGAGAATCTCCTCGTCGGTCTCGACCGATGGGCCGGGTGAGACTTCGCCGTCGTTGTACGGCGCGAACGCAGGCTGGTTCAAGACGTGGCGGGCGGTGCGTACGGCCTCGATCCATTCCTTGCGATCGTTCTCGGTCGACAGGTAGTTGAACTGGACCGCAGGGTGCTTCTTGGGGTTCGTCGACGTGATCTTCACGGTGCCGCGCACGTCGCTGTACATGGGCCCGATGTGGACCTGGTAGCCGTGATCGCCCTCGGGCGAACTGCCGTCGTAGCGAATGGCGATTGGCAAGAAGTGGAACATCAGGTTCGGGTACTCGACGGCGTCGTTGCTGCGGAGGAAGGCGCCAGCTTCGAAGTGGTTCGTTGCCGCGGGGCCGCGACGGGCGAGCCACTGCAGGCCGATGATCGGCATGCGCCACTTCGCAAGATACGGCTGCATCGAGACCGGCTCTTTGCACTTGTACTGGATGTAGACCTCGAGGTGGTCTTGAAGGTTCTCGCCGACCCCGGGAAGCGCGGACACGACGTCGATGCCCAGCCCGCCGAGGTGGTCAGGGTCGCCGACGCCGGAGAGCTGCAGGAGCTGAGGTGAGTTGAACGCACCGCCACAGCTGATGATCTCGTTGCCGCGCACGGTGCGGGTGCGGCGGCCGCGTCGAACTTCGACCCCGACGGCCCGGTTGCCTTCGAACACGATGCGATCCGCCTGCGCCAGCGTGACGAGGGTGAGGTTCGGCCGATCGAGCACCGGGTGCAGATAGGCGCGAGCTGCGCTCATGCGACGGCCGCGGACCAGGTTCTTGTCGAAGACCGAGAAGCCCTCTTGCTGGAACCCGTTGACATCGTCGGTGCGGTGATAGCCAGCCTGAGGTCCGGCTTCGAGCCACGCATCGAACAGCGGGTTCGCGGCGGGGCCAGTTTCAAGTTGGAGTGGGCCTTCGTCGCCGCGCCAGTCATCGCCGCCGACCAGGCGGTTCTCCATGCGCTTGAAGTACGGCAGGCAGTGGGCGTAGTCCCAGTCAGCCATGCCGTCGGCGGCCGCCCACTTGTCGTAGTCCATCGGGTTGCCCCGCTGGAAGATCATGCCGTTGATGCT
>CAZEMU010000144.1:6195-10233 GCA_964513315.1 uncultured Acidimicrobiaceae bacterium | reverse complement strand
GCGGCGTCGTGAATCACGAACGAAGCATCGAACATGCCCAAGATTGGCATGCGATGGCTTCCTCGGCTGCGGCCGGTAATCATGGCCATCTGGCGTTCGGATACCTTCTGAGCCGTGCAACCTGACATGACGGCAACGTTCGACCAGACCACGCTTTCCGACATTGAGGGGTTCTGGGACGGCCCTCGTGATATCCGCCACGGCGTGTTCGCCAAGCTCCGGGCCCAAGACGAGCTCCTCTTCAGCGAAGAAGCTGGCTTGATGGTCGACGGCGAGTACGTGCTCCCTCCGGGCCCCGGTTACTGGTCGCTCGTGCGCCACGCCGACGTCGTCGCGGCCAGCAAGCAGCCAGACCTGTTCTGCTCCGGGCAGGGTTCGAACATCGCCGACCTTCCGGTCGAGATGCTCGAGTTCTATGGCTCGATGATCAACATGGATGATCCCCGCCACGCTCGCCTGCGCCGCATCGTGTCCCGGGGTTTCACGCCTCGCATGCTCCAGCAGCTCAATGACGCCATCGAATCCAAGGCCAAGGGCGTTGTCGCCAGCGTCGCCGACAAGGGCTCGATCGACTTCGTTACCGACGTTGCCGCCCGTCTGCCGCTGGCTCTCATCTGCGACCTGATGGGCATTCCCGAGTCCGAGTACGACCTCGTCTTCGACATGACCAACATCATTTTGTCGAACGGTGATCCCGAGTTCATCCCCGAAGGCGCCAACCCGCTCGAAGCGTTCATGAACGCGGGTGCCTCGCTTGCCACGCTCATGCATGGTCTGATCGCCGAGCGCCGCGAAACCCCGACCGATGATCTGACCTCGGCACTCATCAATGCCGAGATCGACGGCGAGGTCCTCACCGAAGACGAACTGGCCTCGTTCTTCATCCTGCTCTGCGCCGCTGGCAACGAGACGACCCGCAACGCCACGAGCCACGGACTCAAGCTCCTCACCGAGAACCCCGACCAGCGAGAGCTGCTGATGAGCGACTTCGATGGCCACATCGCTGGTGCCGTCGAAGAGATCGTTCGGCTCTCGTCGCCCGTGCAGCACTTCCGTCGTACCGTCACCAAAGACGGCGTCAAGCTGGGCGATCACACGTTCAACGAGGGCGACAAGGTCGTGCTCTGGTATGGCTCGGCGAACCGTGACGAGTCCGTGTTCGACCGCCCGCACGAGATGGACATCACTCGTGACAACTCCGCTCAGGTCGGCTTTGGCGGTCCGGGTCCGCACTTCTGCCTCGGCGCTCACCTGGCCCGTCGGCAGTTGTCGACGATCTTCCGTGAGTTGTTCACGCAGCTTCCCGACATCAAGATGGTCGGCGAGCCCGACTACCTGCGTTCTGGGTTCATCAATGGCATCAAGCACATGACGGCGGAGTTCACCCCGGCGTAGACCCGGGCCGTACGGTTGGCCATGGCCGAATTTGATGTCCTCATCCGTGGCGGGCTCGTCGTCGACGGCACCGGCGACGCGGGCTACACCGCCGATGTCGGCATCGCCGGCGATCGAGTCGCTGCGATCGGCGATCTGAGTGCTGCTCAAGCCGCCGACGACATCGACGCCGCGGGCAAGGTCGTGGCGCCGGGCTTCATCGACATCCACACGCACAGCGACTTCGCCCACTTTGTCGATCCACGAGCCGAGAGCCAGATCCGCCAAGGCGTGACCACCGAGGCGATCGGTCAGTGCGGCATGAGCCTGGGCCCGTGCTCGCCCGAACACCGCACCGCACTGTTTGCATCGACTGGATCCAAGGAGCGCGGCGACTGGCACACGTACGGCGAGCTGCTGGCCGAGATGGACGAGGCCCACATCGCGACGAACGTCGTCGGCATGGTTGGCCACGGAGCGCTGCGCACTGCCGTGATGGGTCCCGACGCACCCCGGCCGGCGACTGATGACGAGGTCGCTGACATGGTGACGATGCTGCGCCAGTCGCTTGACGAGGGGGCGTTCGGGTTCACGACTGGGCTTGAGTACCACCCCGGCAAAACCGCCTCGTTCGACGAGATCGCCGCGTTGTGCACCGCAACTGCCGACGTCGATGCGATCTACGCGACCCATTCCCGGAACCGGGACAGCCGCTACTTCGTCGGGTTCGGCGAAGCGCTCGACGCGGCGCGCGTGAGCGGGGTGCGGCTGCAGATCTCACACATCAACCCGAAGTACGGGCGCCCGGACCACGCCATGCGCAACACCCTCGAGATGATCGAGTGGACTCGCGAAGAAGGCGTCGACGTGGCAATGGACATGATGCCGACGAACTGGAATCACACGGCCGCGACATCGATGTTTCCGGCCTGGGCATTCGGTCTGTCCAATGACGAGCTCATCGATCTGATGAAGACGCCGCACGGCCGCAACCGGCTGCGCAAGAACCCGCTACCCATGTGGCGTCTGGTCGCCGAAGAGCAGTGGGACCGTGTTCGGCTGCTGGCCTCGACCGCGAATCGTGACCTCGTCGGCAAGACGATCACCGAGATCACCGAGCTGCGCAATACCGGTGATGGCTGGGACACGCTGTTCGAGCTTCTGATCGAAGAGGGTCCACGGCTCAAAGGCTTGCTGCTCACCAGCGACGCGTTTGCCGAAGAGGACAACCGCATGGTGCTGCAGCACCCGTTGTGCTCGGTCGAGTCGGACACCATGGCCATGGCAACCGATGGCCCGCTCGCCGGACGAATCTTCGGGCTGCACGGGTTCAGCTGGGTGCCACGGTTCCTCGCTCACTACGTACGCGACGAGGGCGTGCTTGGGCTGGAAGACGGTGTGCGCCGGCTCACCGGACTGCCCGCCGATCGGCTCGGCTTCACAGATCGCGGCTACCTAAAGACGGGTGCCGCTGCCGACGTCGTCGTGTTCGACCTCGACGGGCTTGCCGACAACTCGACGTTCGCGAATCCGACGGTGTATCCGAGCGGCATCGACCAGGTGCTCGTGAACGGCACGGCCGTGTTCTCCGACGGCGAACGCACCGGCGCCACGGGCGGCCGCGTTCTGCGTCGCAATAGCTGAGCTGGTTCGCTGCTAGGCCCGCGAAGCGGCTTCCTGCAATGCAGTGCGATAGGCGAAGACACCATCGTCGAGCGCGATCTTGGGGAACTCGTCCTTCTCGCGCCAGTAGTCCTGGCTGTGCTGCCACTCGAGGTCGTCGAGCCGCTGCGGCAGCAAGTGTGCCGCCCGCTTGAGATAGGCCGGGTTGAAGTCCCGCTCGTCGATCCAGTCCATCGGTGCGAGGTCACGCTGGTGCGGTCGTAGCTCGGCTTCGACCCGGCCGTAACCGTGCTCGTCCATGTGGTTGAGGAGTCGGCAGACGAAGTTGGCGATCAGCTCGCTACGCAGCGTCCAGCTGGACCGGAAGTAGCCGAAGACCCATGCCAGGTTTGGCACACCGGTGAACATCGTGCCTCGGTAGGTCACCGTGTCGTGCCAGTCGAGCGACTTGCCGTCGATGGCGAAGTCGATGTCGCCCATCACACTCATGTTGAAGCCGGTTGCTGCGGCGATCAGGTCCGCCTCGATCAGGCGCCCGTCGGTGAGTCGAATGCCCTCGGCCTCGAAGCGTTCGATGTGACCGGTCACGACCGACACATCGCCAGCCTTGATGGCATTGAACAAGTCGGCGTCAGGAACGAACGCAATGCGTTGCGTCCACGGGTCATACGAGGGCGTGAAGTGGGTGTCGACGTCGACCTCGTCGCCGACGAGTTCACGAATGATGCCGATGAGCTCTTGCTTGACCTCGGCCGGCTCTTCGAAACAACGAGCCGTGAACTGCGATGACTCATAGGTCATCTTGCGGCGTGTGATGTCGTGCACCGTGTCTTCATCGACGCCGAGGGTGCGCAGCTCCACGGCCAACTCGATCTCGTTGCGGCCGGTGCGGAAGTACGTGGGGGAGCGCTGCAGCATCGTGACGTGTGCAGCGTCGCCTGCCATAGCGGGCACCACGGTGGCGGCGGTCGCGCCGGAGCCAACGACGATCACTCGCTTGTCGGCATAATCGACGTCGTCGGTCCACTCTTCGCAGTGCAC
>CAZEMU010000144.1:4207-6095 GCA_964513315.1 uncultured Acidimicrobiaceae bacterium | reverse complement strand
TCAAGGATCGCTTCGGCCGTCGCGATCGGCGTGCCGGTCCACGGCTTGAACTGGTAACCGAACGTGTGCAGGTCGCTGTCGGAGCGGATGCCGGGGAACTTGTGTGTCCACCACGTGCCGCCGAAGTGGTCCTCGGTGTCGACGATTGCGTAGTCGATGTCGGGGCAGTCGTTCTGCAGATGCACGGCTGCGGCGATGCCGCTGATGCCCGCGCCGACGATGAGTACATCGATTTCGGCGGGCAACGGTTTTTGGCTCACGAAGGGTCCTTTGTGGCAGGTGGGTTCGACCGAGTTACATCTTCGATGATGCACTGCACGCCGCCAAGTCTCTGCGACCCGGTTGCACTTCTCCGACACCTGCAACCGCGCTCGGTCAGCCGCGGTCGGGGAGGTCGTACTCCGCGATCATGTACGGATGGTCGGGGTCATAGCTCGTGAGCGGCTTTGGGTTCTCGACTCGCCCGGCGGGGCGAATCTCAGCGCCGACCCGGTCGAGGCGTGCGTCGCCGAGTGCAGCGCGAGCCCCTTCGGCGAGTGCTTCGAGCCGGTCGACAACGTCGGGATGATCGGCGATCACGTCGGTCGTTTCGCCGATGTCCGCGTCGAGGTCGAAGAGCGCCGGTCGCTCCTTGCCTCGCTTGGAGAAGTGCAGCTTCCAGCGGCCGGATCGCACCGCTTCGAGGTCGTTCATCGAGTAGTAGAAGAACGCCTCGTGTGGTGACGGGGCATCGTCGTACCAGAGGTCTTGGATGTCTCGTCCGTCGATGATCCGATCTGTTGGCGTTTGGCCTCCGCAGACGGCCGCAAGCGTGGGGTAGAGGTCCATAGCCGTTACGACTTCGTCGCTCACGCGACCAGGAGCGACCTTGGCTGGCCATCGGACGATGCCAGGCACACGCTGGCCACCCTCCCACGTCGACGCCTTGGCGCCGCGCAGAGGATCGTTGCTTCCACCGAGCGGCTCTTCGGAGCCCCAGGGCGGTGGCTTGTTGCCGAGCGATCCGTTGTCACTGGTGAAGATCACGATCGTGTTGTCGGCAATGCCGCGTGCGTCGAGTTCGGCCAGCAACACGTCGGTCGCCCAATCGATCGACGCAACCGCTGCGCCATAGGCGCCGTTCGTCGACGTCTCGAGAAACCGCTCGGGCGCATAGATCGGCAGGTGCACGTACATGTGCGCCAGGTACAAGAAGAACGGCTGGTCGTCGCAGGACCGGATGAAGTCGAGCGCCGCGGCGACGTAGCGATCGGTGAGCGCAGCCTGGTCGGGCTGCTGCTCGACGACCTCGCCATCGACGATGAGTGGCAACGGCGGCATGTCGGGCATGAAGTCAGGCTTGCCCGCCTGGCGTCCCATGTCGTTCGAGTACGGCAGACCCATGTAATGGTCGAAGCCGTGGTTGGTCGGCAAGAACTCAGGCTGGTCGCCGCAATGCCATTTGCCGATCGCCTGCGTCGCGTAGCCGGCGTCGGACAAGACCTTGGCAAGGCTGATCTCGGTGGCCGGCAGTCCAATCGCCATGCCCGGAAACAGCACCGCCAGGCCGTTGAACTCACCGAAGCTGATGCGCGGCGGGTAGCAGCCGGTGAGCAGCGCGCCGCGGGCGGGCGAGCACACGGGCGAGGCCGTGTAGAACGAGGTGAACCGGACTCCTTCAGCGGCGAGGCGGTCCAGCGCAGGCGTCTGATTGCGTGTCGATCCGTAGCAACCGAGGTCACCAAAGCCGAGGTCATCGCAGTTGATCAGGACCACATTCGGTTGTTCGCTCATGCTGGCCCTCGATTCACGAGGTCCACAGGTCCTCGAAGTTCGCTCGGAAGAAACGGTCCTGTACCTCAGCGCTCAAGTGTCCGACCTCGTCATCGAAGCGCCGCAGCGGATTGCG
>CAZEMU010000144.1:0-4107 GCA_964513315.1 uncultured Acidimicrobiaceae bacterium | reverse complement strand
TCGCAGAACGCGACGTGGGCCCGGTTCGCTGCCGATGCGATCGCGTACGTCAGCGCAGGATCATCGCCGTGTTCGAGCTCTTCGAGCATGGTGTTGAACACGGTGGGGTAGACGAGCTGGCTGGCGAAACCCATGTAGTCCAGTGCCGCGGATCGGTCCTCGGGGATGAACGCGCCGGTCGCACGCCAATTCTTGCGCAACATGACATCGGACTCGTCGCTGGCCCGGTACTCGGGGTCGGCATGCAGCTGTCGGCTGCGCTCGATTTCGTCGAGCGTTGCCTGGACATTGCCGATGTCGAACTTGGACAACGCGAACTGCTGGATCTCGGGAGTGACGTACTCCTCGATCCATTCGGGCGTCTCCATGACATGCGCATCGGCGTCGTGAATGACACGGTCGGTGACGTACGGCATGGCTCCACGATGCCACGTCCCCATCGCCGCCCGTGAAACCTGGTGAAGCGCCTTTAGGTGCGACCCCGGGGGTAACTTCTGGGGCCGCACTGCTTCGAAGAAGGCCGCCATGTCGAAACCTGTCGTACTCATCACCTCTGCAACGGGCCGCATCGGCCGTGAGCTGGTTGCCCGGCTTGCCGCCGCCGATCAGTTCACCGTCCGGGCCTGCTCGTTCAGTCCCGAGAAGGCCGACATGCTCCGCGAGCTCGGCGCCGACGAAGTCGTTCCCTTTGATCTCAACGACAGCGCCACATGGGACGCCGCTCTTGATGGCGTCAGCGCCGTGTACTCGGCGTCTCTGGATCCGATGCTCGAAGGCCACCTCGAGTTCAGCAAGGCGATGGGGGAGCGCAGCGAACAGATCAGCCACGTCGTGCGGATCAGCTGCATGGGTGCCGACACGAACACGGCCTCCTACGACGCCGACAAGCACTCGTCGCGGGCGGGCGCCTCAATCCCACTCATGCTCCAGCATTACTGGTGGGGCGAGAAGTCGCTCATCGATGCCGGGCTCAACGTGACGGTGCTGCGGAACAACTTCTTCATGAACCACCTGCTCAAGACCGACAGCGAGTCGATCGCAAACGAAGGCTGGTTCTCGAACCCGCTCGGCACGTCACGCAACTCGTTCGTGGCAACCCGAGACATCGCCGAAGCAGCGGCCGTGATCCTGGCTGAAGGGCCCGAACGCCACGGCGACAAGTTCTACGACATCACCGGCCCCGAGCCGCAGAACATGGACGAGATCGCCGCCGACCTCGGCGTCGCGATGGGCAAGCCGATCGAGTACCGGGCCCAGTCGATGGAGGACTTCGAGAACGACTTCGGCAGCACCCGCGCCGAGTTCTTCGAGTACCTGACCAACGGCTTCTACTGCCGCTGCAGCCCCGACTTCTACAACATCACCGGCCACAAGCCGACGTCGTATGCCGACTACCTGGCCACGCCGGGAGCGAGCGGCGAGACGGGCCTCGAAGAGCTGTGGCAGGGCAACCTGTGGAAGAAGGGCGAAGACGCCATGAAGGACGCCGCCCAACTCAAGCAGTAGGGCTCAGGCGAACGCTCGGCGCACATACCAATCGCAGAGCTGGGTGCAGAACTGCTCGTCGGGTGAGAACGGTCCCGGTCGGTAGTACGCCGATCGAGCGCCCGCCGTCATCGAGCGGCAGAGCCCGACGTCTTCGGCGTTGGTCACGAGCCACACATCCATGAGGTGGTCGAGGTCGTAATCGACGCCTTCGACTGCGTCCTCGTGCACGATCCAGCTGGTGTAAAGGGCGCACCGGTTCCCGTCGATCGGCAGCACCCAGTTGGTGGCGATGTGGTCTGAGGCGAAGTGGATCCACGCGTTGGGGTTGAACCACATCGAGAGCGTGCTCGAGTCATGCACCGCAAAGGGTCCGATCGTCTTGGCACACGCAGGAGCGGCGTCGAAGGTGATCGAGTCGAAGCCGTCCTGCATCGGATAGCGGGCGACACGAACGCTGTCGTTGGGCTCGAATGGCTGCTCATGCCAGGCCAGACCGAGCGCTTCCCAACGCTCGATCGCTCGGTCGAACAGCGCCTGGTAGGCCGGCGTCGTCGCTCCGTTGAAGCTCGATGGATCGAAGAGCTTGCACAGGCCTTTGTGGTTGGCGCGGCAGTGGCAACACTCACGGTTGTTGATCATCACGAGCAGCCAGTTGGCGTCAACAATCTCGCGATGATGCGCAGCGAGCTTGTAGCCACCGCGATCCAGCCCGAACGGATCCGTGTACGGCGCAAGGATGCGTGCGTATTCGGCAATGTCGACGTCGAGTGGCCCGCCCTCGATGGGTTCCTTTCCGAGGCAGGCGAAGACCATGCCAGCGACCTCGCGGACCGGGATCTGGCCGAGCCCGTGGCGGCAGCCGTCAGGTCCCTCGACGAAGCCGTCGGGCATGCCGGTCGCCCGCAAGAGCCGCCCGTCTGCCGAGGCGTAGGTCCATTGATGGTTGGGGCAGACGATCCGCTCACCGGTCCTGCCGGTCGGTCCGCTGAACAAGCGTGCGCTCTGATGGGCGCACCGGTTCACGTAGCAGCGGATCGTTCCGTCGGTGCCGTGGACGAGGGTGTACTCGTCGTCGAACAACTCGAAGGTGAAGGTGTCCTTCGGGTTCGCAACATCGCCTCGGGTCCCGACGAAGAACCAACTGCGCCCCAAAACGGTGCGAGCGAGATCGATGTCGAACAACACCTCGGCGGGCAACCCGTAACCCGAGCGGTAAGCATCGTGCGCGCCAGCCATCGACGCAGTCTGTCAGAGCGAGCCACGCGTTGAACCAGTGACGACGTGACGGAACTAGCTTCGGGCCATGAGCGATTGGCGCGACCGAGCCGGCACCACCTTTACGCCGTACAAGCAGCCCGCAACGGGGTCCCAGGGGATGGTGTCAACTAACCATCCGCTTGGCTCGGCAGCTGGCCTGGAGATGCTGGCGATGGGCGGCAACGCCGTCGACGCCGCGATCGCTGCGGTCTTCGCCTTGAGCGTGGTCGAGCCAATGATGGTCGGCCCGCTCGGAGGCGGCTACATCAACCTTCGCAAGGCCGACGGCACGTCGTTGTGCATCGACAACTACACGATGGCGCCGGGCGCAGCGATGCCGGACATGTACACGCCTGTCTCGGACAAGTGGCCTGACTACCTGCTCACCGTCGACCGCGAATCTCAGGTTGGGCACAAGGCCGCGGGCGTGCCCGGCAACCTCAAGGGCTGGGACGAAGTCCACGCGCTTCACGGCCGCCTGGAATGGGAAACGCTGCTCGCCCCGGCCATTCGCTATGCGCGTCACGGCTTCCCGTGCTCGGAATACCTCAGCCGTCTCGCCGCGGACAACGAAGCCGACATTGCGCGCTTCCCCGAGACCGCCAAGACCTTCCGCCCGAACGGACGCATCGTTGCGGCCGGTGACATCGTGCGCCAGCCCGATGCGGCTGATTCCTACGAGCTCATTGCGGCCGAACGGTCAGCAGCCGTGTACGGCGGCGCGCTCGGGCAAGCGATTGCCGACGACATGGCTGCCAACGGTGGTCTCATCACGATGGCAGATCTGGCGGCGTACGTGACGGTGCACAACGATCCGGTACGAGGCCTGTACCGAGGCCACGAGATCTCGGGTCCTCCGCCAGGTAACAGCGGCATCACACTCATCATCGAGATGCTGAACATCCTCGAAGGCTTTGACATCGCCTCGATGGGCTTCGGAACCGCCGACAGCTCGCATCTGCTGCTTGAGATCCTCAAGATTGCCTTCGCCGATCGGTTTGCGTACCTCGGCGACCCGCAGGAGATCGACATCCCGCTCGAATGGCTCACGTCGAAGCAGTACGGGGCAAGCCGACGCGGCGATATCGACCTCAGTGCCGCGGCCCCGGCCGTTGCTGGCACACCACCCACTGGGTCGAACTACACGACGCACCTGACCGTCGCCGACGGCGAGGGCAACCTCATCGCCATGACCCAGACGATCAACGAGCTGTTCGGTTCGAAAGTCACGGTGCCCGGAACCGGTCTTCTGCTGAACAACACCCAGGCGCTCTTCGATCCGCATCCGGGTCAGCCGAACTCGATCACGCCGGGCAAGCGGGTCGTGAGCAGTACCGCTCCGACGATCGTCAGCCGTGACGG
>CAZEMU010000143.1:0-10323 GCA_964513315.1 uncultured Acidimicrobiaceae bacterium | reverse complement strand
TATGGCAACGCATGATCTGGTGATTCGAGGCGGCACGGTCGTCGACGGTTCTGGAGGCGAGCGTCGCACTGCCGACGTCGCAATCGACGGCGAGACCATCACTGAGGTCGGTCAAGTCGACGGCACCGGCGCGCGCGAAATCGACGCCGCGGGCGCACTCGTGACGCCGGGCTTCGTCGACATTCACACCCACTACGACGGCCAGGCGACGTGGGACGACCACCTGGCGCCGTCCTCGTGGCACGGCATCACGACCGTGATCATGGGCAACTGCGGCGTCGGCTTTGCTCCGGTGCACGACCACGATCACGACCGGCTCATCGAGCTGATGGAGGGCGTCGAGGACATCCCCGGCGTCGCACTCCACGAAGGACTCGCCTGGAATTGGAACAGCTTCGCCGAGTACCTCGATGCGGTCGAAGCGGTGCCGCACGACATCGACGTCGGCGCCCAAGTGCCGCACGGTGCGTTGCGCCTGCACATCATGGGCGAACGTGGCGCTCGCCGCGAGGCCGCCACGCCCGACGACATCGCGGCGATGGCCGACCTCGCACGCCAAGCGATCGAAGCCGGCGCCATTGGCTTCACCACCTCACGGACGGCAAACCACCGCAGCTCCAAAGGCGAGCTCACCCCGACGCTCGACGCCGAACGAGACGAGCTCGTCGGCATTGCCGAAGCCGTGGGCGCCGCCGGGCGCGGCGTGCTTCAAGTCGTGTCCGACCACCTGGACCGCGACGACGAGTTCGACACGCTGCGAGCGATGGCCGCCAACAGCGGTCGCCCGCTCTCGCTGTCCGTTGTCGCGACGCCCGTGCGCCCGGAGTGGCACAAGGACACGCTGCGCCACATCGAAGCTGCGAATGCAGCCGGTCTGCGAGTGCGAGCCCAGGTCGCTCCTCGGCCCGTCGGCATCATCCTCGGTCTCGAACTGACGCTCAATCCGTTCATGACGACCGCCGTCTGGCAGGAACAGCTGGCGGATCTTCCGCTCGCCGACAAGGTCGCAGCGATGCGCCGTGACGAGGTTCGGGCGGCGCTGCTCGACCAGGTCGGTGCCAAGCGCAAGGACCTGCTCGGGTCGAAGATGATCGGCAAGTACGGCGTCATGTTCGAACTCGCCGACCCGCCGAACTACGAACCCGCACCCGAGACCAGCCTGGCGAGTCGGGCCGAGGCGATGGGCATCAGCGCCGAAGAGCTCGCCCTCGACCTGCTGCTCGCCGACGACGGCCAGGGCATGTTGTACGTGCCGTTCGCCAACTATCTCGATGGCAGCCTCGACAGCGTCGCCGAGATGCTGGCGCACGAATTCACGATCCCCGGGCTTGGCGACGGCGGTGCGCACGTCGGCACGATCTGCGACGGCAGCTTCTCGACCACGCTGCTCTCGCACTGGGGTCGTGATCGCCCTGAAGGCCGCCTGTCGGTCGAAGAGATCGTGCGCATGCACTGCCGTGAGACCGCAGCTGCGGTCGGTCTGCACGATCGTGGTCAGCTTGTGCCTGGGCTGCGGGCCGACGTCAACGTGATCGACTTCGAGAACCTGAATGCGCTGCGCCCCGAGATCCACCACGACCTGCCAGCCGGCGGACGTCGCATGCTCCAGCGGGCGACCGGGTACCTGCACACCATCTGCGCGGGCCAAGAGATCTTCGCTGACGGCGTCGCCACCGGCGCACTGCCTGGCCGTCTCATCCGCCATGGCGGCTGAATCGTTGAAGCTCACAGAGTGACGGTTCACCTCGTCGCCAATCCAGCTGCCGGCGGGGGAGGGGCGGCCGGACGCATCGACGCGATCGCTGCTGAACTCGCCGGTCACGGCGCGATCGAGCGCCACGTGCCCGACTCGTCCGACGACGCTCGAGCCCTGCTGGCAGAGCTCGCCGCCGACGGGGTTGCCCGAGTCGTGGTGGCCGGAGGCGACGGCATGATCCACCTCGCCGTCAACGCGCTGGCCAAGACCGAGACGGTGCTCGGCATCGTCCCGGTCGGCACCGGCAACGATGCGGTCAAGGGCCTCGGGCTGCCCACCAAGATGCCCGCTGCGTGCGCCGCAGCGATGGGCCCCGCTGCTCCGGTCGATCTCATCGAGTGCGACTCGGTGGGCGACACCCCGGCTCGCTATGCGATGACCGTGGCGATCGTCGGGCTCGCTGTGAACATCAACGAGCGAGCAGAAGTGATGCGGTTCCCCAAGGGCGGGGCCAAGTACAGCGTCGCGACGCTGGCTGAGCTTCCCCGGATCGAACGCCACGAGCTGACCGTCACGGTCGACGGGGTCGAGCACGACGTCGCCGCGAATCTGCTAGCTGTCGCCAACCTCGCCTACTTCGGAGGCGGGATGAAGGTCGCCCCCGAAGCGAAGCCGACCGACGGCTCGCTCGAAGTCGTCTTGATGGGCCCGGCTGGGCCGCTGAAGTTCGGGGCGCTCTTACCCACGGTGTTCACCGGCCACCACGTGCGAAGCCGCCACGTGGCCGTTTTGCGAGGCGCCGAAGTCCGTATCGAGGGCGCCGAACTGCGCATGCGTGCCGACGGCGAAGCCTGGGGCTCGCTACCCGCCACGCTTCGCGCCGCGCCCGGAGCACTTCGGGTCGCGGGCCGATGATCCGCTTCTCCGCGAACCTCGGGTTCCTGTGGAAGGAATTGGCGCTGCCCGACGCGATCCGTCGAGCTGCGGCAACCGGCTTCGACGCCGTCGAGTGCCACGAGCCATACGCGTTCGATCCCGCCGACGTCCGGGCCGCGCTCAATGAGACCGGACTCGAGATGGTGAGCCTGAACACCTTCACCGGCGACCAGCCGGGCGACTTCGGACTTGCGGCGCTGCCGGACCGAGTCGACGAGGCTCGGGCTGCGATCGATCAGGCGATCGCGTACGCCGACGCCATCGATTGCACTGCCGTCAGCGTCGTCGCCGGTCGATCAGGGCGCACGGCCGAGAGCGAAACGGTCTATCGAGAGAACCTGGCCTACGCCGCGCTCCAGGCTGCAGCGTCAAGTCGCAAGATCCTGATCGAGCCGCTCAACACCGGAGTGGCCGAGGACTACCACCTGGTCACAACCGCGGCGGCGATCGAAACGATCGAAGCGGTCGCCGCCCCGAACCTCAAGCTCATGCTCGACACGTTCCACTCGAGCACGATGGACGGTCAGCCATTGCGTGACGTCATCGCCGGCGCGATGTCACACATCGGCCACATCCAGATCTCTGCGTTTCCGGATCGAGGCGAGCCCGATCGAATCCAATCAGCTTGGGGCGACATCAACTTCGGCGAACTGCTTCCTGCCACCGAAGCGATGGGCTACGCCCGACCGTTCGGCGCCGAATACAACCCGCGGGGCGACTCGGTCGAAGCCGGCCTGAGCTGGATGGCGCCGTTCCGGTAACTACCCGAACGGTGTCTCACACCCGTTCGCAGCGAACCGAACGGTGCCTGACACCCGTTCGCTGCAGCTAGGACGTTGCCTCTTGCATGGCCTGCCAGACGCGGCGGGGTGTGCACGGAATCTCGACGTGCTTCACGCCGAGATGCGAGAGCGCATCGACGACGGCGTTCTGCACCGCCGGTGTTGCACCGATCGTGCCGGACTCGCCGACACCCTTAGCGCCGATCGGGTTGCGGTCCGTTGGCGTTTCCATCTCGATGCGTTCGAAGCTCGGAAGCTCGGCCGCCGACACAATGCCGTAGTCCATGAAGTTGGCCGTGGTCGGGTTGCCATCTTCGTCGTAGGCGAACTCTTCCATCGTGGCCTGGGCAATGCCCGAGGCGATCCCGCCATGGACCTGGCCGTCGACGATCATCGGGTTGACCAGCGTGCCGGCGTCGTCACAGCAGATGTGGCGTCGAGGCGTGACCTGGCCCGTGTCGCGGTCGACATCGACCACGGCGAGGTGCACACCGAACGGGAACGTGGCGCCGCCAGGCGTGAAGTCTGCGTCGGCGCTGAGCTGCACGCCGGTTGACTCCATGTGGGTTGCGATCTCGGCCCACGAGCGACTGATCGCCGGCGTGCCAGCGACACCAAACGCTCCCGTTTCCACATCGAGGACGATGTCGTCGGCGCTGGCCTCGAGCAGCTCAGCGGCTGCGGCCTTGGCCATCTCGATCGCGCTCTCGCTTGCCTCGTAGACGGCGCTTCCGCCCACCTGGAGCGACTTCGAGCCGCCGGTACCGCCACCGCGGGGGACCTCGGCTGTGTCGCCGTGGCGGACCTCGATCTTCTCGAACGGGATGCCGGTGACATCGCTCGCCACTTGCGCGAACGCGGTGTGGTGGCCCTGGCCGTGGGCCGACGATCCGGTCAGGACCGTGGCTGAACCATCGGCGTGCACGGTGATGCGACCGAACTCGCCGTTCTGCATCGGGTTGGCGATCTCGACATAGGCACACCAGCCGAGGCCCATCAGGGGCTTCGATGCGTCATCGCGGCGAGCCGCCTGTTCGGCCAACAGCGCTGGGTAGTCGGCGACTTCCATGACCTTGTCCATGGCGTCGGCGTAGCGGCCCGAGTCCATGTCAGCGCCAGCGGCGGTCGTGTGCGGGAATTGCTCGGGCGTGATGAAGTTGATGCGCCGAACCTCGGCCGGATCCATGCCGATCTCGTCGGCGAAGAGGTCGATCATGCGGTCGAGTGCGTGGGCAGCCTCGGGGCGTCCGGCGCCTCGGTAAGCACCCGTCGGGACGGTGTTCGTCATTACCGAGTTGTGGCCCCACGAGATCTTCGGGATGTCGTAGACCGTCGACGAAACCGTCCGTGTGATGAACGGAAGCACCGCGCCGATGCCGGCGTACGCGCCGCCGTCCTTCAGCTGGTCGCACGCGAACGCCAGGATCTTGCCGTCGCGGGTGCCGCCGATCTGGCAGTCGAAGATCGAGGCACGGCCGTGCGCCAGGCCAAGCATCGATTCAGAGCGGGTCTCGATCCAGTGGATCGTGCGGCCGAGCTTGCGAGCGGCAGCGGTGACTGCAAGGTCCTCGGCGTAGCCACCGTTCTTGGCGCCGAAACCGCCGCCGACATCGGGCGGGCAGATCACTCGCACCTGGTCTTCGTCGAGGCCCATGGCTCCGGCGAGGGTGCCCTTGGTGCCGTGCGGGTTCTGGGTGGTCGCCCATTGGGTCAGGAACTCTCGGCCATCGTCGCCCGTCGACCATTGCGACGTGCACGAGCGAGGCTCGATCGGTGCACCCGACAAGCGCTGGTTGCGGAAGCTCAGGTCGACCTTGACGTCGCAGCCATCCCAGAAGTTCTCGTCGACCGAGCCAGGGATTGCGAACGTGACGTTGGTGCCCGCCTCGGGGAACAGCAACGTGTCGCCGGCGAGCGATTCGCGCATGTCGATGACCGCGTCGAGCGGCTCGTAGTCGACGAAGACGAGTTCGGCGGCGTCGACGCCCTGCTCGGCGGTCTCGGAGATGATCAGCGCGATTGGCTCACCCACGAAGCGGACCCGCCCGCTCGCCAACCAACTGCGCTTCATCTCCGCGTTGAGCATCGGGAACGCCGGCGGCCGGGCTTCGAGCCCGAGTGACTCGGCGGTGAAGATCGCAACGACGCCGGGCATGGATTCGGCTTCGCTCGTGTCGATCGACGTGATGTCCGCATGGGCCATGATCGACCGAACAAACGTCGCCTGGAGCGAGCCCTCAGGGATGAGATCGTCGACGTACATACCGCCAACAGTGAGGAGGTCAGGGTCTTCGGTGCGCAGCACGCGCGTGCCAAGAATGCTCATTGCGGCTCATGGTGCCATCGGCCGCAGGCAAAGTCGAATCATGGTTCCAAGAAGGTCCGGCCTCGATGTGCGGAGCCGCAAACGGGCTGGTACAACCGGCGCATGAGCGTCGTGAAGATCAATGCCCTCGAAATTCCGCCCCAGGCCGGAGATGAGATCGTGAAGCGGTTCACCGCTCGCATGGATTCGCTCAAAGATGTCGCCGGTTTCGAAGGCTTCGAGCTGCTTCGCCCCACCGGCGAGACCGAAACTCGCTGGTTCGTGTACACCCGCTGGGCCGACCAAGCGTCGTACGAAGGCTGGCGCGATGGCGACGGTGCGCGGGCGAGTCACGCCGCCCAAGAAGGCGAAGCCGAACGCCCCGCACCCGTGAGCATGGGCGCCACCCTGCTCGAATTCGAAGTCGCTGTCGCTCTTCGCTAGCGCTCATCGCTTACACAGTTCGACTTCGTCGAACTGCCGTAGCGGGGCTGACGCCAGCGGCGTCTAAGCCGTCAGCGTTTCCTTCTTGGTAGTGCCATGCCGGGCTGTGCGATGATCTCGCACTGATGAGCGCTTTCCAGCAGATCAAATCCCAGCTAACCGTCGCCGGCTCGCCGTTCGAGATGCGCGACATCGAAGTTCGCGGCGTCGCGATGCGCGAGTTCGCCAACGCACCGGCAACGATGCGCGACGTCTGGCAGATGGCCGCCGCCCATGGCGACGCCCTCTATGTCGTCTTCGAAGACGAACACGTCACCTACGCCGAGATGCAGGCCAAGGTCCGCAGCCTCGCCCACGTGCTCGTCGACACCTACGGCGTGCAGCCGGGCGACCGCGTCGCCGTGTCGATGCGCAACTACCCCGAGTGGATCGCTGCGTACTGGGCGACGGTGTCGATCGGTGCCGCGCTCGTCGGCATGAACGCATGGTGGACGGCACCAGAGATGGTCTACGGGCTGAGCGACAGCCGGCCCAAGGTGCTGATCGTCGACGGCGAGCGCCTCGCTCGTGTCAGCGATGTCCTCGACGAGGTTCGCGCCGAAGCACCGCTGCCGCTGATCGTCACTCGCCACGACGGCGACCTCCCGGCCGACGCCGCTCGATGGGGCGACCTGGTCGACGGGTCCTCAGCGCCCGCCGACATGCCTGACGCCGCGATCGATCCCGACGACGACGCAACCATCTTCTACACCTCCGGAACCACCGGGTTCCCCAAGGGTGCGCAGCTCACCCACCGGGGCTCGGTCACGAATCTGATGAACCTCGCGTTCATGGCGGCGCTCGGAGCCGCTGCTGTAAGCGCGCTGCACGGCGACGAAGCGCCCGAGCCGACCCGAGCGGTATCGCTCGCGCCGACACCGCTCTTTCACGTCACGGCCTGCAACTGCGGCCTGCATCCGATCACGCTCGCGGGCGGCACGATCGTGCTCATGTACAAGTGGGATGCTGGGCGTGCCCTGGAACTGATCGAGCGAGAGAAGATCACCCGCAGCGGCGGCGTGCCGGTCATGTCCCGTGAGCTCATGTCGCATCCCGATTGGGAAACACGTGACCTGTCCTCGCTCGGCAGCCTGAGCGGTGGCGGTGCACAAGTCCAGCCGGACCTCGTCTCCAAGATCGGCCAGAACGGACGGACCCCCGGCACCGGCTACGGCCTGACCGAAACCCACGGCATCGTGACCGCGGTCTCGGCGAAGTTGTTCGAGGACAAGCCCGAATCGTGCGGCCCGATCGTGCCGACGCTCGACGCCAAGCTGGTCGACGCCGACGGTAACGATCTGCCCGCGGCGCCCGACACGGTCGGTGAGCTCTGTGTGCGCGGCGCCGTTGTGATCAAGGGCTACCTCAACAAGCCCGAGGCAACGGCCGACGCGATTCGCGACGGCTGGTTCAACACCGGTGACATCGCTCGCATCGACGAGGACGGCTTCGTATTCATCGTCGACCGGGCCAAGGACATGGTCTTGCGTGGCGGCGAAAACGTCTACTGCTCCGAGGTTGAGTCGGCGATCTTCGACCACCCGGCAGTCGTCGAGAACGTCGTGTTCGGCGTGCCCGACGAGCGACTCGGCGAAGCCGTCGGCGCCTGCATCGTGATCGACGAGAACGCCGACGTCAGCGCCGAAGACATTCAGGCGTTCGTCGCCGAACGGATCGCGAAGTTCAAGGTGCCTGCCCACATCTGGTTCCGCACCGAGTCGTTGCCTCGCAACGCCAACGGAAAGTTCCTCAAGCGCCAGGTCAAGGCCGAGCTACTCGACGGCTAAGTCTTCGCTGGCCTCGCTGTGACGAGACAGGTAGCCCTCGACCAGCTCGCCAAGTTCGGTCAGCGTCGCGATCGTGTGGTCCGCACGATCGACAAGATCGGGTCGTGGCCCATCTCGCTCGATGAGGACGGAAACACCTCCGATGGCGTTGACCCCATCGATGTCGTCGGCATCGTCGCCAACGTGCAGAAGCTCATTGGGCTCGACCCCGAGGCGGTCGGCGATGAGCGCGAACGCTCGAGGGTCTGGCTTCTCAACTCCATGGTCCGGGCCCATGACCACGACGTCGAACACGTCGGGTAAGCCGCAGCGCTCGGGGTCGGTGTTGCCGTTGGTCAGCAGGCCGATCGGGCAGCGACGCTTGACCTGCGCGAGCGCCTCGACGACGTCGTCGTAGAGGCGAATGGAGTCGAAGCGGATCTGCATGTAGTGCTCGGTGAGAACGTCACCCGCAGCCTCGGGCGAAGCATGGTCGTGTCGGCGCAGTGCTTCGACGAACGATGCTCGCCGTATGTCGGCGAGATCGTGCGCGGTTCCGAGTGCCTGTTCGGCGAGCTCGTCGCGGATGGCGCGAAGGTCGGCGGTGGTCAGCGAACCATCGGGAACATCGCCCCGGTGAACCATCAGTCCGAGCGTTGAGGCGAGCGCCCGTTGGTACACGCCAGCGAAGTCCCACAGCGTCTGATCCGCATCGAACGTGACGGCGCGAATGCGCCGCTCAGTCATGCTTGGCTGCCGCGGCGCACGGTCAGCAGGATGGTGATGAGCGCGGCGACGCACAACACCAGTGCCCCGATCGTGTAGCCCAGGCGCCCGGCGGTGTCGTACACCTGGCCGCTCGATGGATCGATCCACGTGCCGTCCGCTTCGTAGTCGATGCGCCAGCGCCCAATCGCAATCGCGACGAAGAAGAGCGCGCAGGTCGTCACCAGTCCCGGAAACAGACGAACGGCTGCCATCAGTCCCACGCAACCTGAAGCGTGTTGGGGCCCCGGAACGTGATGTTCGGGAAGTACGAAATGTCCTGGTCCTCGACCAGTCGCAGTGACGGAATGCGCTCGGCGAGCATCTCGGTCACGAGCTGGGCTTCCATCTTGGCGAACTTGGCGCCAAGGCAATAGTGCACGCCCTTGCCGAAGCTGATGTGGTGCGCCGCGTTCGGACGGTGAATGTCGAACTCGTCGGGATTGTCAAAGATGTCGGACTGACGATTCGCCGACGCGAAGTTCATGAAGATCTGGGTTCCGGCTGGCACGTCGTAGCCGCCGATCTCGGTATCGACCGTCGTCAGGCGACGCCACGAGATCTGCGACGAATGCCACCGCAGGACCTCTTCGATCGCGTTCGGGATCAGCGACGGGTCGGCGACGATCTCGGCCCACACGTCGCGGCGGGGGAGAAGGCACTGCAGCGTGTTGCAGATCAGTGCAGTTACGGCCTCGTGCCCCGCAAAGCTGAGTCCGTAGACGATCGACTCGACCTCTCGATAGGTCATGTCGTCGGGGTTCTCTTCGTGACCCGTGAGTAGTTCGCTGGCGAAGTCGTCGCCGCGGTTGGCCTGCTTTGCGGCGGTGAAGTCGCGGCAGTAACGCCAATAGGCGAGCATCTGCTCGGCGATCTCGGTCTGCTCCTGCCCGGTGGGCTTGCCCCACGAGAACGCCTTGCGGTCACCGCACCAGTGCTTGAGCATCTCGTCGTCAGCCTCAGGGAACCCGATGAAGCGGAACACGGTTTCGCCCGGGAGCGGAAAGGCGAGTGCATCGACGATCTCGATCGGCGATCCGTTCTCAAGCATCTGGTCGATGAGTTCGTTGCCACGTCGGCGGATGAACGGCTCGAGCGTCTTGATCCGCGAGTTCGAAAAGCCCTGCCGCGTGTACTTGCGGATCTTGCCGTGGTCCGGCTCGGGCCGGTTCGACATGACCGCCGTCGGGTTGAAGTCCGGAGCGGCCAGCACGGCCTGGGCTTCGGCTGCCAGAGGAAACACGGGGTCTTGCACGTTCACCGACGCGAAGGTCTCATGGTCAGCGAAGATCCGTTCGAGGTCCTCCATCTTGGTCACGACCAGGTAGCCGAGCTCTTCGGCGTAGAACACCGGGTGCGCGTCTCGAAGCTCGGCGGCGATGCGGTACGGCTCATCGAGGTAGTCCTCGTTGAGCGGACTCCACGTGGCATGCATCGGACAGCCCGGCGGAGGGGCCGGGCGTTCGAGCCGTTCCTGGTGGTACTTGTTCTCGCTCATCGCGCCCCCTGTCCTAGCTGAAACCCACTGGCCTAGTTGAAACCCACTGGCCTAGTTGAAACCCACTGGCCTAGTTGAAACCCACTGGCCTA
>CAZEMU010000142.1:2439-10454 GCA_964513315.1 uncultured Acidimicrobiaceae bacterium | reverse complement strand
TGCGATGACACGACAACGACGGCCAAGGCAACTCGCGTCCGCCTTGGCATTACCGCCGAGTCCTCTCCCCGCTCGGTGTTTCGCGGCGAGATCACGACCTGGAGCGTCACCGTCACGAACTACGGCAACCGGGTGATGGGCAACGCGGTCGTCACCGATGTGTTGCACGAGGCGCTGGTGCCGCCACGGACGCTGCCCGATGGAGCGACGTGGAACGAGGCCACACGAACCTTGCGCATCCCCGTTCCCGAACTGGCGCCAGGCGAAACGACAACGATCAGCTTCCCCACCCGAGTCGTCGCCTGGAGCCAGGTCCCGAACACCATCTCGGTGCGGTCCGGCCGTCAGACCGCCACGGCCCACGCCGACGTGTTCGGACTCGTCGACTACTTCAGCTGATCGGACTAGAGTTTTCTCTGGCGAGGAAATTTGTTCGATCTGCCGGTGCGCGCGGCCGGTAGCGCAGCTGGGTGTTCCCGCTCCCAGTTGCACTGCCGCAGGGTCCTTCGGACCCTGCGGCAACGTCGCGTTTTCACCGACTACTTGCCGTCAGCCGTCGGCGAGTGCGTTGACGTTGTCCGGGACTGCAATGCCGTCAGACAAGCGGGTGTCGTTGATCGGCGCGCCCAGGACTTCGGTCACCGGCACGACGCCGGCCCAGATCGGGAGCTCGTAGTCCTCGTCGTCATCGATCGGATCGCCCTTGCGATATTTGGTCGACGCATTGTCGAGGGCGACCCGCAACACACCCGTTCCTTGGATCTCTTTGGCCGTATTCGGCCGGATCATGGCTTGTCGACCCGGGACCATGCGCTCGACGAACAGCTCGAGCGCAGCTTCCTTCTCGGCCGGATCGTCGACCGGCACCGCGGTTCCGTGCACGACCACGGATCGATAGTTCATCGAGTGATGGAACGCCGATCGAGCGAGCACGAGCCCTTCGAGCAGGGTGACGCTCACGCACACTTCGGCACCCTTGCCTTCGCGCAGCGTGCCAGCAGCTGGCGCGCCGTGGAGCAGCAGCGAGTCGCCATCGCGTACGTAGTACATCGGAATGACGACCGGCCGGCCGTTACGCACGATCCCGACGTGGGCGATCCATCCGTCATCGAGAATCGGATTGATGGACTCGGCGTCATAGCCGGCACGATCCGCAAGGCGCCGTACGCGTGCCTCTTCACTGGGGGCTTCAGACATGATCAGGCTCCTTGTTGTGCGGACGCAGCCTGCACGATCTCAAGCAAGCGATCAAGCTCGCTGTCGGTGTTGAAGTAGTGGACACCCGCTCGCACCACATCAGTGATGTCTCGGGCGCCCAGGTCGAGTTGCGACGCGCTTCGGTGCGGCGTCGACGTGTTCACCCCACCAGCACGAAGCACGGTGGCCATGTCGGCCGACGCAACGCCGTCGACCGTGAAGGTCACGATGCCGCAGCGCGCTCGGCCTTGGTCATGCACCTGCACACCACCGATGCTCGTGAGCTCGGCGCGAAGTCGGTCTGCGAGGGAGCCGACACGTTCGGCGATCGCATCGATGCCAACGTCGAGCATGTACCGAGTCGCCACGCCGAGTCCGACCTTGGCGCCGTAGCCGAACTCACCGAACTCGAAGCGTTGTGCCCCGGGAAGGAGTTCGTAGCCACCGTCTGGTTTCCACACCGCGGACGCTCCGTCGACGAAGGTTGGCGGACCGAGTTGGTCGAGGACCTCGGCACGGGCATAGAGCACACCGGTTCCCCGTGGCCCGCGCATGAACTTGCGACCGGTGTAGGCGAGGAAGTCGCAGCCAAGTTCGTCGACGTTCAACGGAAGTTGGCCAGCGGCCTGGCACGCGTCGAGCAGGAAGATCGCATCGCTTCCTGCCGCCCGCGCTCGAGCGGCCGCTTCTGCGGCTGGCTGCACCGCACCGTTGCCGAGCGAGATCATCGTGAACGAGATCAGCCGCACCCGCTCATCGAGCAATTCGACCATGGCGTCGAGATCGACCACGCCGTCGGCGTCGTTGGGGATGACGTCGACGACGACGCCGCGTTCCGCCGCAACCATCCAGCCGAACGCGTTCGCCTGGTACTCGCTCGAGGTCACCAAGATGCGATCGCCAGCGACCAGCGGCACCGCCGTAAACGCTCGCCACCATGCCTCGGCCGCTCCCGACGAGAAGGCGACCTCGGCGCGGTCGCAGCCGAGATATTCGGCGGTGCTTACGTAGAAGTCGTCGAGGTCAGCTTGGCGAGCCGTCGCAATCTCGTAGCCACCCATCTGGGCCTCGGCCTGCAGGTAGTCGACCATGGCATCGACAGCTTTGGCTGTCGGAAGCGATGATCCGCAGTTGTTGAAGTGGGCGACGAGATCTGCACCTGGCGTGTCCGCGCGCAATCGATCGAGGTTGAGCATTGCCGGAACCTAGTCGGCTCGATCAACCGGCAACCGAAGTTATGAGGCGCCCGAGGTGCGGTTAGCAGCAGCCACCAGTGGCATCGGGTGCACCCGCTTCGCCCGGAAGCAGACCGTCAGGGGTCAGGGCATCGCCGAGTGCCCGCAGCCGCTGTCCCTGCACCGTGAACCATGCCCACTTGCCTCGCTGCTCACGGTCGAGCAGACCTGCCTCGACCAGGATCTTGAGGTGATGGCTGATCGTTGGCTGGCTTCGGTCGAGCAATGCCGGCAAGTCGCACGCGCATGCTTCGCCCGACTGCGAGATGATGTTGAGCAAGCGGAGCCGCACCGGGTCCGCGACCGCCTTGAGCAGGCTCGCGAGTTCAACGGCGTCGGGCTCAGCCAGTGTCGGCGCCGAGCCCGGGCCACAACAGACCTCGGGCAACTTGGTGAAACTCACCTGACCAGTGTGCCATACGTCAGCGAAAAACATATTGACGGTTGTCGATGTGTTCGTTAACGTATCGATCAACGTCGAAATGACGACCCACCACAACTTCCCCAAGAGAAGAAAGAACACCCCTCATGTCTCGACTCCAGCTCGCCCTCAACGTTGACGATCTCGACGCAGCGATCGAGTTCTACACCCGCATGTTTGCCACCGAACCAGCCGTGCTCAAGCCTGGCTACGCCAACTTCGCCATCGAGAACCCACCGCTCAAGCTCGTGCTCAACGAGAAGCAGGGGCCCGACGGCTCGATCAACCACCTCGGCGTCGAGGTTGAGACCAAAGAAGAGGTCTCTGAGGCCGAAGCCCGTCTCGTCGCCGAAGGTCTCGACACCACCGGCGTCGCCGAAACGCTGTGCTGCTATGCCGAGAAGACCGAGACATGGCTGAGCTCGCCAGCCGGCAACCGCTGGGAGTGGTACGTCCGCACCGGCGACGCCGACACCTATGCCAACGTCGTCGTGTCCAAAGAGGGCTCGGCCTGTTGCCCACCCGAGCTCGCGAGCGCCACCGCCGCACCGGCAGAAGCCACCGAAGCGCCAGCCGCCCGCTGCTGCTGATCCCGTCGCAACGTCGCCGCACCCCGACCACCGACACACAACCATCTAGTCTCTCGCCGTGTTCTCCTCGACCCTTCGCCCCCAAGAGCTGGCTGCCGAATGCATCGGCACAGCCCTCTTGGTGGCGGGCGTCATCGGGTCAGGGATCATGGCCGAGCGACTCAGTGACGACGTCGGCCTGCAGTTGCTCGAGAACGCGTTCGCAACGGCAGGCGTGCTGCTGGCGCTAATCCTGGCTCTCGGCCCCGTGTCGGGCGCCCACTTCAATCCGGTGGTCACGCTGTTCGAACTGGCTCGACGGACAATCGACGCGACCAAGGCCGCCGCATTCATCGCCGTCCAGATCGCCGGCGGCTGCCTTGGGGCGATGCTTGCCAACGCGATGTTCGACCTTCCGCTCGTCGAGATCAGTGAGAAGAGTCGCTCCGGTTCGAACCAACTCATCGCCGAGGTCGTCGCGACCTTCGGGCTCCTGCTGGTGATCTACGGCGTCGTCTACGCCGAGAAGCCGACCTTGGCCGCCGCAACGGTCGCGGGCTGGATCGGCGGTGCGTACTGGTTCACCTCGTCGACCAGCTTCGCGAACCCCGCAGTCACGATCGCCCGAACGCTCTCCGACACGTTCGCCGGCATCGACCCCGCCGACGCCGTCGGCTTCATCGTCGCCCAGCTGTTCGCGGCGGTACTCGGGATCGTGGTTATTCGGTGGTTGTTTGCTCCACCTGCTCCGTCTTCGCAGACGTGAGCCGGTCCATCTCGGCCCGCAGGTAGTCGATCGCATCGAGCTCGGCGAGCTCGACCTCACGGGACCGATGAATCGCTATGAGCTCGGCGCCCTTGCCGATGCGTGCGGCGAGTCCCTCGGCGAGACCGATGGTGAACGGGGTCCGAGGTGTGGCCGCTTGTTGCAGCAACGTCCAGGCGTGGTCCGGCTCGCCACGGTGCAGCGCAAGCGCGGCGAAGCCGATCATCGCGTCATTGCTCATGCGGGCGAGGCGGCCGAGCAGCGACTCGTGTGCATACGAGAACACGAGGTCCGCGGCCTCGTTCGCTCGATCCAAGTCGATCAGCGCGACCGCTCGCAGCACCGGCGATGAGTCCCAACGCGAGTCCGACCAGCTGTAGCTGTCGAGGGTTGCGAGCGCATCGGATGGGCGGTCGAGCAGCAGCTGCGCGGTGACGAGCGCGAGTCCTGCGTACACCGTGTTCGGTGTGCGTCGGGTCGTTTCTTGGGCGACGTCAAAGCCTCGTTGGAAGCAGCGATACGCCTCGTGCAGGTCCGGTTCGTAGAGGGCCTTGGCGCCGCGGGTCCACCAGAGCGTGACTTGCGACTCTGCGCCAAGCTCGTGCAGGTCGATGAGATCCTCAGCAAGCGCAAAGAGCGGCTCGGAGCTTTCGGGTGACGTGCGGGCCTGCAGGTAGCCGGTGAGCGCGAGCGCGCTTGCCTGGACTTGCGGCACCGGCGACGCCGACATGGCCGTCATCAGCTTGTGGACCTGCTCGAAGTTGTCCATCTGCGCTTCGATCGACGAGAGCGCGTACTGCAAGATCGCTTTAGGAACGGGCGCATCGTCGAGATGCGGAAGCAAGAGTTCGATCCAGCGTCGGCCTTCGACGGCGGGGACGGGCATCTCCCAGAGGCCGAGGCAGCCAGATGCCAGGCGGGCCGAGTCGACCCAACGGTCAACCGAGGTCCCCCACTCAAGCGCACCGCTGATGTTCGACCACTCGGGGGTGAGTCGCACGGCTCGGTCGAGATCGCTGGATGCATCGAGTTCCTCGACCGCGACGAGATCCCGGTAGTGCTCGAAGTGCAGCAGCCGGACTTCTTGTTCGATCTCGCGTTCACGCAGGTTCAGCAGCGCATAGGCACGGATCGTTTCGAGCAGGCGGAAGCGTCCGCCCAAGACACCCTCGGCCGAGATGAGGGACTTGCGGCTGAGCGAGTGCAAGAGGTCGGCGACGTCGAGCGGGTCGATGTGCGGCGCGATCGCTGACGCAGCCCGCAGATCAAAGGACCCGTTGAAGACACCGCACCGGGTGAAGAACTCTTGCTCAGACGGCGAGAGCAGCCCAAAGCTCCAGTCGATGGCTTCTCGCAACGTGCGGGTGCCATCGGAGTTGTTCGAGGTCAGCATGCGGAAGCGGTCGTGCATGCCGTCGAGCAGATGGTCGAGCCCGAGCACGCCGGAACGGGCCGCGGCGAGCTCGAGCGCGAGCGGAATGCCATCGAGGTGGTCGCAGATCTCGGCGATCTGTGCGAGCTCGACCGGTGTCGGGTCAAAGTCGGCGACGTTGTCGCGGATCCGGTTGACGAAGAGCTCGACGGCAGGGCCGCCATCTTCGACGGTCGGCAGCGGACCCAGGCGTACAACCCGTTCACCGGGAACGCCGAGCGATTCGCGGCTAGTCACCAGCAGGCCGAGTCCTGGGGCGCTCATCGAAAGGTGTTGCACGAAGCGCTTCACGATCCCGACGAGGTGCTCACAATTGTCGAGCACGAGCAAAGCCCGACGCCCAGCGAAGTAGTCGACGATCTCTTGCAGCGGGTCGCCGCCGGCGAGCTTGATACGAGAACTGCGGGCGATGGCGGGGGCGACGCCCTCTTGGCCAGTGACGGGAGCAAGGTCGACGAAGTAGCAACCGTCAGGATGATCGCTCAGCTCAAGGTGGGCGACTTCGATCGCGAGTCGCGTCTTGCCGGCGCCGCCGGTGCCGACCACGGTGACGGGCAGACGGTCGTCGAGCGCGGCCCGGACTTCGCCGACAGCCGAGGCTCGACCCACCAGACTTCCCGGCACGGGTGGCAGGGTGCTGAGCGTGGCGTCAACCGTGCGCAGCGGCGGAAACCGGACGGCGCCGAGCTGGAACAGTTCGATCTCGTCGGCAACGTCGCGAACCCGGTGGCGCCCAAGCGAGGTGATGGTGACCCCATCGAGGCCTGCGACAGCCGCGGCGCCGACCACCGTCTGACCGGGCTGGGCGACATCTTGGAGACGAGCGGCCGTGTTCAGCACCGGCCCGAAGTACTCGCCGTCGCGATGCAGTGCCTGACCGTGGGTGACGCCAATGCGCACTCGCAGCGACGGATCGCCGCTCCAGTCGGCCGCGGCGAGCTCGTCGTGGATGGCCTGGCAAGACTCAAGGGCAGCCGCTCGATCCTCGAAGGCGGCCCGGAAGGAGTCGCCGGCCCAACCGAAAAGCTCGCCGCCGTGGCTTTTGATCGCGGTGCGCACAATGGCGTCGTGGATCACGAAACTGCGTGCCGTGCCCTCAGGATCTGCAGCCCACAACTTGGTCGATCCAACGACATCGGTGAAGACAAATGTCGTGGGCTCGGTAAGGCGACCACTTCCGACTTCTGCCACGGCTCCCAAGACTACCGGAGTCTGTTGTCTCGGTTCGAACGATGGGCGCCTGGCTCGACCAGAAGAATCAGTTCCCGTCAATGGTAGATTGCTCACATCGCGGGCGGTCCTGCACAGGATGTGCCGCAAGTTGTTGTCGTATGCGCTCTCCATCGAACACCCAGCGGGCTTCACTCGCCACCCGTCTCGGCGCGATTCTCGCCTTGGTGGGCCTGCTCGTGGTGGCACTACCTCGCCTGGGACTCGCCGCCTCGGTGCTGCCGTACACGGTGCTGGCCGAATCGGCCGACGACCAGCTCGGCACCACATCGAACGACCTGTCCGGCGCGACCTACAACCAGGACACGAACCGCGTGTACGTCGTCGACAACTTCACGAACGAGATCCACGAGTACGACACCGATGCTTCGGGCGCAGTCGTGATCGGACCTCGCCGCTCGATCAGCGTGCAAGTCGGTGGCGGCGATCTCGAAGGCATTGCGTGGATCGCCGGCGACGACTTCGCGGTCCTGAGCGAGAACACGGGCGTCATCGAGCGCATCACGATTCCACAAGACGTGAGCGTCACGGTCATCGATTCGTCGAGCCAGTCGATCTCAACCTTCATCAGCGAAGGCCCGAGCGGGTTCGGCGCCGAGGGCCTGGCCGTCGACTACAACGAGTCGAACGGCAGCATCATCTTCTGGGTCACCCAGGAAAAGGACCCGACCCTTTACAAGGTCGATTCGTTTGGGAACATCCTTGCGATCGTTCCGGTGCCGGTGCTCGACGCTTCGGGTCTGTACGTGTCGCCGGTCGATAACACGATCTTCGTCGTGAGCGACGAGAGCCAAGAGCTGGTGCAGCTCGAGGTTGATCCGTTCCAAAGCACGGCCACTGTGCTGTCGACGATGGCGCTTCCTGCTTTCGAACAGGCCGAGGGCGTCACCTTCTCGGCCGACATGTCGTCGCTCTACATCTTCGGCGAGTCGCCAACCGACGGCTTGACCTACGCCCGATACCAGGGGCCCACGACGCCGACGCCGACTCCCGAGCCGACGGCCACGCCGGAACCAACCGCAACACCAACCCCCGAGCCGACGGCGACGCCTGTTCCTACGGCGACACCTGTTCCTACGGCGACGCCGGAACCAACCGCGACGCCTGAGCCCACGGCAACACCTGAACCGACCGCCACACCCGAACCCACGGCGACGCCCGAACC
>CAZEMU010000142.1:0-2339 GCA_964513315.1 uncultured Acidimicrobiaceae bacterium | reverse complement strand
GAACCGACCGCCACACCCGAACCCACGGCGACGCCCGAACCAACCGCGACGCCAGAACCCACGGCCACCGTTGCGCCAACCCCCACGACGCAAGTCGCCGTCAACGCCGGCGCAGAGCGCGCCGACGACCCGGGCACCTTCTCGACCGCGCCTGAGACCAGCGATGGAGCATTTGGCTTCGGGCTGATCCCTCAGGCCGAAGCTGCGGGCGCACAGCAGGCAGACGCACAGGACTCGGGATCGCAAGCCATCGGCGGCACCGGAGGCGGCGACGCAGCCGCTGGCGCCGGGTTGGCCGCGACTGGCCAGACCAGCGCACCGGGCACCTCGTTCGGTGTTGCCCTGGTGTTGCTCGGCAGTGCCGTCGTCGTTGGCGGACGTCGACTCAGCCGCCGCTGAGTCTCGACTAGCTCAGGACGTCGTCGAGCTCGGCGACCATGCCGGTGTAGAACGGGCCGAAGTCTGCGTAGACCGACGAGGCTTCGTCGAAACGCATCGTGTAGACGACTTCTTTGAGGTCGTCGGGATGTTGCCCGAACAGCGTGACGCCCCACTCGTAATCATCGAGGCCGGTTGATCCGGTGATCAGCTGAACGATGCGGCCTGCGAACTTGCGGCCCGACGTGCCGTGTTCGTACATGAGTTCTTTGCGGCGGTCGTACTCGAGCGTGAACCAGTTCTGGTCGTCGCCGACGCGCTTCTTGCTCATCGGGTAGAAGCACCAGGCGGGCTTGTCCTCGGGCGGCATCACCGGCCAGAGGCGCATGTTCTTCATCTCGTCGGGGATGCCCATTGCGTACTCGCTGAGCTCGGTGAGCGACACGTAGCTGTCGACGAGCTCAAGGCCCGACGCGACCAGATCGGTTTGCAGTTGGCGCAGCGACCACAGGTTCGGGCCGAGGCCCATCACGGCAATGTCGGCCTTGTGGCCCAGCATCGCGATCGACACGACCTGGTCTTCTCGGCCACGGCAAGCTTCGACGGCGGCGATTGCGGCGGCCTTGTCGACACCAGCGCCGACCTTGAAGAACAGGTGGAGCACTCCTTGGCCGATCGATGGGCGAACATCCTGGGTCATGCGGTGCCTCCGGGGGCATAGAAGTTCAGTGTTCCGTTGCGGGCGAACCCGGCGAGCTGAAGACCTGCGGTCGTGGCGGCCTCGACGGCGAGCGCCGATGGTGCGCTGACAGCGACGACGCTGGTGAAGCCAGCCGCCCACGCTTTCTGCACCATCTCGAACGATGCTCGGCCGCTGACGAATAGTCCAAGATCCTGGGCGGGCAACTTGTTGTCCAGGCGGAAGCGGCCGACGACCTTGTCGACGGCGTTGTGGCGGCCGATGTCTTCGCGGGCTTCGAGGATCACAGCGTCGCGGTCAAATGCCGCAGCTGCATGGAGGCCACCGGTGCGGTCGAAGACGGGCTGGTGGCCGGCCATCGAAGACACGACCTTGAGCAGCACGTCGGGGTCGAACGGTTCGGCTGCGGGTACTCGGTCGATGCGATCTGCGATGTCCGCGATCGCCTCGGTGCCGCAGAGGCCACACGATGAGCTGATGACGCCGAGCCGAGGCTTCGGTTCGGGTGCGCCAGGAGCGGTGACCGAGACGACGTTGAATTCGGTCTCGACGGCGCTGCCGGTCGCGCAATAGCGAATCTCGGTGACGGTTGCGTCGCCGAGCATGCCGTCGGCGTGCAGCAGGCCGACGGCGAGTTCGAAGTCGTGGCCGGGCGTACGCATCGTGGTTGCGACGTCGGTTTCGTTGACCCGAACGGTCAACGGTTCTTCGACAACGACTTCCTCGGGGCGGCGCTTCAGGAGCGCGCCGTCGTAGTGCTGCGCCATCACTCGCTCAGTGCGCCCACGTGCCATCGAGAAAACGCTATCTGCTCCCCCGCGCTTTGGTTTTCGGGCGCGATCCCTGCACATGCGAGTCTGAACGCCTGCCAACCTTGCCGCTTCCCCACCGAAGGACTGCCATGGCGCTCGAACCTGGACCGTTGCAAGTTCTCGCCGACGCATTTGCGAACCTTGGCGACGTGATGGCCGACGTCGCCGAGCTCGGCTTCTGGCCGACCACGTATGTGTCCGAGCGCTCGGCCGAGGCTCCGCTCCACTGGCACGACGCCGATGTGACTGGCTATGTGCTTGAGGGATCGAGCTACATCCTCGACGCCGAGGGCGTCCGCCACGAACTCGTGCCTGGCACCAAGCTCGTGATCCCGGCCGGCGCCGTGCATGCCGAGGGCGAGGTCACCGACCGGATGGTCTACATCGTTGCGACCGACCGGGCCGAGAACCTGATCGACGTCCTGCTTCCGCTCCACGACCCCGCCGAC
>CAZEMU010000141.1:5834-10466 GCA_964513315.1 uncultured Acidimicrobiaceae bacterium | reverse complement strand
TGGGTCGTACTTAGGCATCGTCAGCGCCAATGTTCCCCCTTTGAACATTGAAGCGAAAGGTGTCCCAACCGGGTTGTTCCGGTCGGTCCCTAACGCATTCCCCCTGTGAGGTCGGCCCCAAATCGTGGCCGCCTGATCGTGAACATATCGCGCGGTAGGGAGTTGAGCAAGGGTCTCTGGGCACAAGATCCAGTGTTCTTCTGGTCTGCAAACAGTCCGGCCAGATCGATGTGTCGCTGTCGCTGCACCGGTGGTCTCAACGGGGGAGTAGTACGGTGCGGCGATGAGCACGAGCCCATGGCGTCCCCGAGCACCCGTCGACGGCCCGCTCGTGTGCGGCCACCGCGGCGCTTCGGCTATCGAGCCAGAGAACACGGTTGCCGCGGCCATTGCAGCCGCTTCAGCTGGAGCAACGTGGGTTGAGTTCGATGTTCGCCCTGCGGCTGACGGGCTCGTCATCCATCACGACCCAGTGACCGCATCAGGCCAGCGGGTCGCCACGACGGCCGCAGGCGAGCTTGATGCCTCGATCCCGGACTTCGCGACCTTTATCGAGGCGTGCGGCCCGCTCGGGCTCGACATCGAACTCAAAACTGATGAGATCGATATGTCCAACCAATCGTTCGTCGAGATGACGGCCGACGCCATCGATGCGCACTGCAGCGACCGAACCGTCGAGAACATGATCGTGACGTCCTTCGACATGGACGCACTCGACCGATTCCGGGCGCACTGTCCCGAGATCGCCACCGGCGTGCTGTTCCACAACCGCACCGGCAAGTGGGCAATCAAGCGTGCGATCGCGAACGGCCACACGGCGATCGTCCCGTGGTTCCGGCTGGTCGATGAGCGAATGGTGAGCGCAGCCCACGAAGCTGGCCTTGGCGTTGCGACCTGGACGGTGAACTCGGATCGTCACGTCGCCTCGATGGCTCGAGCAGGCGTCGACATGATCATCGGCGATGACCCGGGCGCGATCGGGCGAGCACTCGTTGCCGGCACCGCTCGCTGAACCTCGGAGCACACCGATGGCAACGCCGCTAACGAACGACCGCTGGGGGTACGAGAGCAACTGCTTCGTGTGCGAGGCCCGAAACGCCTCGGGGTTGCAGATCCCGTTCCACCTCGACGATGTTGACGACGTCGTCTTTGCCGAGTTCACGCTTGGCGGAGCGCATTCGGGTGCGCCGACGCTGGTGCATGGCGGCGTTTCGCTCGCCATCCTCGACGAAGCCCAGGCGTGGGCGTGCATTGCGATCGCCGGCAAGTGGGCACTGACCCACACGACGACCTCGACCTTTGACCAGCCCGTCTTCGTCGACGTCGAGCATCGGGTCGAAGCTCGGGTCGTGAACGCGGCAGGCGAGGACGGCCGCCTCGAAACAACCGCGCAGATTCTCGATCCACACGGCCAAGTGCTGGTGCGCTCAACCGCGTCGTTCGTCGTGCTCGGTGACGTCGACCCCGACCAGCAGGCCCTCGGGCTCGGCGACAAGCACCAACACCTACTCGGCGAGACCTAGCAGCACCTACAGCAGGTCGGTGCGGGCCAGATGCAGCGCGTCGGGATGATGCTCGAAGACGACCTCGGTGGCGCTACCGATGAAATCGCCATCGACCTGGACCGGAATCGGACGCCGGGCGGTCAACGTTGCGTTCGTCAGATCCGTGCGCACGTCGACCCATCGACTCGACGACAGCCCTGGTGGTGGGCGCAGCGCTTCGCCGACGACCCGCAGCAGATGATCGCTACGCAAGCTCGTCAGCGTCACCGCCGCGAGCCCGTGGTCAAGATCGGCCGCAGGAGCGATGTTGAGCGGACGGTTACCGAGATAGGTATACGGATCGGTGTTGAGACACACCAAGAAGTAGCCATCGTCAACTCGGCCATCATCGAACTCGATCGAGAACGCCGGTGTGGAACGGTCGTAATGACGTAGCCACGTCTTGATCGCGGCGTAGACGAACAACGGATGGTTCAGATAGCGCTTGAGGTCGCCCTGGCGTTCGACCTGCTCGACGACCGCAGCATCGAAGCCGACCCCGGTGTGAAACAAGAAGTAGCGGCCGTTGACGCTGCCGATACCGACGGGGCGAACCAAACCCTCGTCGACGGCCCGCAACGAAACTGCGACCGCGTCTTGCGGGTCGTCGGGCAGGCCGAGGGTCCGACAGAACACGTTGGTCGAACCACCCGGCAGAGGAAGGAGCGCACAGTCGCTTCCGGCGATGCCGTTGGCGACCTCGTTTACCGTGCCGTCTCCGCCGAGCACCACGATGCCGTCGATCCCGTTGCGCACGGCGTCTTCGGCGAGCCGTGTCGCATGGTTGCGTCGAGTCGTTTCCGCCACGCGAACGCCGTGCTGGTGCCCTAGTGCGCGCTGCACGAGCACCTGGATTCGCGGCGTCACCGAGGACGCTGCAGGGTTCACAATCAGCAGCAACTGCACAGGTCGGTCAGTCTCGCGGCCCGGGCCAGAAAAAGAAATGGTCGAATTTCATACGTACTCGGCTTGGGAAATCGGTCACAAGCGACGCAAACTGACCGCCATGAAGGTTGCCGTTTGTGTAAAGCAGATTCCGGACCCGGCTGATCCGGGTGCGCTCGACGAGGCCACCAAGTGCCTCAAGCGAGACACCAAGCTGATTCTGGACGAGTCCGATAGCTATGGCGTTGAGATGGCGCTCCAGCTCGTTGATGCCGCGGGTGGTGGCGAGGTCGTGCTGATCTCGATGGCCCCCAACAACGAAGTCAACGGTCTGCGTACCGCTCTGGCGATGGGTGCCGACCAGGCAATCCTCGTGAGCGACGATGCACTCGCTGGCTCCGATGCACTCGGCACCGCCAAGGTCCTCGCCGCTGCAATCCAGCGGGCCGAGCCTGACCTCGTCCTCGCTGCGACCGAGTCAAGCGACGGCTACACGGGCACCGTGCCCGAACAGATCGCTGAGCTGATGGGTCTCCCATCGGTCACGTTCGCCAAGTCGATCGTTGCCACCGACGGAAGCGTCAACGTGCAGCGCCAGACCGAAGCCGGTTACGACGACGTCACCTGCCCGCTTCCCTGCCTGGTCTCGGTGACCGCAGGTGTTGTCGAACCCCGCTACCCGTCCTTCAAGGGCATCATGGCGGCCAAGTCCAAGCCAGTCGACGAGGTCACGATCGCTGACCTCGGCATCGACGCTGGCAGCGTCGGCTGGGCCGGCGCCGGTCAAGAGATCGTGGCAGTCGAAGAAGCACCAGCTCGCGAAGCTGGCGAAATTATCGAAGACGAGGGCGAGGCGTACCAGCGCATCGTCTCGTTCCTTGACGAGCTCAAGGTCATCTGAGGAGGCTGAACATGTCGGTTGGAACCATTTGGGTACTTGCTGAGGCCGCCGAAGGTGGCGTTGCCTCGATCACACACGAAATGCTGGCCAAGGCTCGCCAGCTCAGCGACGATGTCGTCGCAGTCTTTGGTGGCGACGGCGCCTCCATCGCAGAAGAGGTCGGCGCCCACGGTGCCGGCAGCGTTCTCGCCACCGGCGATCTCGGCGGTGCCCTTCCCGGCCCATCGATCGCCGGCGCAATGGCCGCCGCAATCGCAGGCGGCGCAGCCCCCAAGGCGATCATGGTCGGCACGACCTACGGCGGCCGCGATGTCGCCGGTCGCCTGTCGGTCAAGCTCGACGCACCGGTCATCACCAACATCGTCGACCTCGCTGACGAGGGCGGCCTGGTCGGCACCGAGCCGATCTTCGGTGGCGCCAGCAACGTCAAGACCAAGTTCACGAGCGACAAGCCGGGCATCTTCTTGATCCGCCCCAAGTCGTTTGAGGCCGAAGCAACTGGCGGCGGCGCAGCTGCAGTCAGCGCACTCGACGTCCCTGACCTCGGTGCGACCGGCACCGCAGTCGTGACGAACTCGTTCGTCGAGGCCAGCGAAGGCCCCAAGCTCGACGAGGCCGCAGTTGTGGTTTCCGGCGGCCGTGGCCTGGGCGAGTCCGACAAGTTCGAACTCATCGAAGGTCTCGCTGCCAAGCTCGGCGCCGCACCTGGTGCAAGCCGTGCGATCGTCGATGCTGGCTGGGTGCCTTACAGCTACCAGGTCGGCCAGACCGGCAAGGTCGTCAAGCCCGACGTCTACATTGCTGCAGGCATCTCGGGTGCAACCCAGCACCTGGTGGGCATGAAGGGCTCCAAGACGATCATCGCGATCAACAAGGACGCAGAAGCACCGATCTTCGGTGTTGCTGACTTGGGCATCGTCGGTGACGTGCACAAGGTCCTGCCTCAGCTGCTCGAGGCTCTGAACGCCCGCGGCTGAAACCCCGTCTGAGGCACTTGCGACGTATGGGCTTTGCGCTCAACATCCTGGCTCTGATCCTGGTCTTGGGATTGTGCTGGTTCGCAATGGTTTTCTTGACTGGCCGGTTCCACGGACATCGTGGCGGCGTTGAACCTGGCGGGTTCGGCGACGTCGATGTCCCGGAGCCGGCCAGTCGTGATTTTCCCCGGCGTGATGTCGATGGGCGAGACCTGATGACGGGTCTGCCTGTCGCCTCGCCAGCCGCTGACGCGTGTCCAGCGTGCGAAGGCGTCGGCGCGACGCAAAGCCGTGGCCGCCTCATGCCCTGCAGCCGCTGCGAAGG
>CAZEMU010000141.1:0-5734 GCA_964513315.1 uncultured Acidimicrobiaceae bacterium | reverse complement strand
GGCCAGGGCCAGCGGCGGCCGGTGTGATCAACGGGGAAGTGGCCCTCGTTGATCAGGATGCGAGCTCGATGCTCAGCCGCTTCGACTTCGTCTTCGTCGATCAGATCGCCGAGGGCCGTGGCCAGTGCATCGCCCGCCACCAGGGTCTGCAGGTCTTCGATGATGGCATCAGGGATCGGCTCACCGGCGTAGTCCCACAACACGGTGCGCAGCTTGAACTCGACGTGGAACGACAGCCCGTTGTCGATCGCCCAGATGTGATCTTGGCGATCGAGGAGCACGTGTCCCGCCTTGCGGTCGGTGCTGTTGGCAACCATGTCGAATGCCGTCAGCTGCTCGAACACCGGCCGGTACGTGTCGTCGTCGTTGAGCGTCAGATAGTGCTGGTTGAAGTCGCACGGGATGAACAGCTGCACTGAACCTGGGCCGACGGGACCGTCCACGACAACGGTTGGCGGCACGAGATCCCAGCCGATGGCCTTGGCCAGCTCGTAGCAGGCGGCCTCTCGCAGGTAGAGACCGTCCGGGAAGTCCCAGAGGGGTCGTTCGCCCCGGTGCGGCTTATAGATGGCCTGCACGAAATAGTCGCCGTGGGTGACGTCGCACAGCAGCGTTGCGTTGGAGCTCCACGGCATTTGGCCGAGGATCTCGATCTCGCCCTCGCTCAGGATCTCTTCGGCAACGTCGTTCGGGATCGGATCACGTTCACGAATCGCGGTCTCGCGGTACTCGCCGCCGTCATCATCGTCGTGATCTTCGTAGTCGTCGTCGAAGTCGTCGTCGATGAACTCGTCGTCACTCATCGGAGCGGTTCCGCTGACGGGGCGATCAGTTCCAGCACGGACACCAGGTTTCGCCATCGTTCAACGGCGATTCGCAATAGGGGCACGGTGGACGTCCGGCGGCGACAAGCTCGCGGGCATGTCGGATGAATGCCGACACCTGGCCTCGGGTGAGTTGGAAGCGGCTCGTGGCGGGGGAGCCCTCGTCGTCTTCGCGCTGCAACTGCTCGGCCCACAAGGCGACCCGGTCGCGGCTCTCGACATACGCGACGCCCATCGAAGCGACCGGCCACTCGGGCTCGATCGGCGTGGACATCGACAACTCAGACGGAACCGACGTGATCGAAGGCTCGGGCAAGTCGTTCAACATGTCGGCGAGATAGTCGGCCAGTGCGGCGACCTGCTGCTTCTCGACCTTGAGCGTGACGACCTGGCCGCCCGCGCTGGCCTGAAGGAAGAACGTGCGCCCACCCGCAGGGCCAACCGCGCCCGCTAAGAACGCGTCGACGTCCGGAAGGTCGAACGACCGATCAAACGCACTCACGATGGAACCAGTCGGGTCAGGTCATCGCCGGTCGAGTTCACCGCCAGCACCGTCGGGCCAGTGGGCCCATAGATGATCGCCGAGATCGAGCATGGCGAAATCACGATGCGTTGGAACTGATCCAGGTGCGTGCCGAGAGCGTGGGCAACGGCTGCCTTGATCGTGTCCGCGTGCGATACGCAGACGATTGTCTCGCCGGGATGGTCCGCGACCAGATCCACAAGCGTGCCGCTGATGCGGGCCTGCATCTCGGAGAACGATTCGCCTCCGGGGAAACGGAAGCCGCTTGGGTACTTCTGCACTGTTTGCCACTCGGGGAGCTTGCGCAGATCACTCAGCTTCTTGCCCGTCCACTTGCCGAAGTCGCACTCGTTGAGCCCAGCGCGTGTGCGGATGCGCAGCTTGCAAGCCTTGGCGATCGGTGCCGCGGTCTCTTGGGTACGTTCCATCGGCGACGCGTAGATCGCAGACGCCTTGTTCAGACCAGCGATGCGTTCGCCGGCTCGTTCGGCCTGGGCGACGCCGACGTCGCCGAGATGGAGGCCTTTCGCCCGCCCGGGGAGGACCTTTCCGGTCGTTGGCGTCTGACCGTGGCGGACCAAAAGGACCGTGGTCATCGCGGGCGGCGTGGGCTTCTTAGATGGGGCCATGCACTCGCGAAACTACCGTGGCGGGAGTGGAACCACTGCACCGACTGCGGGTCGACATTGAGAAGTGCCGAACCTGCCCTCGCCTCGTCGAGTGGCGAGAAGAAGTTGCCCGAGAAAAGCGGGCAGCGTTTCGTGACCAGGAGTACTGGGGCAAGGCTGTGCCGGGCTTCGGCGACGGCGATGCTGGCCTGCTGGTCGTCGGGCTCGCCCCCGCAGCGCACGGCGCCAACCGGACCGGCCGCATGTTTACCGGTGACCGCAGCGGAGACTGGCTCTATCGCGCCCTGTATCGGGCCGGGTATGCCAACCAACCGGAGAGCATCGACCGTGACGACGGCCTGGAGCTGACCGGAGCGTGGATCACGTCGCCGGTGAAGTGTGCGCCACCAGCGAACAAACCGACCCCGGACGAACGGGCCGCATGCAAACCGTTCCTCGATCGAGAGTTCGAGCTGCTGACGAACCTCAAGGTCGTCGTCGCGCTCGGCGGCATTGGCTACGCATCGGTCTGCCAGTACCTGGGCATCCGTCCCCGACCGAAGTTCGGTCACGGTGTCGAGGTCCCGCTCGAATCCGGGCTCACGGTCCTGTGCTCGTATCACGTCAGCCAACAGAACACGTTCACGGGTCGCCTCACCGAGGACATGCTCGACGCCGTGTTCACCCGAGCCCGAGAACTCACGGGATAGGTCCACGAGGCGGATACCATTCGACGCCGTGACCCGCCGTCTTCGCCGCTTCCTGTCATCCCTGGCCGCGCTGGCCATCGTTGTCTTTCTGGCTGCCGCCTGCAGCAGTGACGGCTTCCCCGTGTCCTATGAGGACCAGGTCGACGCCGAGAGCGGGCTCAGCAACGTCGAGCTCAACTGGACCGAAGGCTGCGTGCCGTCGCTCAGCGAAGACCTCGCCGACAAGGCCGAGCAGGTCTGTCAATGCAGCTTCAGCCAGATCAAGGCATCGATCCCGTTCGATGCATTCGTCGAAGCCAACAGCCGCCTACGCGACAACCCTGAGATCCTCGAAGAACTCGAGTCCAGCAACAATGTCACCGAAGCCCAGATCGTTGAGATCGTCAAGGGCTGCATCGCCGCTGCGTAATAGCCCGCGTTCGGGCCAAGCCCGGGCGGTCTGAGCGAAATGGTCGAAGGGCTGCATCAGCCGTTCTCTACGATCTGGCGATGAGCGCGTCGTTCAGGCTTGATCCAGGCGAGGAGCTGCTGCTTCTCGGCGTCACCGGTTCGACCGCGTACGGGCTTGCCCACAAAGGATCCGATGTTGACCGCCAGGGCGTCTATTGCGTCCCGACCGAGACGGTCCTGGGGCTGAGCTTCAACGCCAACAAGGCATCGCACGTGTTCACCGACCCCGACGATGTGCAGCTGCACGAGATCGCCAAGTTCGTTGGACTCGTCCTTAAGGGCAACCCAACGGTCACCGAGCTGTTGTTCCTCGCCGAGTACGAGGTCCTCGACGCCCGCATGCACCCGCTCCTCGAGATCCGATCCCAGCTGCTCGGACAGCGAACCGTGCGAGCCGCCTACACCGGCTACGCGATTGCCCAGGCCAACCGGCTTGCAAACCGCGAGGCCGAAGGCCGCAAAGGCTTCAACTCCGACCTCGCCAGGCGAACCGCCAAACACGGCCGTCATTGCTTTCGGCTCATGCTCCAGGCCGAGCAGCTCCTCACGACGGGCGAGATCGTCGTCGACGTGTCTGAACATCGCGACGAGCTGTTCGCCGTCGGCGAACTCGCCGAACGCGACGTGCAGACGTTCCTTGAGCGATTCGAGCAGCGCAAAGCAGAGCTCGACGCGATCGAGTCGTCGATGGCCGAGGAACCCGACGTCGAAGCCGCCGAGCGGTTCCTCATCGACTTCCGTCGCAGCAACTTGTAGCGCCGAGCGCCAGCCCGGCGACTCGGCAGCTCGCTACTTCTTCTTCTCGGGAAGGCCGACGCGGACCGTCTGGTTCGCCCAGCCCGGCCAGCGCTCACGGCTCTTCTGAGCCAGCCGCTGCATGAGTGCGATCGCGGCTGGATCGTCATCGCCGGGGCGAGTGTCGATCACGCCGTCCTTGATCATGGCGTCGATCACGGCCCGGCCGAGGTCGGTGCGCACGACGGTCAGCGTCCAGTCGGTCTCGTTGCCGATACCGCCGGTGCTGATGTCGGCGTGCTCAGCGGCGAAGTCGGGGCAGTGGTTGCAGCCCTCACGAGTCCAGGCGTGGCACTCCTTGAGATTGATCTCGTGGTACGTGCCGTCCTTCATCCAGACCTGGAACACGCCCTTGATGTTCATCTTGGCGATTTCGTTCTTGTCGAGCCCGTACTTGACGCCGAACAGCTCATCGAACATCGAGTCGTCGAATGACTTGGAGCACAGCAGGCCGATGTTGAGCTTGAACGGCTTCGAGACCTTTCCGACCTTGCGATGCCACATGACCGGGGCGACCGAGGTCTGACAGCTCATGCCGACGAGGGCCAGATCTTTGAGGCCCATCTCTTTGGCCTGATCGAACGCCATCGTGTTGGCCGAGTAGGTGTAACGGCTGCCGGCGCCGGCAAGCACCTCGTCGCGATTGGTCGCCACGCCGGGGATGGCTTTCCAGCCCGCAGAGCCATCTTCGGTGCTTTCGAGGTGCGACACGAGCGCACCGTCGATGATGTCGTTCTCAAGGCACCAGATCAGGATGGCCGACACGAGGCCGCCGTCTTGGCCGGTGTCGTAGACGAAGTCGTCACTGGCTCGGACGAGCAGGATGTCCTTGTAAATGCCGGCCATCTCGTTGTCTTCGCGAACACGGCCGAACAGGTGCTCGTCGGCTTCGGTTTCCCAGTCGCGGAAGCGAGGACAGGCGCGGGTGCAGCTCGTGCAGCCCTTCTCGCCGTGCACGCAGTTGGTCAGACCAAGCTCTTCTTCGAGGTGGAACGGCTTGTAATGGCCGGGCTCATGCTTGTAGCCAATGACATCGTGCGGGCACGAGATCACGCAACCGGCGCAGCCGGTGCAGAGACCGCTGTCGATGACTTCGTCGTAGAGCTCTTTCCACTGGTGAGTCCACCGGACGCGCTTGGGCTTGGTCTCCGTGTCAGCAGCAGTCGACATGGCGTCAGCTTAGGTGCCAGGGTCGCTGTTGGCGGAACCGAGCGCAGTCGCCCATACGGCGTAGAGGGGATCGCTGACCCCGCCACGGATTCGTGTGTCGATCACCGGCTCATCCCAGCCGCCAGACAGGCGGAAGTAGGTGGCGACGATTTCGCACCGCAGCGACTCGCTGGCCATCAGCCAGCCACGAATTGCTTTGGTGGGGAAGCACCGGTTGCTGAAGGTGCAGACGAACCGTCCGCCCGGTTGCACCACGCGTGCGACCTCTTCAAAGACCTCGAGCGGCTTGGTGAGATAGTCGACCGACACGGCGCAGACGACGTCGTCGAAGTGGTTGTCGGGCCAGGGGAGCGTCGGGTTCAGGTTGAGGTCATGGACGACGACCTCAGACGCTTGGGCGTTGGCCCTGAGCTCGGCCTCGTTCATGCCGAGGATGGTGAGTCGGCGGGGGGTGGTCTCGAAGTGGGAGATCCACGAACTCATCAGGTCGAGGACGTTCCCGTCGATGTTGAGCTCGTCATAGATCGAGGCAACGCCTGCGATGGCGGCATCGTCGATGTGCTGGACCAGCCGGACGGGTTCGTAGAACCTCGCGTCGTCGCTCTCGTCCGTCCGCTCAAAGAACCCGGACGCAAAGTACTCGTACTCGGCGCG
>CAZEMU010000140.1:0-10482 GCA_964513315.1 uncultured Acidimicrobiaceae bacterium | reverse complement strand
GGAACCAAGCGGGCGATGCGCACTCCCATGGACCGGGCGTGATGTCTCGCATCGGATAGGCGCCGTCGGTGGCGACGAGGTGCACGTGCTGAGGGCGATCGACCACGAAGCCTTGGCCATTCAGGGTCGTGAACAGGCTCTCGATCTTGCGAGGCGGCCGGCGGCTGATCTCGTCGTGGGTGTAGTGATCGCCACGCACGCGGGCGGTCACCGCGAGCAGCGTGCCGTCAGGCGACCACGCCATGCTCGTGAACGGCTCGTCATGCTCCGCGAGCAGCACGGTCTCACCCGGCTGGTCAAAGGGGAGCAGGTGCAGGGTCGACTTCGACCTGCCCTTGGCATCTTTCTTGCGGGTGCTCGTGAAGGCGATGCGGCTGCCGTCAGGCGACCAGCGTGGCGCACCGTCTTGGTGGGCGCCAGCGCTCAGCGCACGAGGCGGTGTCGCCCCGTCGGTCGCAGCGATCCAGATCTGGCTCGAGTAGGCGTTGTTCGGCTCGTCGACTCGGGTGAGGACGTAGGCAATGTGGCGGCCATCAGGCGAGAGCTGCGGATCGCTGACCGAGGTCAGCGCAAGGATGTCTGCTGCGCGCATCCGGTGACCGTAGCCCTCTTCGATTCGCTGTGCCGTTCCGAAGACAGTCGCCCAATTTCGGGTGCGACTCTGCGGGCGAGACCGCTACTCTGTTGGCTCACGCCCGGGTAGCTCAGTCGGTAGAGCAATTCACTCGTAATGAATAGGTCAGGAGTTCAATTCTCCTCTCGGGCTCCAACGTTGCAATAGAAACGAACTCGCCCTCGCACCCGGGTCGCACGAACGCCTGAACTCGGATGTCAGCCGATGTCGGCAACGGCTTCGTATCGGAAGCCGTTGTTGTCGTAGACCGGGCCGCGGTCGTCGGCGGCCCAGAGTCGATTCTCGGAGTGCAAGAGCCCGCCGCTCGTTCGCAGCACGTCGACCATCGCCGCATAGTTGGGATGCTCGAAGTGCGCTGCCAGCGAGTCGGCATTGGTCCACAACTCGTACACCTGAATGTGTGTCGGCTGCGCCGGGTCGGCGGCGAAGCAATAGGCGACGCAGCCGGGCTCGTCGTCACGGGTGGCCTTCTGCACCGGAGCCGTCGCAGTGACGGCGCGATCACGGTCCGCTTCGGTCTCGAAGGACAACGTGGCTGTGACGATGATCATCGGGCCAACCTACGCGGCTGCGGTACCACGGTCGAAAGCGCGGCACGGCGGGCTTGCGCCTCCAACGCATCGTCGCCGCATTGCGGTCGCAACGCCGTCCGGACTGATTGGACACGGTCCAAGGACCCGTCGCTACATTGGGTAGATGCAATCGTTCGACGAGGTGGCGCTTCGCGAAGCCACTGCGATCGATGCAGTCACGCCACAACAGCTGCTCGATGTGCGAGCTGCGGTCCGCGCGGACCTGTTCCAAGGGCGCGACGCCTGGCCTGCTGTGCTGTGGCTCGCGGCGACGCGAGACGCTGCGGCCAAGGAGCGCCTCATCGGCGAGCTCACTGCGGTCATCGATGGCGCGTCGAGCGCGCTGCTCGATGTTGACGCCGCCGTGGACAATTTCGGAACCGAGGTCGTTTTCGGTCGGGCCGCCCAAGAACGCCGCCGGGTGAGTCGAGCGTTCGACTACGTCACCGCACTTCAGCGTTCGATCGGTCACTTCGTCGAAACTGCCGGCAGCGTCGAAGGCGCCGCGCTCGACTTGGGCTTTGAACAGACCGTCGACCGGCGCCGGACCGAATCCGAAGACCACGCAGAACGCCAGGACAGGCTCAGTCGTGCCGGCCTTTTACCTGGTCGTGGTGTGCCGTTCTACGAGCTCTATATGAAGCGTCGACGCAAGAAGAGCTGGGGCTAGTAGCAGGAACCTTGCCGGGGCCGCACGGGTGCAGGGCTGAAACCAGCTTTTTCGAGTCTGCGAGCAAAGGCGTACTACCCGTCAGCGGCCAGTCCAGGTCGGCGGCCGCTTCTCGAAGAATGCGGCGACGCCCTCTTTGGCGTCTTCGGAACGACGGTTCGCGTCGCGCGCCCAGTCGCTGACTTGCCATCCGGCTTCGTCATCGGCCGAGGTGATGCGGTCGATCGCTTGCAACGAGTAGCCCACGGCGACCGGCGAGTTCTTGGTGATCCGATCGGCCAAGGCCAACGCTTGGGTGAGCGCCTGGCCGGGCTCACACACCTCGTTCACGAGTCCCAGCGCGGCCGCTTGTTCGACGGGCAAATCATCGCCCGTCATCAGCAGTTGCTTGGCGACGTTGAGGGGAAGCACCCGGCCGGCTCGGAACAGCGCGCCGCTTGACGCGACGAGGCCTCGTTTGACTTCGGGAAGCCCGAGGCGCGCATTGCTGGCAGCAACCACCAGGTCGCAGGCCATGACGACCTCGAAACCGCCGCCGTAGGCGACCCCTTCGATGGCGGCGATGAGCGGCGTCGTGCGAGTACGACCGACGACGCCATAGACGCCGCCTCGCTCGGTTGGGGTGCCGCTGCTGTTGGCCATGTCGGTGCCAGCGCAGAACATGTCCGGGCCGCCGGTCAACACGCCGACCCACAGATCCGGATCATCGTCGAGCCGGTTCAGGGCCTCGTCGAGCGCCAGCGTCATCTCGCCATCGATGGCGTTGCGCTTCTCGTGGCGCACCATCGTGATAATCAGCTTGTTGCCGCGGACCTCGGTGGTCAGGCGTTCGGGGTAGGAGCTGTCGGACATCAGGTGACCTCCACGGGTTCGCTGTTCACGATCTTGTCGGCACGGAGTTGGGCGATCTCGTCGGTGCTGTAGCCGAACTCAGTCAACAGCGCATCGGTGTGCTCGCCGGACAGGGGAGCGGGTCTTGGCGCTGGGTTGCCGTCAGCGACGGTGGTCAACGCACCCCATCGGCGCAGCGTGCCGAAGCGGGCATGGTCGACCTGCGGCGACCATCCGGCGTTGATTACACGATCGTCTTCGGCCCACAGCACGCCGGTCTCGATCCCGTCGGCTCGTACACAGCCGATGCCCTGGTCGGCAAGCAGTTGCCAGTCGTCGGCGGTCCGGGTCGACAGGACGTCGGCCAGTTCCGCAGCGAGCTCGGCGTCGGCGGCGGTGCGTGCTTGTTCGAGCGCGAATCGGTCGAGGAGGTCGGCTCGGTCGGCAGCGTTGCAGAAGCGAGCAAAGTCGGCGTCGGAGGGGACGGCGAGGAACACCCAACCTTCGGCGGCGGGGTAGAGGCGATAGGTCGCTCCCAACCCGAGGAGGTCATCGTCGACGGGGGCACGAGGCGGCTTGGCGTCGTAGGTGATGAAGTCATCGCCGTTGGCCCACGCATTCGCGGTCTGCATGTCGATGTGCACGACTTGGCCCTGGGCCTGGCCACGATCTCGCGCGACGAGTGCGAGCAGAATTGCCGAAGCGGCGACCACGCTCGTGTTCGGATCGGGGTTGGCTTCGTTTGCAGCCATGATCTGGCGCGACGCTTCGCGGAGGTCGTCCAAGGTTGGGCAGTCGGCGGTCAGCGCTGGGCCCGCCTGATAGGCCACGCCACCCGTTGCCGCACCGATGACGGGGTGCGTGGCCGGCCGAGTCGCAGATGGACTCGCGGCCGAGTATCCGCTCAGCCCGGCCCAGATCAGGTTCGGATTGATCGCGTGCAGTGTCTCGACGTCGATGCCGAGCCGCTTTGGGACCTCGCCTCGGAAGTTGTGCACGAGTACGTCGGCCTCGGCGACCAAGCGATGCACGATCGCCTGCCCCTCGGCCTGCTTGAGATCGACGCTGAGGGACTCTTTGCCGGCGTTGGTCTTGACAGCCATGCGGCCTTCGATCAGGAGCTGACGGAACGGGTCGCCGCCGAATGCTTCGACCTTGATGACACGGGCGCCGAGGTCGGCGAGCATGGTCATCCCGAGCGGGCCAGCGATGATCGTTGACAGGTCGAGGATGGTCACCCCGTCGAGCGGTCGCCCGGAAACGACCGGGCGTGTCTCGGCGTCCGCCGTGACCGGAGCAGCTGGCTCATCTTCGTCGGCGGCTCCCCGGTGGAGTCGGGCGATGCCCGGCGTCGAGCTGAGGCGGGCAATCGGTCCGATCTGCGTCGTCGGTCCGTGGACTGGGTCCTCGATGGTGACGAGCGAGTTGGCAACGTCGCGATGCTGCAGCGCCTGGGGCGTCGTCAGGATTGGTTCCGCCGCCACGTTGCCGTTGGCATCGAACGCAGCCATCCACTCGTCAGCCGTGCGCTCCTGCATACGAAGCAAGATCCGATCGCGGGCCTCTTCGATCGCCTCGCCAGTCCATGTCGCAGCGCTTCCCGCATAGCGCTCGTCGATGAGGAGCTCGCCGAGCAAGTCGATGGCGTCGAGAAAGGACAGGAAGAGGTGCTCGAGCAGATTGCCGCACTGGATCCACTGGCCGTCCGCGGTGCGCAGCGGGTGGTAGTTGAGCGTCGGCATCGGGTTCATCTCGCGCAACGGCGTGAACGTGCGGTCGTCTCTGGTGTGCAGTTGCCACGCCAGCATGTCGACGAGGTCGAAGGCCATCATCCCTTGCATCAGGCTCGTGGCGACTCGGTCGCCTCGGCCCGTACGCGAGCGTTGGAGCAGCGCCGACAAGATGCCGTGCACTGCGCCTTGGCTGGCCATGTGCGTGCCGACGCTCAGCGCGCTGTAGACCGGGCGGTCCTGTTGTAGCTGCACGCCGAAGCTGGCCATGCGGCCGGCGTGCGCAGCGACGAGGCCTTCGTAGCCAGGCCAGTTCGGGGCGACGGCTCCGAAGCCCGAGATGGTGCAGTGGATCAGGCCTGGCGCTGCTTCGGTCAGCGAGTCGGCATCGAGGCCCCACGCTGCCAATCGATCGGCCGGCCCGCCGACCACGCAGATGTCGGCGTCAACGGCGAGCTCGATCGCCTGGGCGCGAGATCTGGCATCGTCGAGATCGAGTTCGATCGTGCGCTTGCCCCGTAACCAGAACGGGCTTGATGGATGGGCACGAAACTGGTCGCCGCCCGGCGCCTCGACCTTGAGCACATCGGCTCCGAAATCGGCGAGCACCGTGGTTGCCTGGCCGCCACAGCGGCCGGTGGTGAAGTCGACCACGCGAATCCCGGAGAGCGCCTCAGCCGTCATTCCTCGAACCTACTCGTGCTCGCCTCGGCGATTCCCAACGCGGTCCGTGCGCAGGCGAGGTGACAGACTCGCCAGATGAAGCTCGGCATCTCCATTGGCTATTCCGGCGCGAAGCTGCGCATCCCGATCGAACTGATTCAGCTGGCAGAGCGGCTCGGTTACGACTCGGTCTGGACGGCCGAGGCGTACGGCTCCGACGCGATCACACCGCTGGCGTGGATCGCTGCACATACCGAACGCATCCGCCTCGGCACCGGGATCATGCAGCTGGCTGGTCGTGCGCCGGCGATGGCTGCGATGCAGGCCCAGACCGTCGACGCCATGGCAGGGGGTGGTCGCGTGATCGCTGGCCTCGGCGTGAGCGGACCGCAGATCGTCGAGGGCTGGTACGGCGAGCCGTGGGGCAAGCCGTACTGGCGCCTGCGTGACTACATCCAGATCATGCGCAAGATCAACGACCGCGAAGACCCGGTCACTCACGACGGCCGCGAGTACCAACTGCCGTTCACCGGCGACGGCGCCTTGGGGATCGGCAAGCCGCTCATGTCGATCATGCACATGAACAAGGACCTGCCGATCTGGCTCGGCTCCGGTTCCGAGGCGACGGTGAAGCTCACCGCCGAGCTCTGCGACGGCTGGCTGCCAATGCACTTCGTGCCTGGTCGCATGGAGTTCTTCCGGCCGTGGATCGAAGAGGGGTTCCGCCGCGCCGGCAATGGCAAGTCGTGGAAGGACCTCGAGATCCTCGGTGGAGGACCGGTCACGATCACCGACGACATCAAGTCCGCGCTGGCTGCGGTGAAGCCCGGCATCGCGCTCTACACCGGCGGCATGGGGCACAAGGATCTCAACTTCCACAACCAGCACATGGTGCAGCGTGGGTACCCCGACGTCGCCGAGCGGGTGCAAGAGCTGTACCTGGCGGGCCGCAAGCAAGAGGCCATCGACGCGATCCCCGATGAGTACGTCGACGAGGCTGGCCTGTACGGATCGATCGAGCGCATCGAGCAGCGCTGGGAAGCCTGGGCTGATTCGGGCATCACCGGGTTCCGGGTGTCGAATCCGACCGAAGAGAACATTCAGCTGATGGCGGACATCGTGGGCACCAACCGGGCCTGAACGGCCTGCGCTGGCGCGGGCTTCGCGAACGTCAGACGTCCGTTTGTTGGCGAGCGGTGTCGCGTTCATGTAGTTTGGGTTTTGGACCCAAACATCGGGTCGGCGTGTGGGACGTCGGCTTGCTCTCGTTTGGTCCACACGATCGCGGTGGCGGGACCACGGCGGTGCGGCCGACGGATCGGGAGTCATCGACGAACGACAGACTCTCGGTCCCGTCGCTGCCGATAGTGTCGGAGGGGTCATGGCGATCAAGAAATCCCGCACCAGGCGATCTGCGGAAGAAACCCGCTCGGTGATGCTCGACGCGGGCATGGCCCAACTTGAACGCGAAGGCGTGCAATACGGGCTCGAACACTTGACGCTCGAGGCCGCCTATCTCGCCACCGACGTGCCCCGGTCGTCCAGTCATGCCGCATGGGCGATCGACGACGACTACTCGCCGCAGACGCTGTACCAGCGGACGGTTATGCGTCGCTGGCTCGAAGAACGCGAAGGGCTGCTGTTCGCCGACGCGGCTGAAACCGCGCTGCTGGCCGCCTTCACCGAGCACGGCGACTCGCTCAGCCGAGGCGAGATCATCCGCGTCGCCATCCAAGCTGCGATCGCCGCGGCGGTCGAACCCGATGAGAACGGCGTCGGAAGCGGCTTCTTGTCTTCGGACATGGCGCTCAAGCACGCGCTGGCCTCGCAACCGGTCGACGCTCGCGACCCCGAGGTCACTGAGTGGGTCCGTCGCACCGAGGTCGAACAGCGCACCAGCCGAGTCAACGACACCTACCGTCGGCTCGCCGAGCTGCTCAGCATGCGACCGCGCGACGAGTATGGCGACGATGCCTTCCAGCATCTGGCGCTTGCGATCGCGGGACTCACCGAGGGCATCACGATGCGACACCTTGTCTTGCCTGAGCACGAGTACGCGACTCGGTCGGTGCGCAAGGACAGCTCGCCCATCCCGACGACGCTTTTGGGCGTGTGCGTCGAGGCGCTGGTCGACGAGTTCTTCGAACCGATCGACGAGTAGCAGGCGTTCTCGTCAGGTCGAGTGCGACGGCAGTCGGATCACCGACGCAACCGCGACGAAGACGACCACGCCGAATGCGATCTGCACAAGGTTGACCGGCTCGTCGTGGACGGGCCAGGCGAGGCCGATCGCGACCACGTTCATGCCGAGCAGGTAGAGCGCCGACTTCGATGCCTCGACATAGCCGTGCACCCAGCTCATCAACACGTGGCCAGCCACGCCGGTGAGGTACGCAAGCACGACGAGCCAGAACAGGTCCGTGCCGTCGAACTCGTTCAAGTCGTCGGAGCGCACGATCGCCAGGCTCGGCACGATCGCGGCGACGAACGACCACACGTTGATTGCTGCCATCCACTCGAAGGGGTCGACGTCGGTCGTCGCACGAGCTCGGCGGGTGAGCACGAAGTAGATCATGAAGGTGCACAGCGACAGCAGCGCGAGGCCGACGCCGAGTGGATTCGCCCGTAGCTCGTCGCCCGCGCCCAGGATCACACCCGCGGTCGCGGCGACGCCGACGAGCGTCCAAATGACCTGAGGCTTGGTCGCTCGCTCGCCGAGGATCGGACCGGCAACGACAAGCAGGACCGCCGGCTGCAGGGCGACGAGGACCGAAAGGACTGCGACGGCGACTTCCTGGACCGCAGCGAAGACGAAGATCAGGTTGACGCCGAACGCCAGGCCCGGCAGTGCCGCAGCGCGGAAGGTGGTTCGGCTGACCGTGCCGCCTCGGAGCCGGACGATCGCGAACAGCACCGGGATCGAGAGCAGGAAGCGCGTCGGCGAGCCGATGAGCGGGTGCACGGTGACGAGTTTGGTGATGACGGGCCCGGCGCCCCAGAGCACGACGACGCCAGCTAGGGCGATGAGCGGCAAGCGCTCGGGTGTGCCCGGAGGAGCGGCTGCGCTCGTCGATGTCGGGGTGGTGGATGGTGGCTTGCTCGCGATGCGCGCATCGTAGGGCGAAGCGCTGGTTCGGGAACAACTGGGGGCATACGCCAATTGGGGTTTGGCGAATGTTGCTGGTGTTGCTGAAGTTATTTATGTCCGATTGTCGTCGCGTGGGCTCATTCGGGACTACGGTTACCAGGACCGAGGCCGCGGGCGGACCCCTGGAGCCACTATGCGTACGCGCCCCAACATCACTAGAGTCGCCGTCCTCATGCTGATCATCAGCGTCCTTTTTGCGGTCCTCATCACTCCTGCAGCGAAGGCGCAGGGCGATGACACGGTGATTTCACCGACATCGGTGGGACCCGCCGAGATCGGTTCCACGGTCGAAGAACTGACCGAGCAGCTCGGGGGTGACTACACCGTTGGCGACGAGGTCCGGATCACCGTCGACTTCAGTGGCCACGTTGTGAGTCGCGACGGTGACGTGCAATTCCGTGCCGTCAAGGCCAATGCACCGGGCGACGAGCTCAGCCTCTTCATCATCAACAACGACGAGTTTGCGACCGCCGAAGGTGTCGGCCCGAGCATGACGATTGCTGACGCCGAAGCGATCTACGGCGATGCAACGCTCAGCTGGAACCCTGACAACGAGGGCCGCGAGTTCGTCAGCTTCGAGAACCAGCCCGAGGGGCGCATCCAGTTCCGCACACCGGGTATTGCTGGCACCAATGTCGGTATCTACGAAGACGGCGAGTTCGAGACAAACGAGTACGAGCCCGAAGGCGTCATTGCCGCCGTCTGGATCAGCTGCGTGCCAGGCACCGATTGCCCTGCTGATCTCGGTGACGATGCCGGCAGCGCTGCAGCGGGCGCCTCCGACGACGGTGACGACAGTGATGACGCAGGCGACGACTCCGGTGACGACGAGGCTGAAGAAGAGCCCACGCCGACACCAACTCCGACGCCTTCGCCGACTCCTGAGCCCGAGCCAGAAGACGATGACGACGATGCAGACACCGGCGGCACGACCGCTGGTTCTGGCGGCCAGAGCGAGCTGCCGGCAACTGGCTTCGAGGAAATCCTGCTGGTGAGCCTGGCCTCAACGCTCTTCCTGTTGGGCGGCATGATGGTGTTGCTCCACCGCAGCTACCTCGCTCCGACCTGGCTCCGCAGCCGCCGCTGGTAAGCGCGACCCAGAACTTCTTCCCCACACCGCGAAGAAGCGCACTTCTTCGCTGCGAAAAACAGTCGGCCTTCTCGCTCTGAGCGCAAAGAACGCCGACTGTTTCGCGTTTTCGCGCTGTTCGGGCTCCCGGCAATGCCGAATACTGACCTTGTCAGCAAGGAGGCCGACAAATGAACGCAGAATTCGACATGCAGCAGGAGTGGATTGAGGACCTCGGTGGTCTTTCGTTCGACGAGCTTCGGGATCTGCCGTTCGCGGTACAGGCCAGCCTGGACACCTCGGTCTACGAGTCGCCCCTGGGGGCGGGGCGGGCGAACTGCGCGCGGTGCAATAACGTAAAGACGGCGCCGCTTTGAGCGGCGCCTTCTTCGCGTCTACGAGTTGGCGGACTGCTAGCCCTTAAGGAATTGGCGAATCAGCGGTTCGTAGTGCTCGAGCGGGTTGCTGGTGTAGCTGGCGTCGAACGCGGTCTGGTCGTAGAGGGCGCAGAACTCTTCGGTGTAGTCAAAGTGCTCGTGGCCGCGGAACTTCTCGCGTGCGTCGCCGTCCATCCCGATGTAGTCCCAGAAGTAGTAGCCCTGGAAGATGCCGTGGTTCTCGACCAGGAAGTGATTCGCCTCGGAGACGAAAGGCTTCAGGATCCCGGCGGCAATGTCGGGGTGATTAAACGGCGCGAGCGTGTCGCCGATGTCGTGGAGCAGTGCGCACAGCACGTACTCGTCGTCTCGGTTGTCGCGTTCGGCACGGGTCGCCGTCTGCAAGCTGTGCTCGAGCCGGTTGACGGGGAAGCCTCCGAAGTCGGTCTCGAGGTCACGCATGAGCCCGATCACCCGGTCGGCGACGAGCGACTGGGTGTGCTGGATCTGGGGAATGATGACCGCCCAGTCCTCGGCCGTCGACTCTTCGAACGAGGTGAACGAGGCGCGAGGAAGGTCGTCGTGCGTGGGCTTGTCATCAGTCAGGCTCATATGCGCCACGTTAGAGCTCAGGCGAGGTCCACGACCAGCGGAGCATGATCGGCGCCGCTCGGGCTGTTCGACTCTTCCGGGTGGCGGCGGTGACCGCGCTCGGCCCGGTCGATGGTGGCCGACGTGATTCGAGCATCGACGCTTGGCGTGGCCAGGACATGGTCGAGCCGCCAGCC
>CAZEMU010000139.1:4504-10624 GCA_964513315.1 uncultured Acidimicrobiaceae bacterium | reverse complement strand
ATGCTGAGCTCGGCATCATTCACCGCGGCGAGCACGTCTTCGTCATCTTGAACATTCACCCCTACGGGAGCGGCCACCTGTTGGTGCTGCCGAACCGTGGGGTTGAGCGGCTGAGCGAGCTGAGCCTCGACGAGTCGCGGGCGTTGTGGGACACCGTCGATCATGCGGTCGCGGTGTGCGAAGCCGAGTACAGCTGCCCCGGCATCAATGTCGGTCTCAACCAAGGCAAAGCGGCGGGAGCGGGCATCCCCGAACATCTTCACGTGCATGTGCTTCCCCGATGGGACGGCGACACGAACTTCATGACCGCGCTGGCCGAGACCAGGGTGCTGCCCGAATCGCTCGCCGACACCTACGCCCGCGTGAGCGCCCGATGGCACCAGGTGCCCGGCCGGACGTAGGGCCCAATAAGACCCTCGAGCACGCGATCGCATACGGCCAGCAGCTGCCAACACAATCCGTGACGATGTCAGGGGGGCGCTTGCTGCCAAGGCTCGCATCTGAGACGCGTAACCGGTCGGCGAGTGCCGTACCGTTGGGGTCATGAACGGTGAGGCAGACGAGGCTGGCGACGATGGCGCAGTACGCGACGAGCTGCCCGAGGATCTCAACGCGACCGAATATGTCGGACCGTACGTCTTCCCGAACAACAACCGCCGTCGTATCGCCGCCACGTTGTACGTCATCATCGGGCTGATCTTCGTCGTGCTCTGGCTGGTCGCCAACGATTCGCCGATGGTCAACGCCGGCTTCGGTTGGGGCGGCGCCGCGCTTGCTGCGATCGGCCTCTATGGCCTCGTGGCTGGATGGAATCTGTCCGTCGACGAGAACGACGCGCTGGTCGCTGCGACCCGCAGCGTCGGATTCCCGATCGGTCACGCAAGCGCACAACTCGGCTGGCGAGGCTGGCTCAGCCGCCCGACCTGGCGCATCCTCTTGTACTCCAACGAACCACAGCCCGAACGCCGCGGCCTGGTCCTCGTCGACGGCAACGACGGCGAAGTCCTCGACACCATCGTCGAGAACAACCCCGAAGACTGGAGTTCCTATGTTTGATGGCAACTTCCGCGAAGGCGTCGCAAAGGCCACCGACCCGGTCGGTCGAGGCATGCACAACGTTGGCATCACCGCCGACGTCCTGACCGTCGTCGGCGTGCTCATGGCTGGCGGCGCCGCATGGGCAATCGGCGCCGGCCGTCTCTGGCTCGGCTTCGCACTCATGCTCGCCGCCGCTGTACCCGACCTGCTCGACGGTCCGGTCGCCAAGGCCGCTGGCACCACGTCGAAACGTGGCGCGTTCTTTGACTCGTCGATGGACCGCGTCAGCGACGCACTGATCTTCATCGGCATCGCCTGGCATCTCGACGTCACCGAACCCGGCCGCATCTCGATTCTGCCGATGGCGATCATGGCCGCCGCAATGCTCACCTCGTACCTGCGAGCCAAAGGCGAGCTGCTCGGCTACGACGCCAAGGGCGGCATCATGGAGCGCGCCGAGCGATATATCGCCATCTCGGTGGCGCTCGTTTTCAACCAGATCCTGATCCCGGTGCTGTGGATCATGTTTGCGCTCATCTGCATCACCGTCGTGCAGCGCTTCTTCAAGATCTGGCTCCAGGCAACCGACGAAATGCATGCGTCGACGCCGCCGTCCGAGCGGGTCGGCTGAGCCGCTGACGACCATCGGATCTGTGCGCGCCGCGTCCATGCAAGGCTGAGCAGGCATGGCAACCCGGTCGCCCAACATTGCCCTGATCGGCTTCCGCACGCTCGCGCTCGCAGCACGAACACTGCCCCGACCCGTCATGCGAGCCGTTGTCGGCGCGGTCACTGCAGCGATCCCGACGTTCGCTCACGACCGGCGAGACATCGCCGCCCGCAACCTCGAACGCTCGACCGGACGAACCCTCGGCGACGACGAACGCGACCGTGGCGTACGGGCCGTCTTCCGCAGCTACGCCCGCTACTGGACCGACAGCACACGGCTGCCGACGACTGAGCTCATGGAGCTCGACCGAGGCTTCACCTACGAGGGCTATGAGCACATCGAGGACAGCGTCGCCGCCGGCAAAGGCACCATGTTGGTCCTGCCACACCTCGGCGGGTTCGAGTTCGCCGGCAGCTGGCTGTCCAAGGTCGCCGGCCACGACGTCACCGCCATTGTTGAACGGCTCGAGAACGAAGAAGTCCGCCAGTTCATGTACGAATGGCGCAGCGGCGCTGGCATGCAAGTCATCGCTCTCGACAAAGGTCTCGGCAGCGAACTGCTGAAGCGCCTGCGAGCGAACCATGTGTTGTGCCTGATGAGCGACCGCAACCTCGGCGACGGCGGCGTCGAGGTCGAGTTCTTCGGCGAGACGACCGAGCTGCCCGGGGGAGCGGCGACGCTCGCCTTGCGCACGGGTGCTCGGATCATTCCCGTCGCCGTGTATCACCGCGGCGACTACAACCACGCAATCTGTGAGCCGCCCGTTCCGGCTGAACGCGTGGCGAAGCGCATGGGCGAAGACATCGTGCGCATCACCCAAGACGTTGCCCGAGTGCTTGAGAAGCAGATCCGTCGCGAGCCAACTCAGTGGATGCTGCTCCAGCCGAACTGGCCGTCAGATCATGTCGCTGGCGCCGAAGCTGCGGACGCCGGAGACGCGCAGACATGAGGGTCGGGATGGTGTGCCCGTATTCGCTGTCCATCCCGGGCGGGGTGCAAGAACAAGTGCTGTCGTTGGCCCGGGTCATGCGTCGCCGTGGCGTCGACGTGCGTGTCCTGGCACCGTGCGACGGCCCGCCGCCCGACACCGGCATCACGACCCTCGGGGCCAGCCTGCCGACGGCCGCCAACGGGTCAATCGCACCGATCGCCCCTGACCTGCCCGCCCAAGCTCGACTCATCAAAGCGCTGTGGAACGAAGAGTTCGACGTGCTGCACATCCACGAGCCCCTCGCTCCCGGCGTCGGCATCACGACGGTGCTGATGCAAGCCGCTCCGATGATTGGCACCTTCCACGCCGCCGGTCGTAGCTCCGCCTATCGCTGGATCAACCGAGGATGCCGCTCGCTGCGCGGCCGCTTGGCGATCGCGTGCGCCGTCTCAGCCGACGCCGAAGCGCTGGCCTCCCGCTGGCTGGGCGGCTCCTATGAGAGGGTCTTTAACGGCATCGACACGGCCCGGTTCGCCGAAGCCGATGCCCATCCGACAGACGGTCCCACCGTGTTGTTCCTCGGCCGTCACGACGAACGCAAAGGCTTGCGGGTGCTGCTCACCGCCGCGGCGCATCTGCCCGAAGACGCTCGCATCTGGGCCGCTGGCGATGGCGATCAGACTGCCGAGCTGCGTCATCGCTTCCGAAACGATGAGCGCATCGAATGGCTCGGCCGCATCAGCGACGAGGACAAACGAGCTCGCATCGCCGGAGCCGACGTCGTGTGTGCTCCCTCGCTCGGTGGCGAGTCGTTCGGCATCATCTTGCTCGAAGCCATGGCCGCGGGCACACCGATCGTCGCCAGCGATATCGACGGCTACCGGACCGTCGCCCGAGATGGGGCCGACGCGCTCCTGGTCGCTCCGGGCGACGCTGATGCGCTCGGCGTGGGTCTGGCGGAAACGTTGGCCAACGGCCCCGCAGTTCGCGAACGAGTCGTATCTGGACGCAAACGTGCCGACGAGTTCTCGATGGAAGCGCTCGCCGATCTCTACCTTGAGAAGTACGAGCGAATCGCGCTCACCCGGTAGGAGAGCGAGGCGTCGACCTAGAGCTCTTGGAGAAGTTCGAGGCGCTCGGCGAGGCCGAAGCGGCCGATGTCGCCGGTATCGCTGTCGCCAACGGCCCACAAGTGGTGGACCGAAGCCGGCGACTCGGGGCGGCTCATCTTCGAGAGCGCAGCGCTCATGCCTGGCGGGTACCGCGTGATCGCGATCCCTTCGAGATCGGTCTTGGCATCGTGATCGCCGCCGCGAACCCAATGCAACAGCTTGCGTCCGAGCCCGCCGAGCAGACCGAACGGCATCGTGATGAACGGTACGGCGAGGGTGTCAACGGTCGTGGCGCCGGAGCGGCCACGGGCGAGTTCACGAGCGACGGCTGATTCGAGCTCGACGACGGTGAGGTCTTCGCTCAATCCGTCGGTCACGATCAGTGCGTTGCTTTGGCCTCGGCCCACTGAAGCGATTGCGGCGGCACCAGGGCCAACCGTGTACAGGTCGGGCTCGCTCATGCCCGCACGGGCGCAAAGTTCTTCGAGCTGATTTCGCAGCATGGTCGAGCCGCCCTCAAGCAGCGGACGAGCGCCGAGCAGTCGCAGCGCGACCTTTTCGGCGAGCAGGTACGCAAGCGCTGCGGCGACCAGTGCGGCAACGACGAGTGCGACGATCGCCACGATCCACGAACCGGTCACCAGACCGGCGAGAATGCCCACGACGACACCCGCCGTCAACGGCATGGGGACAAGCATCAGGCCAATCGGAGGGTTCTCGAGCATCGCCGAGACGATACCTCGCTCGGGTGCATTTCTCGTCGCTGCGCCGCCAGACGGCGAGGCAGTGCGCAGAGCAGCTGCCGGTCAGCAGGTCTGTAGCCCAGCGACGCAGCGGGCCACGAGCAGCGCATCGACGATGTCGGTACGGCCGTCGCTGTTCAAGTCGGCGCGGGCAACGTTGAGCTGCACGCCCGTGTTCGTCAACGCACAGGATTGCACACCCGAACGAACGCCAACTTCGAACTGTGCGATCTGCAGCGCATCGATCACGTCGAGGTGCCCATCGCAGGACACATCGAAGCGGGGTACATCAGACCGGGTGAACAGTTGCGTCGACCAGCGTTCGATGCCGCCGCCGTTGGCGAGCGATCGGGTCGCGGTCCCGCTACCGATGTGGGTTTGCTGCGGGTTCGCAATCGCCGGACGGTGGGTCGTGCTTGATAGCCAGCCGCACATGGTCGCCTCGGGCGTCGTGTAATCGATAGGCGAGGTGCAGTAGCTCGGCAGCGGACCGGCGTCGCGGGGCCAGGTGCGGTCCGCTTCGAAGCCGGGGGAGCCGCACGCATACGCGAGGTTCTCGGCGATGCCGGTCGTCCCCGCCGGATTCGATGGGTCGCTGGTCGACAGCACCGAGTGACCCCAACGAGAACCGGCCGATGCACAATCGGCGCTACCGCCGGCCATGTAGGTGCTCCAGCTGAGCGACTCGTCGGACAGTCCGTCGTCGACGGCCAAGATGCCGAGGCCCTGCTGGGCCCGCCATGCATTCACCAGATCGACGAGCGCCTGGTCAAAGTCGTTCAAGTTCGCCTGCGCATCAGCCCGCCCCGTGGGCACAGCAAGCACCGCACACATGACGAGTGCCAGCACAGCAGCCAGACCCCGCCGTAGCCCTCGATGCAGGCCAGCACGTGCGCCCGCTCGAGTCGCCATAGGCGCGTGCGCGACACGTGATGCTTTCTTCCCCAAATCCACCGCCACTTGCTAGCACCTCCAGCGCCAAAGAGACAGTCACCACCGCAAGTCGTTAGAAGGTCTAATTCGGCTTCTCGTGACGGTCGCTTGGTCGTACACTTCCGCCATGACCGAAAGCCAGAACCGTCAGACCGGCACCTACGAGGTCAAGCGTGGCCTTGCAGAGATGCTCAAGGGCGGCGTGATCATGGACGTTGTCAACCCGGAGCAGGCCAAGATTGCCGAAGACGCCGGTGCGACTGCGGTCATGGCCCTCGAACGTGTACCCGCCGACATCCGTGTAGACGGCGGCGTCGCTCGCATGAGCGATCCCGAAATGATCGAGGGCATCCAAGAAGCCGTCACCATTCCGGTGATGGCCAAGGCCCGCATCGGTCACTTCGTCGAAGCCCAGATTCTCCAAGCACTCGAGGTCGACTACATCGACGAGTCCGAGGTCCTGACCCCGGCCGACGAAAAGCACCACATCGACAAGTTCGCCTTCACCACGCCGTTCGTGTGCGGCGCAACCAACCTCGGCGAGGCGCTCCGCCGCATCGCCGAAGGCGCCTGCATGATCCGCTCCAAGGGCGAAGCTGGAACCGGCGACGTCGTCCAGGCCGTGCGCCACCTGCGCTCGATCCTCGGCGACATCAAGAAGGTCCAGAACGCCAACGACAGCGCCGAGCTGTT
>CAZEMU010000139.1:1911-4404 GCA_964513315.1 uncultured Acidimicrobiaceae bacterium | reverse complement strand
GGCCTCGGCGCACCGATGACCGGCATCGGCATGGACGACCTCGAAGTCCACTACGAAGACCGCGGCTGGTAGTTGACGACCCGAGTCGGCGTCCTGGCACTCCAGGGCGCCTTTCGTGCCCATCTCGAGGCCTGCACCGAACTCGGTGTTGACGCCGTCGAGGTGCGCACGGCTGCCCAACTCGACGACTGCGATCGGGTGATTATCCCGGGCGGCGAATCGACGACCATGTCGATGATGCTGGATCGCAATGAGCTGCGTGAGCCCCTCGCGGCTCGCCTCGCCGACGGCATGCCTGCGTTTGGCACGTGTGCCGGCATGATCCTGCTCGCCAGCGACGTGAGCGACGGCCGCCCCGACCAGAAGAGCTTCGCCTCGATCGATATCGGGGTGCGCCGCAACGGCTACGGACGCCAGAACCAATCGTTCAGCGACGCGCTGGCAATCGCTGCGCTCGGCGACGATTTCCACGCCGTGTTCATCCGCGCACCCCGCGTCGAACGGGTCGGCGACGACGTCGAGGTCCTCGCCAGCTACGACGGAGACGTCGTCCTCTGCCAGCAGAACAACGTGCTGGTGTCGTCGTTTCACCCGGAACTGTCGCCCGATCGGCGTCTGCACCGGTACTTTTGTGAGTTGAGCTGAGTAAGGGGCACAGGTCAGATGTCGGGTCACTCCAAATGGGCAACGATCAAGCACAAGAAGGGCGCCGCGGACAAGAAGCGCGGCAAGCTCTTCGCCAAGCTGATCAAACAGGTCGAAGTCGCTGCTCGCCAGGGCGGCGGCGACATCGATGCGAACCCGACCCTTCGCACCATGTTCCAGAAGGCCCGAGACAACTCGGTGCCACTCGACACGATCGAGCGTGCCGTCAAGCGTGGCACCGGTGAGCTCGAAGGCGTCAGCTACGAGCCCATCACCTACGAGGGCTATGCGCCCGCCGGCGTTGCGCTCTACATCGACGTGCTCACCGACAACCGCAACCGTTCCGGCAGCGAGATTCGCTCGCTGCTGTCGAAGAACGGCGGCTCCCTCGCCGAGCCGGGCGCCGTCGCATGGCAGTTCGAACGCAAGGGCATCGTGCTGTTGCCCAAGGGCGATCTTTCCGAAGACGACCTCATGCTGGTTGCCATGGAAGGCGGCGCCGAGGACCTGGTCGCCATCGGCGACTCGTGGCAGATCACCTGCGAGCCAACCGACCTCAACGGGCTCCGTGACACCCTCGAAGGCGAAAGCATCGAGTTCACCTCGGCTGACCTGGTCATGGTCCCTCAGCAGACCGTCGAGCTCGACACGAGCGACGCCAAGAAGGTCCTGAACCTCATCGAGATCCTCGAAGACAACGACGACATCCAAGACGTCTACTCAAACTTCGACATCTCCGACGAGGTCATGGAAGAACTCGCTGCCGACTGAGCGACAGCTGCGGTCACGCCTTCGGCGATCGGCGAGGCGGCCACCTCTGCGCATGCGCGTTCGGATGAGCGGTCGTGCCTCGACCGTGTGGCTGTTCATGCTCGTGGCATGCGTCTCGCTGGTTGCGTCGTCGTGCAGCGCGAATCCAAGTGAGCGGTCGACAACCCTGACCGAGGCAACTGCGGTACCGGTGCTCACCGAAGCAGTGCCGCCAACGTCGACCGCTGACGTCTCAACGTCAGAGCCTCAGATCGCGCCAACAGCAACCGCTACTCCGGTACCGGCGACTCGAGAGCCTGCGCCCCCAGAGCCTGGGCCGGTAGTGCCGTTCGCTCCAGGCGCTGCGGTTCTGCTCAGCGGCAACGTGCTGCCAGGCGGTAGCCGCATTGGGCTGATCGCAAACCACGCATCGACGGTCGACGGCGAATCCACGATCGACCTGCTGGCCGCCCACCCAACGCTAGATCTGGCGGCCATCTTTGCTCCCGAGCATGGACCCCGAGGCGATCTCGACGCCGGCGTGACCGTGCCCGGCGGTCTCGATGCCGCCACTGGGGTGACGGTGCACAGCCTGTACGGCGCTGTGCGATCGCCTACTCCTGAGATGCTCCAGGGGCTCGACGCGCTCGTCTACGACCTGCAGGGCGTCGGGGCCCGTCACTACACCTACATCACGACGATGGGGCTTGCGATGCAAGCGGCCGCCGAAGCCGGCTTGCCGTTTGTCGTGCTCGATCGACCGAACCCACTCGGCACTGTCGCTGCTTCGGGCCATGTGCTCGATGCGCAATTCGAGTCGTTCATCGGCCCGTATCCGATCCCGCAGGTCCACGGTCTGACCGCTGCCGAGCTCGCCAATGCGATCGTCGACGAGGGGTGGCTGCCCGGACTCGATGATCTCACCCTGATTCTCGTCCCCATGCAGGGCTGGACACACGGTCGTCACTGGAGCGAGCTCGACGCCGCCTGGGTGCCGCCGAGCCCAGGCCTTCCCTCGGCAGAAGCGGCCACGGTCTATCCGGGCACGGTGTTCTTCGAAGCGACGACGCTGAGTTATGGACGAGGCACCGAGCACGT
>CAZEMU010000139.1:0-1811 GCA_964513315.1 uncultured Acidimicrobiaceae bacterium | reverse complement strand
CAAGGGCTCGAGGCGGGAGACAGCGCAGAGGTGCTGGCCGCAGCGTGGCGCGACGAAGCCGCCGCATTCGATCGCTCGATGCGGCGGTATCGCCTCTATCCCGATTAGGCCGACGTCTCGAAGCTGGCGAGGTATCGCTCGTTGTCGACTACGGCTTCGAGGTTCGATCGGTTGGCGACCCAACCGACTTCGCCGAGTCCAACGTGGGTTGCGTCTCGATAGGCCAGCATCGAATCGTGGTCGACCGTCGAACGCTCCCGTACCAGCCATCGGTGGAGTGCTGCCTGAAGTCGCCGAATCATGTCTTCTTCTCGAAGCTCTTGAGGTAGTCCTCGTTCGCTTCGGCGGCCAGTTTGCTACTGCGGTAGCTCGGGGAGACGCCGAACTTGGCGCCGCTTGCATGACTGGCATCACGCATTGCTCGAGCGCTCGACCTGTCGACTCGTGAACCGTTGTTGGCTCGCAGGTCGGCGAACCAGTCACGGATGATGTGGCGGATCGTTGACGTCGGGCGAGTCATGGAATCCATGTTACTCGGGAATCCAAGATAGTCAAGCGGAATCGAACTGCTGGTCTCAGGTCTCGTCGATCAGCGAGCCAGGATCAGGGTGAAGAGCGATGCATCTGGCTCGGCTCGCTGGCCGTCGAGGCCGCGCGCTCGGACCTCGCTGAAGCCTGCGTCACTGGCCAGGGCAATTGCGTCGTCGACCGTGAGCCAATGCACGTTCCACCATCGTTCGACGGCTTCGGTTACGTCGCCGTGGGTCACCCGTTCGTAGCGAAGCAGCGATGCGTGGGTCCGTTGATCTTCGTTGCGCTCCACCTCGATCGTGGTGCAGCGCAGCACTGTGCTCGGTTGGCCGGCAACCTCGGCCTCGAGGGCCCGTCCGATCTCGGCGGCGGCTGGCGGAATCCAGAACGGAACCATCGCGCGGCCTCCCTCGACCAGATGTTGTGACATGCATCGAAGCGAGGCGCCTACGGACTCGTCGTCGGGCAAGAGCGTGATCGATGCACCAGCGATGTAGATCGATGCGTAGGCGCGGCCGAGGTCGAAGCTGGCCATGTCGCCCAGGTGCAGGTTGACCGGACCGAGCCCGCGTTCGGCCGCCGCAGCTCGACAGCGCATGAGCATGTCCGCTGAGCTGTCGAGGCCTTCAACGGCCAGTCCCGACTCGATCAAGTCGAGCATCGGGCGGCCGTCGCCACAGGCGAGCTCAAGGGCAGAGCCGTCTCCCCGGCGAACGAATCGTTCGTATGGCGCAGGCTCCGGCGGCGCCGAAGCGAGCAGCGCATACGCATCGGCAATGAGCCCGGTGTAGAACTGCGAATCGTCTGACGCCATGCGCCACGCTAGCCAGCGAGCAGCGCGTCCTCGAACGGGAAGCTCGACAGCGACTCCAGGCCCGTCTCGGTGACTAGGCAGTGCTGCTCGAGCTTGACGCCTTCGCCGCCATCGTTGTGGCCGATGTAGCTCTCGACGCAGATCGTCATGTTCGGCACGAACACTCCGTCGTAGCCCGCCGCGTCGTAGTCCCGGCGGTGGTACAGGTACGGGTACTCGCCGGTCATGCCGACGCCGTGCGCCGATAGGTAGTACCGGCCGTTCTCGTACTCGGCAGGGATGTCCCAGGCGCGTTCGGAGTACTCCTTGAACGAAACACCAGGGGCGATGATCCCCATGTTGTGGTGCACCTGCTCATGGGCCACCGCATAGAGCTCGCGCTGCTGGGCCGTTGGCTCGTCGGGTCCGGCGTGGAACGTGCGGGAGAAGTCGGCGTAGTAGCCGAAGCAGCCGACGACGTCGGTGT
>CAZEMU010000138.1:5590-10672 GCA_964513315.1 uncultured Acidimicrobiaceae bacterium | reverse complement strand
CTTGCCTTTGTTGTGCTGTCGAGTGATCGACCGCTCGCTACCCGCCTGGAGCGCTTCCTCGCGGCGCTCCTGGAGATCGTCGAGCCGTTCCTGCATCGTGCGGTCCGTCATGGTGCAGCCGAGGATAGAGCGCGCGGCGTTCCCGAAGAACATGGAGCCAACGCAGATCACGTCGTCACGAGGTCGGCTCGAGCCAGCCGCGAGACCGAGAGCGCGCCACTAGGGTCTCAAGCCATGCCCGAACTCGAACGTGTGGCCGTCTTCTGTGGATCAAGTGACAGCGTTGACGGCGCCTATTTGCAGCTGGCGAACGACGTCGGACACGCACTCGCCAACGCCGGAATCGGAGTCGTCTACGGAGGCGGCGCGACCGGCCTGATGGGCGCAGCAGCTGCTGGCGCTACGGCGGCAGGCGGCAAGGTCACCGGTGTCATTCCCGCCGGCCTGTTCTCCAACGGGATCGACCACGCCGACATCACGGTCCTCGAAGAAGTTGCCGACATGCACGAGCGCAAGGCCCGCATGTACGACCTCGCCGATGGGTTCATTGGCCTTCCGGGCGGCATGGGCACGTTCGAAGAAGTGTTCGAAGCGGCGACGTGGACTCAGCTCGGATTGCATGGTGGCCGGGCGAAGCCGGTCACGCTGCTCGACCGCGGCGACTATTGGCGACCGGTTGGTGAGCTGCTCGACCGCGCGTTTGCCGACGGTTTCATGGCGGCCGACACGCGAGCGATCGTCGATCTGACGTCGACCGTCGACGACGCCCTCAGCTCGCTCCGCGCCCGCTCTTAACCGCGAGATCTCACGTCAGCCCCGCGGCACCTCGCGGGCCCAGCTGCGGATCTCGTGCAGGTACTGCTCGGGCTGCTCGAATGCGGCGAAGTGGCCGCCCTTGTCGAGTTCGTTCCAGTAGACGATGTTCTTGAACCGGAACTCGGCCCACCGCTGGGAGGGCCGCAGGATTTCCTTGGGGAAGATCGACGCGCCCATCGGGATCTCGACCGGCTCGCGCTTCGTCTTGCCGAAGCTCTCCCAGTAGATGCGGGCTGACGAGGTTGCGTTGTTCGGCAGCCAGTAGAGCATCACATTGTCGAGCAGTTCATCGCGGGTGAGGATGTCCTCGGGGTGGCCGTCGTGATGGACCCACGACCAGAACTTCTCGATGATCCAGGCCGCTTGCCCGGCCGGCGAATCGACGAGCCCGTAGCCGACCGTTTGTGGCCGGGTGCCCTGTTGCTTCGAGTAGCCGCTGTCCCAGTCCTGGTAGTACTGCATCCCCGCGAGGCAGTCCTTTTCGCGGTCGGTCAGGTCGTCCATCGTCGCCGGGTCGGGACCGACCGAAACCATGTTCACGTGGATGCCCTGGCAATGCTCCGGGTCTTGAGCGCCGATCGCGGACGTGATCATCGCGCCCCAATCGCCGCCCTGGGCCAGGTAGCGGTCGTAGCCGAGGGTGGCCATGAGCTCGGCCCATTCCTCGGCGATGCGCTCGACCGACCAACCGGTCTCGGTCGGCTTGCCGCTGAACCCGAAGCCGGGAAGCGACGGAGCCACCACATGGAACGCGTCGGCTGCGTCGCCGCCGTGGGCAACCGGGTCGACCAGCGGCTCGATGACCTTGTGGAACTCAACGATCGAGCCCGGCCAGCCATGGGTGATGAGCAGCGGGCGCGCGTCAGGATGCGGGCTGCGTTGGTGGATGAAGTGGATCGGCACGCCGCCGCTGAGCGTTGTGCGGAAGTGATCGAATCGGTTCAGCCGCTCTTGAGCAGCCGGCCAGTCGTACTCGTTCGCCCAGTAGTCACACAGCTCCTGTACGTACGCCAGCGGCGTTCCCTGGGACCAGTCGTCGACGAGCTCGCGATCGGGCCAGCGGGTGTTCGACAACCTCGCTCGCAGATCGTCGAGCTCTGCGTCGGTCGTGGTGATGGTGAACGGTTCGATCGCTGCCATCCCTCGACACTACGTGGCCCGTGCCCTCAGCTCGGAATGAGGCGCGGCGCTCCGATGCGATGACAGAACTCGGCGAACCCGGGCTTGGGGCCGGTGTACGCGATGTCGTCGACGGTGCCGACCTCGGGACCCTCGTTGTCGACGGTCGCGATGCGACGGAACAGATACGCATCGTCGCGATTCTCGACGAGCGTCGCGGCGAGCTTGGCGGCGCCTCGCACGGTGATGTCCCACTGCCCCGGCGCTTCGGGGATGTTCTCGAGGTGGTCGTACCGGGACAGCACAGTCGCGGTGGACTTAGCGCCCCAGCCCTTGAGCCCAGGGAAGCCATCGGCGGTGTCACCAACGAGGGCGAGATAGTCCGGGATCGAGGCTGGCTTCACGCCGAACTTCTCGATGACCCCGGCCTCGTCGATCAGCAGCCGCTTGCGGCGATCGAACTGCACGACCTTGCCGTCGGCGGTCACGCACTGGGCCAGGTCCTTGTCCGGCGTGCAGATGAAGACGCGCTCGACGCGTGTGTCTTGGGCCGCCATCGCAGCTCCTGCGGCAAGGCCGTCGTCGGCTTCGAACTCGATCATCGGCCAGACCTTGAACCCGGCGAGCTCCAGACCTTCTTCGACGAGCTCGAACTGGGCGAACAGTTCGGGCGGAACTCCCGAGCCGTCCTTGTAGCCGTCGTAGAGATCGTTGCGCCACGACTCGATCACATGGTCGGTCGCAACTGCGATGTGGGTGACCCCGTCGTTGACCATCGAGAGCATCGATCGGATGACGCCCTCGGTCGCACCAACTTCGAGGCCATCGGTGCTCAGACGCTCGGGGCGTCCGGGGGCGAAGTGGTAGCGGAACAGTTCGTATGTGCCGTCGATGAGATGGACCTGCATCGCTCGGTTCCTCCGGTCGGGAATGGGATCGGTAGCCTTGCAGGATTGATCGGTGCCGTCCACAGAAGGTCTACTTCGGCTCATGACACTCACCCCCGACGAGATTGCCAAGCGCGGCTTCACGCCGAGCGCGGACGGCTATCACCAGGGCGAGGTGCGTGAGTTCCTGGCCCGTATCGCCGCCCAGCAGCGGGCAATGGCTGCGTCATTGCCCGAGGGTGGCCCGCAGGTCACCGAACTCATGCTCGCCGTGAGCAACCACGAGTCCCGCCTGCACCAGCTCGAAGCTCGGTTACACAACGCCCTGGAGCAACTCGAAGAAGCCACTCGCTCGCTCCAGACCACCCAAGACCGCGCATCGCAGCAACTTGCTACAGCCCGCAAGGTCACGAATGACCAGCGCACGATGCTGGAACAGCTGACCCCCGCCGCCACAGCGCCCCCGAACTCGGCCCCAGTTGCACCTGCCAGTTCGAAGCCGGCGGCACCGGCAGCTCAGCCAGAACCAGCTCGCATCGCTCCGGCGGCGACCGTTCCGAGCTCGACCGCGCGGCTTACGAAGCCTCCCGTCGATCGACGACCCGACCGTCCAACGATGGCACCGCCCACGCCCGTGTCGACGACGCCACCCGCCCCGACACCGCCACGCACCAGCACTCCCGATGCCCCCGGCCGGGCTGCAGCGCACCTGGCCACGCCCGAACCGGCGCCCAAGCCGTTGCCATCACCAGAAGCGGTGCTCGCCGACTTCGACCGCAAACCCTTGATCGCTGACAACGCAAACGACCTGCTCGACGGCGTCCTCGATGACGTCATGGGCACCATCACAGAAAGACCAGACGCATGACTGCAACCGTTCTCGCCTCGGGCGCACGCACACCGATCGGCCGACTCTCTGGCGGGTTCGCCAGCATGAGTGGCGCGGAGCTCGGTGGCAAAGCCATCGCCGGCGCGCTCGAGCGTGCGGGCATCACCGGCGACCAGATCGACTACGTGATCATGGGTCAGGTGCTGCAGGCAGGCGCCGGCCAGATCACCGCTCGCCAGGCGGCGAATCACGCGGGCATCCCGCTGGGCGTGCCCGCGACCACGATCAACAAGGTCTGCCTGTCCGGCATGAACGCCATCTACTTGGCGTGGCGCATGATCATGGCTGGCGATGCCGACATCGTCATCGCTGGTGGCATGGAGTCCATGACCAACGCCCCGCACCTGCTCACCGGCACCCGCGCCGGTTGGAAGCTCGGCGACTCGGCCGCCGTCGATTCGCTGAACTACGACGGCCTGTTCTGCTCGCTCGAGCACGAGCTCATGGGCACCGCAACCGACCGTTACCTGGCCAGCACCAACTTCGATCGCACCATGCAAGACGAGATCGCCGAGGCCTCGCACGCTCGTGCCGCCGCTGCCCAGAAGAACGGAACTCTCGCCGAAGAGATCGTCACCGTCGGCGTGCCGCAGCGCCGCGGCGATGACATCGAGGTCGCCGACGACGAAGGCATTCGCCCCAACACCACGATGGAGTCGCTCGGACGCCTTCGTCCTGCGTTCACCGAGTCGGGCAACATCACTGCGGGCAACGCCTCCCAGATCAGCGATGGCGCTTCAGCAACGGTCGTCATGAGCGCCGCCAAGGCCGCCGAGCTCGGCATCGATCCGATGGCCGAACTCGTCAGCTACGGCCAGGTCGCTGGCCCCGATTGCTCACTGCTCACGCAGCCCTCGAATGCGATCCGCGCTGCGCTCGCCAATACCGACGAGGTCAGCCAGAGCGACCTCTCGCTCTACGAGATCAACGAGGCGTTCGCCGCCGTGGCCGCCGCATCAATCGATGACCTTGGCATTTCGTTCGACGACGTCAACGTGAATGGCGGCGCCGTTGCGCTCGGCCACCCGATCGGCGCCTCCGGCAACCGCCTGGTGCTGACGCTGGCACACGAGCTGCGCCGTCGTGGCGGTGGCGTCGCGGCAGCTGCGTTGTGCGGCGGCGGTGGCCAGGGCGATGCCCTGATCATTCGTATCTGACGCTGATCGCCCAGCTCTGAACCGGCGCCGCAGTATCTCGTTGGCTTCTTTCAAAGCCCCTTGACATTCGCGTTACAAACTGTAATCTTTCCGTAACAACGGGTGGAGGGGGCTTTCCCCCTTTACCTACCCGTGTCTGGGTGCCGTCTCTCTGTCTCTGCCCGTGCTTGAGAGGTGGCACCCAGATTACGTTTTACGGCTCCGCAGAGCAGCC
>CAZEMU010000138.1:0-5490 GCA_964513315.1 uncultured Acidimicrobiaceae bacterium | reverse complement strand
GAGCGAAGCGAAGCTGCGATTGCGAGGAGATTCAGCCGTCGGTGATGAGGCGGCGGCCGGTGAGGGCTCGTCCGAGTGTGATCTCGTCGGCGTACTCAAGATCGCTGCCGACCGGCAGGCCGCTCGCCAGCCGGGTCACGGTCAGCTCGGGGGTCGGCGACAGCAGCCGCGCCAGATACATGGCGGTCGCTTCGCCTTCGATCGTCGGGTTCGTGCAGACGATGACTTCGGTGATCTGTTGTTCGGTGATCCGGCGCATGAGCTCGGTGATACGAAGCTGTTCGGGGCCGATGCCCTCGATCGGATTGATGCAGCCTTGGAGCACGTGGTAGCGACCGTTGAATTCGCCCGTGCGTTCGACCGCCGAGATATCTCGGGCGTCTTCGACGACGCAGAGGGTCGCACCCTCGCGTTGGTCGTCGGCGCAGATGTTGCACTCGGCTGACTCGGCCAGGTTGAAGCACGTCTCGCAGAAACGGACGCGACGCTTGGCCTCCATGATCGCGTTCGCGAGGCGTTCGGCCTCGGTCGTCGGGATGCGGAGGAGGTGAAAGGTGATGCGCTGGGCCGACTTCGGTCCAATGCCGGGAAGCCGGCCGAACTCGTCGATGAGGTCCTGGATGGGGCCGCTGTACACGCCGTTCAGTCGCCGCCGCCGAGTAGCCCGCCAAGATCGAGACCGCCGAGGTCCATGCCACCAAGGTCAGGGCCGTCGACGAGATTCGCTGCATTGGCGACGGCGTCGTTGAGCGCGGCGAGCACAAGGTCTTCGAGCATCTCAACATCGTCGGGGTCGACGGCGCTGGGCTGGATCTTGACAGAAACGAACTCGCCGCCGCCCGTCATGCGGATCGTCACGGCTCCGCCGCCAGCGACGCCTTCGACCTCGGTCGATGCAGCTTCGGCCTGCTGGGCCATGAGCTGTTGGCTCATCGCTTGGGCCTGCTGCAGCAGTGCGTTCATGTCGGGCATACCACTGTCGGACATGGCTCAATCATCCTTCATTTCGCGGCGCATCTCGTTCATTTCGAGCGCCGTGTTTTATGCGTAGGGGTCGGGATTCTGCGATGCCGGATCGTCCAGCAACTTGGAGCCCTCGAAGGTCGCCAACACCATGTCTATGCCAGACGCGGGCCCCGCATCGCCGGCATCGGTGAGGGCGTCGAGATCGACGACTTCCTCTTCTTCGACCGGAGGAGGGTCGTTGGTGGACGGTCCGACGTCGGCCGGTTGAGTGGCAAAGATGTCCGGTTCGGGTTCGGAAACATCGACGACGAGCGTGAGCGGAATCGGTCCGCCGAAGTGTGCGGCGAGCGCGTCGTCGACCTCGGCTCGAACTTCTTCGCAGCGGTCGCGGTGGACGGGATTCGGCAGGCCGAAGATCGCAGTCGCACCGTCATCGTCGAGCCACTTGCCGGCGCTGAAGCGCGACCGCACTCGGCCGGACATCGTTTCGAGGAGGCCACCCCATGCGCCCTCAAGATCGCCTCGGCTCGGAAGGGAACTCGCTGCCGCTGGTGCCGGCGCAGCCGCAGGTGCGGGCTCCGCTGGGGCAGGTTCGACTGGGGCGGGAGCTTCGGCTTCGGGCGGCAGGTTCGGCACCGGACCCTCGGCGGGAACCGCTTCTGCGGGAACAGCTTCAGCCAGCGCAGGGTCCGGGGCTGCTGGTTCGGTTGGAGCCTCGGCGGCGGGAGTTGCACGCAGCGGTACGACCTCGGCCAGGCCTTGCTCGGCTGGCGACTGCTCCGCTGGCGACTGCTCCGCTGGAGGTTGTGCTGCAGCAGGTTGCGCGGCAGGCGGTTGTTCCACGTGCTGGGCAGCCGCAGGTGGTTCAGCCGCAGGTGGTTGTTGCGGTTCCGCTGCTGGTTGCTCAGCAGCTACCGGAGGCTCGCCGCCCGCTTCTGGTGCGCCCGCGCCGGTTTCGGCGGCGGCTCGTCGTTGACGGCGGCGGTCGGCCAGCGTTTGCGGTTCACCAGCTGGAGGTTCAGCGGCGACCGGCGCCTCGCCCGCACTCTGGTCAGGCGCGGCGGCAGGCGGTGGCGATGCGGCCGGTGATCCCCCACCACGAGCTGCTGCTTGTTCCGCCAAGAGTGCTCGAGCGATGTCCGCGCCGCGCTTGCCGCCCGAAGCTCCGGCCGGAGGCGCTGCGGCTGGTGCGGGCGCCGGAGCGGCGTCTTCGAGGCCGTCGTCGTGGGCGGGGGCTGCCGGGCTCGGCGGCGCCTGCGCTGGCGCAGCAGCTGCCGGTTCGGGCGGCGCAGGCGGGGCTTGTTGAGCTGCGGCGGATTGCGCAGGTGCAGCTGCGGGCGCCGCAGCAGGAGCAGCGACGGCACGTGGAGCGCCGGCTTCGAGTGCCTCGATGCGCTCCAGCAGAGCCTCGGGGGTGACGTCGAGGTCAGCTCGGGCGAGCCGCATGACGGCGACTTCGAGATCGATGCGCGGATCGGGCGCTTGGCGCATCTCGATCGTGGCGCTGCCGAGCACTTCGATCGCACGAGTGACGCGACCAGGAGACATGTTCGCCGCAACCGCCTCGGCTCGCTGACGCTCAGCATCGGGCAGGTGGGCTAGGTCGGCGCGCATCGTTGCCAGGAAGACGCCGCGCAGCTCGGACAACAGCGCGGTTGCGATCGTCGCTGGATCGCGGCCGGCTTGCATCGCTCCATCAATCGCATCGAGGGCAGCACCACCGTCGCGTGCGACCAGTGCGTCGAAGAGCGCGTCGAGATGCTCCCCGCCACGAGGAGCGCCGCCGGCGGCGACAACCTGGTCGAGCGCGGACAAGGTGTCACGCGCCGAACCGCCACCGGCACGGATGACATAGGCACGATCATCGTCAGCGATCTCGATGCCGGCGTCGGCGACGATGTGGTCGACGAGCCCGCCCACGTCGGTCTGGTTCAGCAGCGAGAACTCAAGGTGCTGCGTGCGGGAACGGATTGTCGGGACGACCTTGTTCGGCTCGGTGGTGCAGAGCACGAACACGACGTGTGGCGGTGGCTCTTCGAGCGTCTTGAGCAGCGCGTTCTCGGCGCCGGACGAGAGCATGTGCACTTCGTCGAGGATGTAGACCTTGGTGCGACCGGGCGAACCGAGCGCGACCTTGCCGATGAGATCTCGCATGGCGTCGACGCCGTTGTTCGATGCGGCATCGAGTTCGTGCAGGTCGTAGCTGCTGTTGGTGTTGAACGACTCACACGAGTCGCACTCGTTGCAGGGCTCACCACCCTGCAGGTTCGTGCAGTTCAGCGCCTTGGCGAGGATGCGAGCGGACGTCGTTTTTCCCGTGCCGCGCGGGCCACTGAAGAGGTATGCGTGGCCGACTCGGTCGCCTTCGATCGCATTGATCAGGGCAGCCTTGACGTGGTCCTGCCCGAAGAATGCGTCTTCGAAGGTCGACGGTCGATATCGCCGGTACAGGGCTTCGTACGCCATCGAAGCGAGCCTAACTGGCCTCTGCGACATGCGCTTCTCTGACACCCGCCAACGCCCGGAATCGGTGCGCTCGGCACTGGCCACGTAACCTCGGCGGCGTGGACATGGAACGACTGAACACGACCGGTGTCTGGCTCTTCGCCGACACGCTGACCGCTCCCGAGAGCGCCGAGATGGCTGCCCGCATCGAGGCCTTGGGCTATTCGGCGCTGTGGATCCCCGACACGATCGGTCGCGATCCCTTCGTCAGCTCCGCAACGATGCTCGCCGCAACCAGGGAGCTCATCTTGGCCACCGGCATCGCGAATATTTGGGTTCGCCACCCGGGCGCTATGAAGCAGGGCGCAATGAGTTTGGCCGAAGCGTCGGGCAACCGGTTCTTGCTGGGCATCGGCGTCAGCCATCAGCCGATGGTCGAGCTGGTGCGCGGTATGGACTACACCAAACCGTTATCGGCCATGAAGGAGTACCTGGCCGCGATGGAAGCATCGCCATGGCGTGCCGTGCCCGCCGAGATGCCTCCGGTCGTGCTCGCCGCGCTCGGTCCGAAGATGCTCGAGCTCTCTCGTGATGCTTCCGCGGGCGCCCATCCGTATTGGACGACGCCTGAACACACCGCGATGTCTCGCGAGATTCTCGGCGACGGACCGTTGCTGTGCGTCGAGCAAAAGGTCTGCCTCACCACCGACCCGGCCGTGGGCCGCGCCAAGGGCGCCGAGCAGCTCGCGATCTACAAGGGCCTCCCGAACTATCGCAACAACTGGAAGCGTCTGGGCTTCACCGAAGAGCAGATCGAGAACGACGAACCCGAGTTCGTCGACGCGGTCTTCGCATGGGGCGACGCCGACGCGCTGCAAGCTCGTGTGCAGGCGCACTACGACGCAGGTGCGACCCACGTCTGCGTGCAACCGATTCATCCCACTGCTGAGCGCGGTGCGTTGGATTGGGATTGCCTCGAGGCGCTCGCCCCAACGGGCTGATCGAACTAACGAATCGAGCTAACGAATCGAGCGGAGCGGCGGCCGGGTCGCTGCCCGACCGCGCTCACGTTGGGAGATCAGCTACTGGCGCCACTACCGGCCGGGCCCGCCCACGGCTCATTTGGCGAGGCTTCGAGCACCAGCTCACGGCCAGCGTTGTTGAAGAAGATCGGGTTCGACTTCTGCGTCAGGTCGTGGGTGAACAGCTGCATCGCCGAGTTCGTGCGAATGGCGTTGATGTTCCACGCCGCGCAGCTGCCTTCCCAAAGGAGGGTGACTTCGCTGTCTGCGCCGATGTCCGTGTGGCCGGCGAAGTCCTGAGCGAAGTTGAAGTCATCCTGGCAACCAGCACCGATGACCTGGACAGTTTCTTTGTTGTCTCGAGCGAACTGCTCGACGTCAGCGCCGTGGCGCCGACAGGTCGGTCAATGGGGTGCCCAGTACCAGACGAGCACCGCTCGGTCGCCGGTCACGACCTCGGACAGCGAGGTGATCTCGCCGCTGCTGACATCGAGCATCTCGGTCTGCGAAATGTCACCACTCGTAACGATCTCGGCCTGGTTTGCTTCGGCTGCTTCGACAGCGGCCGGGTCAGCGACCGTGCCTCCACCGCATGCGGTGGCGAACAGCGCCAAGGTGGCAACGATGAGCAGAAGACGGCTCGCCGTCTTGCGTTCACGGTGTGTCACGAAATCAGTCTCCGGGTTGGGGATCACGGGGAAACCCGTCAATGCCGCGAAGCTATTCCGCATCCCGCGAGATTTTCCGCGGGTCGGGCAGATGTCATAGAGCCGCAATCTTGCGACTCAACCGCCTATTTCGAAAACGAAAAGACCCGGGCTCGAAAGTGACGACCAGGCGATCTGCGGCACACAACAGGCTTTGCTGAGAGCTGCTCCGTTCCCGGCCTGACTCGGTTCACAAACTGCTGTTGCACAGGACCCGGCCGTCACATTCCAACCCGGGTGAGGACACGATAGCGTGAGGACTTCCATCCTGCGTATCGCATGATTCGCAGGGTCTGGAGGAGTGCGAGAGCGGCCGAATCGGCACGCTTGGAAAGCGTGTGTGGGGAAAC
>CAZEMU010000137.1:0-10693 GCA_964513315.1 uncultured Acidimicrobiaceae bacterium | reverse complement strand
CCGGTGAAACCGATCTTGACGATGTCGGGATGGTCGATCATCGCCTGGCCGACCTCGCCACCGAACCCGGTCACGCAGTTCACGACACCGGGCGGAAACCCCGCCTCTTCGAACAGCGGCATGAACTCGAGCGTCGAAGCACTGGTGAACTCGGATGGCTTGATGACGGCGGTGTTGCCCGCGGCCAGCGCGGCGGCCAGCTTCCAGCAGAGCAGCAGCAGCGGCGAGTTCCAGGCGGTGATCATGCCGACGACACCGAGCGGCTCGTGCTTGGTGTAGTTGAGGACGCCCGCTCGATCGAGCGGGATCACCGAGCCCTCGATCTTGTCGGCGAGGCCGCCGTAGTACCGGTACCACTCGGCGGTCAGGCGAGCCTGTGCACCCATTTCGGCGATGAGCTTGCCGTTGTCCCGCACCTCGATCTCGCCGAGGCGAGGTGCCTCTCGTTCGATCAGATCAGCCAGCTTGTTGAGGAGCTTGCCGCGGGTCGTCGGCGTCGTCGCCTTCCAGCCCGGGAACGCTGCCTTGGCAGCCTCGACCGCAGCGTCGACATCGGCCGAGTTGCCCCGAGCCATCTGGGCCCAGATCTCGCCGGTGTAAGGATTGTCGCTGTCGAAGCGTTCACCTGACGCTGGCTCGACACTGGCGGCGTTGATGTAATGCGAATAGGTCTCCATCGTCCGGTGATCATGACACAGCCCGACATCGGCGCATCGTGGGTCGACAACGAACGCTGCTATTCAGGCGCAGCAGCCGCCATCACCGGCAGCAGCGAGCGCTTCGATCGCGGCTTGGTGACACGCGCAGCTTGCGGCGATGGGCACATCGGCGCGAGCCATGGCCAGGTCGAGCTGCAGGCGGACGGTTGTCGCCTCGTCGTCACGGCCTTGCTGCACCAAGCTCTCGTGGAGCCCGAACAGGCTCCACAGGTTGTTCGGATGCTGCGTCGCCCGGCTCAGCGTGTCGTCAAGACCGAGATCGGCCCGATAGATCGCTTCGGCTTCGGCGGCTTGGCCCTGTTCCAGGAGCAGCGCGCCGAGCGCATGGCGGGTCGGCTGCATCCATCCCCACGGCTCGTCGTAGTCGAGGTTGTCCTCGAGCTCGACCGCATGACGCAAGTGGTCGAAGGCGACGTCGTGGTTGCCGCGGCGGTACTCGAGCTCGCCGTCGACCATGGCCTTGCCGATCTCAAGCAGGTGCACGACGGTGTTGTTGTGCATATGGCGGCTCTCAGGGATCTTGGCGGCCGCTTCGTGGAACAGCTCTCGATGGGTTTCAGCTTCGGCGACATTGCCAAGTGCCGAGTGAGCGAGCGCCTTGCCGTAGAGCCCGATGGCTGTCGTCGCACACCAGAGTTCCGGATCCCAAGGAAGCTCCATGTCGATGAGCTCTTGCCACTTGCCGAAGCGGATCCGCACGTGCACGTCCATCGCGTGGAACACCTCGGCCGAGTCTGCGAACGGTGGCGACTCGACGCGCAGGAACTCCTCGGGGAGCCAGTCCTTGAGCTGCTCGGCTGCCTGCATCGCAGCCTGGTACTGGCCGCTGAACATTGCGCCATAGATCACGAAGTGCAGGTTGTGCGTGGCATAGAGCGTCCACACCGAGAAGAGGCCCTCGTTGTCGCGCCAGCGAACGTCAGCCTCGGCGGCCTTGGAGTTCCAATGGACGACGTCGTGGTAGTGACCGCATTGCACGTCGATGTGGGTGGGCATATGGATGAGGTGCCCGCAATCGGGCAACAGCTCGCGCAGCCGATCGCCGTGGCGCAGCGCGACCTCGGGAACGGGCGACATCTCCATCAGGTGCACGTACTGGTGCAGCACGCCGGGGTGATCCCAGCTGATGGGCAGTTCGGTGAAGAGCCGTTCGAGCACTTGGCGGGCTTCGACGGTCTTGGCGTCGGCGGCTGGCTCGCCTGCGGCGACATCCCACATCTGCCACGGCGTTTCGTTGAGGATCGCGTCGACGAAGGTCGCCTGGACTTCGAGGTCGTCGGGGTGCGCGTTCGCGACCTCTCGCATCGCGGCGGTGAATGCCAGATTCCACTCGTGCTGTCCGTCGACCGGATCGAGGGGGTCTCGTTGCGGGTAGCGAGTGGGCAGCGCGCCGATCAGCGCGGCCTCGACGGGAGTGACGTTGTCGACCAGGGCGAGCGCTTCTTGGGTGGCGTCGTAGGCGGTGCCGAGGTTCTTCGTGAGCGTGCGCTCGTCGAGCGCGTCCCAGGTTGCGTTGTAGTTCGGACCCTTGCCGATTGCGACGCCCCAGTGCGCCATCGCGCACGACGGGTCGGCGGCGATGGCCTTGCGGAAGCACTTGACGGCCTCGGGATGGTTGAACCCATACAGCCAGTTGAGGCCGTAGTCGAACCACATTTGCGCTTCCTCGGAGTCGGTCGTCACCAGGCGAGAGAACGTGCCGAGGTCGTAGTAGTCGTCGCTCATTCCTTCATCCTTGCAGCCGAACCGACCTCGGCGTTCGTGCGCCACTTGTCAAATGGTTTGGTACCGAACTAGTTTTCGTCCCGATGCGTGCCGTGCTTGCTACGACTGTCGATGGGCCACTCGAGTTCGTCGATGATCATCCCGATCCCGTCGCATCCGACGAGGCCGAATTGATCGACGTCACCGCGTGCGGCGTGTGCCACTCCGACCTCCACGTCGTCGAAGGCGTGTTCCCGAGCCCGCTGCCGATGGTGCTCGGCCACGAAGTCACCGGCGTCCATGCCGAGCTCGGACCGGTCATGGTCTACGCCCCGTGGGGATGCAGGTCCTGTGTCCAGTGCGACCGGGGCCTCGAGATGATGTGCGCCAACGCAACCGAAGCCGGCCTCTTCGCCGACGGCGGCTACGCCGAGAAGATGGCAGTCAAGCACCGTCGCTACTTGGCCCCGCTCGGCGATCTTGATCCGGTCGCAGCTGCACCGCTCGCATGCGGCGGACTCACCGCCTATCGCGCCGTCAAGCACGGCGTCGACCTGCTGCGCGAACGAACCGCAAACGGCGACGTTGCTCGCGCCACCGTCATCGGAGCGGGCGGCCTGGGCCAGTACGCACTCCAATACCTACGGCTGCTGACCGACGCCCACGTCACCGCGGTCGACATCGCCGACGACAAGCTCGCCGCCGCACGCGAGATCGGCGCCCACGACGCGATCCACGCCAGCGACGTCGCCGATGCCGAACCCGCCGACGTCGTGCTCGACTTCCTCGGCACCGAACCCACGCTGACCAGCGCCGCCGAACACACGGCCCGCCAGGGCATGTGCATCGTGGTTGGCCTGGGCCTCGGGCGCATCCCCTTTGGCTTCGCCGCCGTCCCCCACGAAGCGCAGTTCATGTCGAGCGTGTGGGGCAGCCGCGCCGAACTCGACGATCTTCTCGACCTGGCCCGCAGCGAACCGTCGCTCGTCCGCGAGGTCGATGTCATGCCGCTCGCCGACGCCCAACGCGCCCACGAGCGCCTACGCGCCGGCGACACCCGAGGACGTATTGTCCTCACCACGAACGGTGCCTGACACCGTTCGCATCGTCCGTTCTTCTTGCCATTCGAAAGGCGAATCATGAGCCAGACCCTTGATGAGTTCCACGAGCTCTGCGAAGCACACGGTGTCCACACGGTCGAAGTCGCCGTGCCCGACACGCAGGGCCATCTGCGCGGCAAGCGCGTGCCCGTCGACCGATTCTTCGCAACGACCGTCAACGACGGCTGTGCGATCGCCGATGCCATGTTCGTGTTCGACATGCTCAACGATCTGCCGGACAACGAGTTCGTCAACATGGACACCGGCTACCTCGACTGCCACCTGCACCCTCGGGTCGAAACCGGACGCATCCTGACCCACCGGCCCGGCTACGCGATCGTGTTCGCCGACGCTACCGATCCGCACGGCGATCCTCATCCGCTGGCGCCGCGCAGCGTCCTCGCCGCCCAGATCGCCAAGTGCACCGACAAGGGCCTCGACCCCGTCGTCGCGACCGAGATGGAGTTCTACCTCTGCACCCCGGACTGGCAGCCCGTACAGAACCACATTCAGTACAGCTCGCTGACCGACGCGCTCGAACTCGAAGACGTGCTCGCCGACATGCGCACCGCGCTCATCGGAGCCGGCCTCGACGTCGAATCGTCCAACGCCGAGTACGGCCCGGGCCAGGTTGAGATCAACGTCAGCTATGCCGACGCGATGACGTGCGCCGACAACACCGCGCTCTTCAAGTCGATCGTGAAGCAGGTCGCCGTCCAGCACGGGCTGCGGGCGACGTTCATGCCCAAGCCGTGGGCCGAGCAGTCCGGCTCGGGCATGCACGTGCACACCAGCCTGCGCGCTGACGGGACGAACGCCTTCGCCGACAGCGACGGTGCACCGAACCCGCTCATGAGCAACTGGCTCGGCGGCCTCGTCGAGCACGCCCAAGCGCTGACGTTCCTCGGCGCGTCGACGGTCAACGGCCCACGCCGCATACGCCCGTACACCTTCGCTCCGACGCACGTGCACTGGGGCCTCGACAACCGCACCGTGCTGGCCCGCTGCATCGCCGAAGCCGGCAGCCAAGGCAACCGTGTCGAGTTCCGTTCCGCTGGTGCCGACGCCAACCCGTATCTGATGATCGCCGGCATTCTTGCTGCTGGCGCTGACGGTCTTGAGCGCCAGCTCGACCCGGGTCCGATGTGCCTGGGCGACATGTACACGAACCCTGGCGACTGCGCCCCACTGCCGACCGACCTCGCCGGCGCTGTCGCTGCGTACGAAGGCTCCGGGCTGGCCACCGAACTCGGCGAGACGTTCTCGGCCAGCTATCTCTCGATCGCGACGGCCGAAGTCGCCCAAGGCGCCGAGAACAACCCTGACCCCGACGAGGTGAATGACTGGGAGCGCGAGCGCTACCTCGAGTTCAGTTGAACTACCTCGCAATCGGGGCTTCGTCGCTGCGCTCCTCGGGCCCCTCTGCGGACTGGTGATCACATCATGACAACAACCCATCAACCAGACGTCACCACCCCGTCGCTGTATCTCGATGGGATTCCGCACGAGCGCTTCGCCGAGTTGCGGGCGACGCCGGGCGTCGTGTGGCATCCCTACGAGGACAGCCGGAGCACCTCGGGCGGATTCTGGGCCGTCACGCGCCACGAGGACGTCAAGACCGTCTCCAAGTCTGCGGACCGGTTCTCGTCGGCCGTCGGCCATACGAACCTGTGGGATCTCGAAGCCGATGCCCTCGAAGCCCGGCGCGGGCTGATCGACACCGATCACCCCGACCACACCCGGCTGCGGCGGCTCGTGGCCGGCGCGTTTACGCCCAAGGCGATCCGGACCTGGCAGGAGCTCACGCGCAACATCGCCCGCGAGTTGCTCGACGAGTTCGAAGCAGCCGGAGGCGGCGACTGGGTCGAGATGGTCGCGGCACCGCTTCCAATCCGAGTCATCCTGACGATCCTCGGTGTCCCGGTCGAAGACGCCGACTACCTGGTCGAACTGTCGAACTATCTCGTCGAAGGCACCGGCGACGAACAGTCACTGGCCCCCGACGCGTTCGGGAACTCGACCGAGTTGCGGCTGCTGCCATTCGGCTCGCCCGCCAGCCACGCGCTGTTCGAGTACGGCATGAAGCTGCGTGAGCTTCGCAAGGACGATCCACGCGACGACATCGTGACCGCGCTCATCCAGGCCGAAGCCGAGGGCGAGAAGCTCGCCATCGACGAGTTCAAGAACATGTTCCAGCTGCTCGTGTTCGCCGGCAACGAGACCACCCGCACCGCGATCAGCCACGGCGCCATGGCCTTTGCCGAGCACCCCGACCAGCTCCGACGCGTCACCGACCAAGACGCCAAGCTGAACACGATGTCCGAAGAGATCCTTCGGTGGTCCTCTCCGGTGCTGCACATGCGGCGCACAGCGACCCAAGACACCGAGCTCGCAGGCACCGCGATCGCAAAGGGCGACAAGGTCGTCATGTGGTACGCCAGCGCAAACCGCGACGAGACCGTCTTCGACGACCCGTTCACGTTCGACGTCGGCCGCTCCCCCAACCCGCAGTTCTCATTTGGCGGCGGCGGTCCGCACTTCTGTCTCGGCGCATGGCTTGCGCGGCTCGAGCTCGATGAACTGTTCGGTGAGATGGCCGAGCGAAACATGACGTTGCGCATGACCGAGACCCCGGTACGAGCCCCATCGAACTTCGTGCACGGCGTGTTGTCCGTCGGTATGGAGCCAGTCCGCGGATGACCGCGTCTGCGACTCGTGCTGCGGCGCCGATCGACCTGCACGATGTCACCGTCTTCGACGCCGGCATCCCCCACGATGCGTTCGCGGAGATGCGGGCAGCTGACGGCCTGACCTGGACACCGGATTCCGACGAGCACGGACGCGGCTTCTGGTCGGTCACCCGTCATCGAGAACTCGTCGACGTAAGCCGCAACACCGACGTGTTCTCGTCCGAGGTCGGCCACATCCAGATCTACGACATCGACCCCGACGCGTTGCCGGCTCGGGCCTCGATGATCGACCTCGACCCGCCGGTGCATACCCGGCTGCGTCGACTCGTGAGCTCCGCGTTCACGCCTCGTCACGTGCAGGCCTACGAAGCCGCGATCCGAGCGCGCGTAATCGGCTGTCTCGATCGACTCGTCGCCAACGGTGGTGGCGACTGGGTGTCGACGGTCGCCGCTCCGATTCCAATTGGTGTGATCTGTGACCTGATGGGCGTGCCCGAGGCCGACCACGACTTCATGATCGAGCTCAGCGACTACCTGGTCGCCGGCACCTCGAACGACCCGCTCGAGCCAACCGCCTATGGCAACACGACCGACCTGCGTCTGCTGCCGTTCAACTCGCCCGCGGCGCACGGCATGAGCGAGTACGCCCGCAAGCTCGGCGACGAACGGCGTCGCCAACCCGCCGACGATCTCATCACTCGACTGATCGAAGCCGAAGTCGACGGCGAACGGCTCACCGACGACGAATTCACGAACTTCTTCCGGCTCATGATCTTCGCCGGCAACGAGACGACCCGGTCATCGATGGCCCACCTCGCTCTGCATATGCAGCAGTTCGGTGCTGAGTTCGAGCGGGCCCGAGCGAACCCAGAACTCCTCGGACCCATCGCCGACGAGATCATTCGCTACAGCTCGGCGATCCTCTACTTCCGCCGCACCGTCACCCAAGCCGTGCACCTCGGCGGCACCGACCTCGCCCCCGGCGACAAGGTCGTCATGTGGTACGCCGGCGCCAACTTCGACGAGACGGTCTTCGACGATCCGCTCGCATTCCGCGCCGACCGTGCACAAGTGCCCGCGCACGTCGCCTTCGGTGGCGGCGGCGCCCACTTCTGTCTCGGCGCTTCGCTCGCCCGGCTTGAGATCTCGATCCTGGTCGAAGAGATCCTCAAACGTGACCTTCGACTCGACGTCGGCGATCCAACGTTCGTACCGTCGAACTTTGTCAACGGCATCGAGCACCTGCCTGTGGCCGTTCTCTAAGGAGCCCCCATGTCCTTTCACCTCACCGACGACCAGCTCGCCTTGCAGGCCAAAGCTCGCGAGCTCGCGCAGCAGGTCATCGCGCCGCGGGCCGCCGAGGTCGACCGCACCGAGCAGTACCCGTGGGACAACGTCGAGGCACTCAAGGACGCTGGCTTCACCGGCATGACGGTGCCAACCGAGTACGGCGGACCCGGACACAGCTTTCTCGATGCCGTGCTCGTCGTCGAAGAGATGGCCAAGGTCTGCGGCGTCACCGGGCGCATCGCCGTCGAGGCGAACATGGGCGCGATCTCGGCGATCCTCGCCTACGGCAACGAGGACCAGAAGAAGCTCGCCGCCGAGATGGTGCTGAGCGGCGACAAGCCTGCGATCTGCATCACCGAACCCGATGCTGGCAGCGCTGCGACCGAGATGACGACGAGCGCGCACCGTGACGGCGACCGCTACATCTTGAACGGCACCAAGCACTGGATTACCGGCGGTGGCGTCTCCAAGCTGCACCTGATCTTCGCCCGGGTGTTCGACGACGCCGGCAACGAAGAAGGCATCGGCGGCTTCCTCGCCATCCGCGACGAGAACGATGGCCTTGAGTTCGTCAGCCGCGAGCCCACGATGGGCCTGCGCGGCATCCCCGAGATGGAGATCCGGTTCAACGACATGGTCGTCGGGCCGGACATGGTCGTGCTTCCGCCCTCCGGTTTCCGCAAGGGCTTCGGCGATCTGATGAACGCGTACAACAGCCAGCGCGTCGGTGCCGGCACGGTGGCGCTCGGTCTCGCTTCGGGTGCGTACGAGCTGGCGCTCGACTTCGTGAAGAAGCGCGAGCAGTTCGGCCGCCCGATCGCCGAGTTCCAGGGTCTCCAGTGGATGCTCGCCGACATGTCGATCAAGCTCGAAGCCGCCCGCAGCCTCACCTGGCGCGCCGCCGAGTCGACCGGGCCGGGCGGAAGCCCATTCCCCGACGCGACCATCGCCGCCCAGGCCAAGGTCTTCACGACCGAGTCGTCGATTCAGATCGTGTCCGATGCGCTGCAAATGTTCGGCGCCGCGGGCTACTCGCGGAACAACCCGCTCGAGCGCATGTACCGCGACGTCCGCATGTTCACGATCGGTGGCGGCACGGCCCAGATCCTGCGCACGGTCGTCGCCAGCCGCATCCTCGACCAGAAGCTCCCCCAGCGTCGCGACGGGTACGTCCGCTCATAGCCGCCGGACGGCTACCTTCGCAGCCATGTCTGAGACGCATACCGCCGCTGACTTCGATCGCATTCGCCTGCTCTGGCCCGACCATCTCGGTCTCGCCCGCGGCAAGTACGTGCCGAGTCGCAATGCCGAGAAGCAGACCGGCTTCTGCGTCACGACCTTCGCGATGGCGTACGACCGCGACCTGGTGCCCGCCCCTGGCGCCCACCTGCTGACCGGCCTCAAGGACGTCGACGGCAACCTCGACGCAACCTCGCTACGGCCGAGCTGGGAAGCCACCCACTGGAACGGAAGCATGACGGGTTCGGGCCGCACGGGCGTGGCGATGGTCGACTTGTCCATCGACGGCGAACCGTGTGCCATCTCGGCTCGCCAGGTGCTGCGCAACGCAATCGCCGATTGGGCCGAGCTGGGCTATCAGGTCAAGGTCGGCATCGAACTCGAGGGCTACATCCTCGAGCCGACCGACGATGCCGATGCCCCGGGCGGCCAGACCTGGAAGCGGTTCGAGAACCCGCGGTCGATGGTCTACGGCACCGGCCCGCTCGGTGACTCGACCGGTCTGCTCGACGAGATTTGGTGGACCGCCGAACGCTGCGGCCTCCCGATCGAATCGATGAACATCGAGTTCGATGAGTCCCAGGTCGAACTCACGCTCGAATACGACGACGCGCTCAAGGCCGTCGACGACGCATTCATGTTCCGAGTGATGGCCCGCGAAGTGGCGATCATGCACGGTCTCGACTTCACGTTCCTCGGACGCCCGTTTCCTGAGCTCTCCGGTTCGGGCGTGCACATCAACTTCAGCCTCGTCGACGCGGATGGCAACAACGCCTTCGTCGATGAAAGCGACCCGCACGGAATCACGGCCGTCGCTCGCCAGTGTCTCGGTGGTCTTGTCACTCATCACCGCGGCCTCACAGCGCTCTGCGCGCCGACGGCGAATGCGTATCGGCGCCTGCAACCCGGAAGCCTCTCCGGCGTATGGGCCAACTGGGGCGTCGACCATCGCAACGTCACGAACCGCATCCCCGCCCACACGGGCCCGGGCATGCGTATCGAAAGCCGCCTCGGCGACGGAAGCATGAACCTGCACCTCGGCGTCGCCGCAGTGCTGCAAGCCGCACGCCTCGGCGTCACCAACGAGCTCGGCCCGGGCGAGCCCGTCACCTCCGACGGTTTCGAAGACGGCGGCACGACCGACGTTCGCTGCGCAACCGACCTCGACGGCGCACTCGACGATCTCGACGCCGACCAGGAGCTCGCGGCCGCCATTGGTCAAGACATCGTCGACAACTTCACGTTCAACAAACGAGCCGAAGCCGAGCGCTTCGACGGCGACCTATCTTCGACCGAGCTCAGCGACTTCGAACGACACACCTACCTGCCGTACCACTAGCAGGCCCCTTGCTCGCACGAGCCATGCAAGTTCGCTGAGAGTATTGAATCAACTGCGCGCCGGCCGATGGAGACGTCGTGCCGAGCACACCCGACGTGTCCCTCCCTGCGGGTTTCATTCAAGAACTCGCCGCCGCTACTTCGCGTCGACGCGTCCTTACCGCAACCGCGAAGTGGATGCCCCAGATCATCGAGGCAGAGCGTTCCTCGGTTTCGCTGCCAAGCGACGGACTCCATCTGCAGATCTACACGATCACCGAGACGCTCATGCCCCACGGCACGCTGTTGCCGATCAATGGCTCGCTCGCCGGGCAGGCATTCAGCAGCCAACGCACGGTCATCTGTGACGACCTGACCACGTCGAACGCATTGGAGGCGCCGCGTCTGGCCTCCTGCGGCTTGCGTTCGGCCATTGCCTGCCCGATGGTCATCGGCGGTCGGACCCTCGGCACGATCAATCTGGCCGGCAGCACACCCGGCTTCTTCACGCCAGAGCACAAACAAGAACTGCGAGCGATCGTCGATCTGATCGCATCCTTTATGGGTGCCCACGAGCGGGCCGAGTCTGAGTTCGAGCGAAGAAGCACCGACCACCTCACCGGTTCGCTCAGCA
>CAZEMU010000136.1:4730-10694 GCA_964513315.1 uncultured Acidimicrobiaceae bacterium | reverse complement strand
CTGAGGTCAGGATCAGATCCCAGATGCCGAGCACGACGGTCTGGTCGGGCCGACGCAGACCGTCGACCCGTTCACGCTCGGCGCCAGCCAATGGTCCAGCAAGCTCGGCGAAGAGTTGTTCGATAACCGCCGGGAACGTGGCCGGATCGCGCAGCATCGGGGCGACCGGCAGAAGGCCGTCTTGGAATGCGCCCAAGTTCAGTGCCTGGTCGACGCATACGACCGAGGCGACCGGGTAGACCGCGCCGACCGCCGACGCGACGACACCGCCGAGCGAATGCCCGACGAGCTGGGGTGAGGTGAGACCGGCAGCGCTGATGACGGCGATGACATCGCCGGCCATGGCCTCGAGGTCGTACGACGCAGCCGTGCCGGAGGACCCGTGACCCCGCAAGTCGAGGGCGACGACTCGGTGTGTCGAGGCGAGCGACTCGGCGACCGGTCCCCAGGTCGCCGCTTGTTCGGTGATGCCGTGCACCAGCACCACCGCGGGCTGGTCGCCACCCGTGTCGTAGTAGCTGATCTCGGTGCCGTCAGCGGTGGTCGTGGTGTGTGCGGTTTCGAACATACGAAACCGTACACAGCCGAGGTTGTGCGGGCGAGGGTCGACCGACCCGAGTCAGACCACCGGCCAGGGAACGTCAGCGGTGACGATGTCGATCGGGGTTCCACATCTCGCCGCAACGGCGGTGGTCATGGCGTGCTGATCCCGTTCGGGCAGCACCAGGACGATGCGCTCGGCTCCTTGGCGGGCTGCGACATCAGCGGCGGCTGGCACGAGATCAAGATCGATGCCCACCGAACAGGCAACGAGGACACGCTCTTCTTCGGCCCACGCGAACGCCGGAGCAACGTCGTACAGACCTTCACGAGGAGCATCGCCTTCGACCGCTTCGAGTGCGCCCAAACCCAACGGGGTCGGGTCAGCAATGAGCTCGGCACGAAGCCAGCGTTCTCGAACGAGGCGATTCAGCGGATGCGGCTCGGCGCCACGGCGACGGTGCTGCAGGACCTGGGCGACGACCTCGGCGAGCGATTCGTCGGGCGTGAGGTCGGGGTTCATGACCGCGAATGCGCCCTGGTCGTACGCGCCGACGCCGACGTCGAGGCGTTGTTCGTCGCCGACGCCGGAAATGCGGGCGACTTCGAGGCCGCGGCACTCGCCGATGATCCAGCCGTGCTCAACGACGACGGTGACTTCGGGCATCGAGAGCAGCTTGGCTAGATGCGGCTCGAGTGGCGCTGGTTCGGTCGAAGCGATCGTGCTCGGCACCGCAGGGGCGAGTGACGTGCCCGAGATGGCCCACACCGTTGGTGTGGGTTCGAAGTGCGCGGCCCGGCGAGCGACGTCGCCGGCGCGGTCTGCTTCGACGAGCAGATCGACCGAGGAGGCCTCGGCACGCGTGACCAAGACAAGCGCCTGCCCAAAGCTGCGGGCAGGCGAGGTCTCAACCAGCACCGTCCACACGCCATCGGTGTCGAGTGCTGCTCCCCACGGCGTCGCATGATCGACGCCGTCGGGGCGATTCAGTTCGTCACGAGCAAGCGAGCGGAGCTTCGTGCGCCAGAGGCCTGACCGCTGCTCAGAAGAGAGTGCCAGGACTCAGTCGTCCGAAGCTTCGGCGTCGTCGCCGGCTGCTTCTTCGGCAGGAGCCTCTTCAACAGGCGCCTCTTCGGCTGGTGCTTCAGCAACTGGTTCTTCAGCCTGTGGCTCTTCAGCAGGTGCTTCTTCGACCGGTGCTTCTTCGGGTGCAGCTTCTTCGGCGGCGGGAGCGCCAGCCTTCTGCTTGCGGCGGCCGTAGCGCTTCTCGAAGCGCTCGACGCGACCGGCGGTATCGATGATGGTCATCGTGCCGGTGTAGAAGGGGTGGCTTGCGGCCGAGATTTCGACCTTGGCAAGCGGGTACTCGACGCCGTCAACTTCGGTGGTCTCATCCGTCTTGATGGTCGACCGGGTGATGAAGCTGGTGCCGTTCTGGGTGTCCAGGAAGACAACGTCGCGGTAGTCGGGGTGGATCTCAGGCTTCATGGCGTCTCGCGATGCAGTGTTGCGTTAGTGGGTATGCGTTCTTGGGAATGGATTCGAGGAGCGTGTGCCGTACCCGCACCCTAGGGCGGAATACGGCACACGCAGCCTTCGAAATCAGTTCGACCGGATCCGGTCGAACGGGGTCACTTCAGGTCGACCTGAGCGCCAGCAGCTTCGAGCTTTTCCTTGGCTGCTTCGGCGTCTTCCTTCTTTGCGCCCTCGAGGACAGCCTTGGGGAGGCTCTCGACGAGCTCCTTGGCGTCCTTGAGGCCGAGGCCCGTGATGCCACGGACTTCCTTGATGACGGCAATCTTCTTGTCGCCCTCGGTGAGCAGGACGACGTCCCACTCTTCTTTCTCTTCAGCAGCAGCTGCGTCGCCACCGCCGCCTGCCGGAGCAGCGGCCATTGCAACCGGAGCGGCTGCAGTGACGTCGAACTTCTCTTCGAACGCCGTGAGCAGCTCGCTGAGCTCGAGAACGGTCATGCCCTCGATGGTGGTCAGGACTTCTTCAACCTTGGACATGATCAGTCCTCCTCGGTGTCGGTGTCTTCGGAGGCCTCTGCAGCCTCTTCGGTCTCTTCAGATGCGGCCGCTTCGGCGGCATCTTCCGTTGCAGCTTCGGCGTCGGCGGGTGCCTCGGCGTCGGCTGCGTCGGTCTCGTCAGCAGCAGCTTCTTCAGCTGGTGCTTCTTCTGCTGCGGGAGCTTCCTCGGCAGGAGCTTCTTCGGCAGCAGGTGCGCCTGGTGCGCCGCCCTGGTCGATGAGGGCCTTGAGCAGGCCGGCCATGTTCTGTGGCATTGCCTGGAGCAGGCCAGCGAACTTCGACATTGGGGCTTGGAGGAGGCCAGCGAACTTGGCCAGCATCTCTTCGCGAGGTGGAACCTTGCTCAGCGCTTCGACGTCGGCGGCACCGATGACGGCGCCGTCCATGAGGCCGCCCTTGATGACCAAGTTGTCGTTGGTCTTGGCGAACTCGGCAAGAGCCTTGGACAGGGTGACGGGATCGCTCTGGCCATCTTCGTTCGGGAAGGCGAACGCAAGTGCGGTCGGACCGGTGAGGTGATCACCGAAGTCGTTGCCGGTGCGCTCAGCGGCGATCTTGGCCAGCGAGTTCTTGTAGATCTTGAATTCGCCACCAGCGTCGCGAACGGCTTGGCGCAGCTGCGCCTGGGCCGGCACGTCGAGGCCGCGGTACTCGGTGACGACGACAGTGCCGGCGCTTTCGAGCTTCTCAGCGATCTCGTCGACCTTTGCGGCCTTGTCGGGTCTCGGGTTGTCCATGAGGCGGTCTCTCGCTTCTGGTGCGGATGTCGGAGATCGCAGGGCGATCAAAACGACGAAGAGCGTGTCGCAGACGTCGGGAAGTTCCGAGTGCGCAACACGCTCGTGATCAGCGGAAACCCGCTGCAAGCTCGTTGTCTCCTCGTCGGGCGGCTGACGGATCAGCGCTTACGTTGAGCGAACAGAACTCGGGAGCCCTGTTCGTCGAACACCGGAGGTCTTCGGCGACGGATGCAATTGTCGAGTGGCAAGTGTAGGGGCGCGGGACCGGGAACCACCCCGCACGACAGATTTCACACGCGGTCTAGAGCAGAACGACGAGTACCACAACGGCAAGTACCGCGACCACGACCACTGCGGCGACGTAGCCCGCCATGCTGGATTTGCTGACGCGAACCTCGGTGGGATCCTGGCCTTGCAAGGCCGCCAGCGTCGCGGCGCGGCGCTGCTCGCGGGTGCGACGAAGACGCGCTTTGCGCCAGCGAGTGATCAGCGGAACTCCTGGTGCGCCACTACCGCGGCGGATCATGTATTCGCGGAACGAGCGCCGCAGGCGTCGTAGTGGCCGACCTCGGCGAGTGACCTGGACCGGCGACGTTACGACGCCTCGGAAGTCGACGACTGGCGCCGAAGCGCGTGCAGCTGGCGCCCGATTCGGCGGTGGCTTGGCCTTCGCCGGCTTGGTCTTGGCCTCGGGCGCCGGGTCTGCGTCGTCGGTGAGGTCAACGACGATCTCGTCGCTCGGAGCTGCCGCAAGGACCTCGCCGTCGATCATGTCGACGACAACCTCGGGCTGGCGTCGAGCGTTGCGCTGCTCCAGCATGCGACGACGACGAACGGCCACAGTGCTCTCGGCTTGTTCCAAGACCGCGTCGATGAAACCGTCCGAGTCGACCGGGGCAAATTCAACTTTGTCTTCTGAAGATCGAGACCTGTCAGTCACGTCTGCTGCTCTCCCACCACCAAACACCACTCCCGCCCGGAGTTCATTTGGAGGCCAAAGAATAGTCAATGGCTCTGGGGGCTGTCGAGCGTTCAGGCACCGCAGGTCCCACCTACGCTGTGGCGATGAGCGCCGATCCGAAGTCCGTGTTTGACCAACGTGGCTACGAGGTCCGATTCGGTTGGGGACCCAACGGTTTGCGCCGCCTGGCGCCGCTGGTCGACGCGGTCGTCATCATCGACGTGCTGTCCTTCTCGACCAGTGTCGACATCGCGCTTGGCCGTGACATCACGGTGTTTCCGTACCGCTGGCACAACGGCACAGAGCACGAGTTCGCCGAATCGGTGAACGCCGAGGTGGCAGACCCCTCCGGGACGGGCGTCAGCCTGCGACCGGCATCGCTCGTCAACGCCCCCAAAGGCATGCGCCTGGTGCTCCCCTCCCCCAACGGTTCCGCGCTGACCTTCGCCGCCCGCGACGCCGGTGCCGACCGGGCTCTCGTCGGCTGTCTCCGCAACGCCGAAGCCGTGGCCCGCTCACTCGACGACTGCGACACCGTCGCCGTCATTGCGGCCGGCGAGCGCTGGAACGGCACGACCGGCCCGCTTCGACCCGCGCTCGAAGACCTGCTTGGCGCCGGACGCATCATCCGCTCGCTGGGCCGTTCCTCGGTCTCGCCCGAGGCCCGGATCACGTCGATTGCCGCCGACATCGACGATGGCGAGCTGCGAGCGATGGTTCGTGAATGTGGCAGTGGCCGAGAGAAGCGGTTCCGCCGCCGCGAGGACGACATCGATCTTGCCGTCGACCTCGACGTGTCTTCGCTGGTCCCGACGCTTGTTGGCCAAGAGCTTCGCAACGGCCCGGGCTGAGCCCAGGTTCAGCCAAAACGCGAACCAGCGCCGCCCGAAAGGACGGCGCTGGCTGCAGTTCTTCGTGTCGACGACGTGCGCCGACGATTGATCAGGCGCCGAAAGCGGCTGGCTCGACCTTGATGCCGGGGCCCATCGTCGACGACATGCCGACCTTCTTGATGTAGCGACCCTTGGCCGACGAAGGCTTGGCACGCTCAAGCTCGTCGATGACGGCGTTGAGGTTGGTCATGAGGTCTTCGGAGCTGAAGCTGACCTTGCCGATTGGCACGGCAACGTTGGCGTTGCGGTCGGCGCGGTATTCGACGCGGCCGCCCTTGAACTCGCCGACGGCCTTGGCGACGTCGGGCGTCACGGTGCCGGTCTTGGGGTTCGGCATGAGGCCACGAGGACCGAGCGCACGACCGAGGCGACCAACGGTCGGCATCATGTCGGGGGTGGCGATAGCGACGTCGAAGTCCATCATGCCGCCCTCGATCTCAGCAGCGAGATCGTCGGCGCCGACGAAGTCTGCGCCAGCTTCACGTGCGGCCATCGCAGCTTCGCCCTGGGCGAACACGGCGATGCGCACCGCCCGGCCGGTACCGGCGGGCAACGCGACGGTGCCACGAAGGGCTTCTTCGGTCTTGCGGGGATCGATTCCCAGGCGGAGGACAAGCTCGACGGTTTCGTCGAACTTGGCGGCGGCCAAGCTCTTGACGAGCTCGATGGCTTCGTCGGGCTGGTGGAGACGCTCACGGTCGTACCGCTTCGTTGCGTCGCTGTATCGCTTGCCTGCTGGCATGGTTAGCTCCTTGTAGCTCCCTCATGTTTCAGAGCCGCCGGGCGAGGTCCTCCC
>CAZEMU010000136.1:0-4630 GCA_964513315.1 uncultured Acidimicrobiaceae bacterium | reverse complement strand
GTTTCAGACGACCCGGAGGCCCATCGACCGGGCGGTGCCTGCGACCTGCAGCTTGGCTTGGTCCATGTCGTTCGTGTTCAGGTCAGGCATCTTGATCTCAGCGATCTCGGCAACCTGTGCGTCGGTAACGGTGCCAGCGTCGATGCGTCCGGGCTCCTGCGATGCCTTGTCGAGGCCAGCGGCCTTGCGCAGCAGAAACGCCGTCGGAGGCGTCTTGGTGATGAAGCTGAACGAGCGATCTTCGAAGATCGAGATCTCGACCGGGATGATCTGGCCACGCTGGCCTTCGGTCTTGGCGTTGTATGCCTTGCAAAAGTCCATGATCTGCACACCGTGCGGACCGAGTGCGGTACCGACCGGAGGTGCTGGCGATGCCTCACCAGCGGGGATCTGAATCTTGACGACTGCGGCGACTTGCTTCTTTGCCATGATGCGTACCTTTGTCAGCCCGGGGCTGCCTTGGAATGGGGCTGCTTGCGTTTGGGGGTTCGGCGAGCGCCGAACGCAACCCAAGAAGTGTGCCGGTCCGAAGACCGGTGGACAACCTGTGACGCCGCGGAATGGGCGTCGAAATCAGGCGCCGCCTACCGAATTCTCGGGTGAGCGGCGTCTGCGAGGGGTGCTAGAGCTTGGCGACCTGGGCGAATTCGAGTTCGACCGGGGTCTCACGGCCAAAGATGTTGACCAACACCTTGACCTTGAGTTGGTCTTCGTTGATCTCGATGACCTCGCCAGAGAAGTCCGCAAACGGGCCTTCCTTGACGCGGACGGTCTCGCCCATTTCGTAGAGCTTGCGGGTCCGGGTCTTTTTGGGGCCAGAGGCAGCCTCGGCGTCATCGGCCTTGGTCTGCAAGAACGTTTCGACTTCGCGGCGTGGCAGCGGCGAGGGCTTGGAGCCTTGGCCGACGAATCCAGTCACACCTGGGGTGTTGCGGATCACGAACCACGAGTCATCGTCGAGACGACAGCGCACCAGCAGGTAGCCGGGGAACATCTTCTTTTGGACGACGACCTTCTTGCCCTGGCGGAACTCGACGACGTCTTCCATTGGAATGACGACTTCGTGGATGCGGCCATCCATGTTCATCGAGGCGGTACGAGCTTCGAGGTTCTGCTTGACCTTCTTCTCGTAACCCGACTGGGTGTGCACGACGTACCAGCGACCAGGACGGTCGTAGGCGCTTATGACCTTGGGGGTCGCAGCTTCGGCATCTTCGTCGTCTTCTTCGCCCTCGGCCTTCTCGTAGACGAGTGCGTTCTCATCGACGACGTCGACCGTTTCTTCAGTCGCAGCTTCTTCGACAGCAGGGGCGGCGGCTTCGACCGGCGCAGCTTCGGCAGGTGCGTCAGCAGCCTTGGCGTCCGAGGCTGGAGTTTGATCCTCGTCGAGGCTCATCGTTCGAACAGCTTGACGATTGCTTCACCAAGCCCGAAATCGAGCAGGGCAACGAGGCCGGTGAACAGCACCAGGAGGGTGAAGACCACGATCGAGTAGTTCGCGACTTCTTCGCGGCTTGGCCAAACGACCTTGCGCATCTCGGCCCGGACTTCACGGAAGAACTGCGCCGGCGGCGTGCGGGGCTCCGTGGACTGCTGGCGTGGTTCGCGCTTCTGGCGTACCGGCTCACCGTCGTCGTCAAGAAGCCCTTGCTTCTGGGCAAAGCGGCGGGTTTGTCGATTCAAGCTGCTCGTGTCGGACATAGCCGTCGGAACCTCGGGGAGATCGTGTGAAATCGCCAACCAGACTGATTGGCAGTTGGCAGGGCAGGCGGGGCTCGAACCCACAACCGCCGGTTTTGGAGACCGGTGCGCTACCAATTGCGCCACTGCCCTATGACTGGTCCGCCAAGGCTAGCTGGGTGACCACCGGATTACTCGCCAGTTAGCTGGACCGCTCCAGCGGCCCGAATCAGCTGGCATTGCGACGTGCGTCGAGGTCGATGACATCGGCTTCGACGGCATCGCTTGTCGTGGCAGCGGTTTCGTCGCTGTCTGTAATCGAACGTTCGAACGAGGCCGGACGCCACGCAACCAGACCATCGCGCAGGCGGGCGCGGGCCCGATGGAGGCGAACCTTGGCGGCCGCTTCGGAGATGTCGAGCTCTTCGGCGATCTCGCGATGTGACATGCCGTGCACATCTCGCAGGACGACCACATTGCGAAGCCGTTCAGGCAAGTTGTCGAGCGCCTTGCGCAGCCGGGCGCCAACGGCACCGTTCTGCAGCTGGAACTCGGGGTCAGAATCGTCGCGGTGATCTGCCAGGTCGATGACGCTGTCGATGTCATCATGGCGGTGCCGCTGGCTGCGACCCATCATCGTCGACGCGCTGTTCGCCGTGATCCGATGCAGCCAGGTCGAGAAGCGGGCATCGCCACGGAACTTGCGAAGACTACGGAAGGCCCGCACGTAGGTGTCTTGCACCACATCGTCGGCATCGTGCTCATTGCCGGTCAGACGCAATGCCAAGGCATGCACGCGTTGATACGTGGCTTTGACGAGTTCGTCGAATGCCGCTCGATCGCCGGCCTTGGCCTTGGCGATGAGTGGCTTGAGTTCGTCATCCACGCCCGCAGCATATGGCGGGGTGGTGACGAGCATGTAGCGCCGGACAGATTTGAACTGTCGACCTCTCGATTATGAGTCGAGCGCTCTCACCAACTGAGCTACGGCGCCCCGGAAAGATCCGGCTGGAGCTCCCTAAGAGAATTGAACTCTTGACCTCTTCCTTACCATGGAAGCGCTCTACCGACTGAGCTAAGGGAGCAGGGCGGTAAGGATGCCATGGTACGCGGCTCCGCCCAACCCGTTTTCGACATTCCGTTCCACGAGATCACATGACTGACGTCACCATTCGAGATGCAACCGAGGCCGATGCCGAGGTTTTGCTCGCGATCTACAACCACGAGGTCATGACGGGAACCGCCACGCTCGACCTCGAACCCCGCACCCTCGACGGCCAAATCGAGTGGATCCGACGCCATCAGGGCGCCAATCCCGTAGTCGTCGCAGTGACTCACGACCAGGTCGTCGGCTTCGCTTCGCTGAGTCCGTTCAAGGAGCGCGCGGCGTATCGCACGACCGTCGAGAACTCGATCTATGTCGCTCCCGGCAACCAAGGCAGGGGCATCGGCAATCTCTTGATGATCGAGATTCTCGACCGAGCGAGGTCACACGGCTTCCATTCCGTCATTGCTCGCATCGCTGGCGACAACCCTGGGTCGATCGCCGTGCACATGCGCCACGGCTATGTGCTCGTCGGTGTCGAACGCGAAGTCGGCCGCAAGTTCGGCCAATGGCTCGACGTCACCGAGCTCCAACTACTGCTCTGAGGCCAGTGAACCTGGCGCTAGCGGACCGTAGCCCTCGACGGCAGGAATCATCGGCCAGAACCATGGACCTCCGCGTTGGGTGAAGACACCCCGGACGAGTGTGTGGACCCGCCACGAATAGTGGCCCTCGTCATCCAGGTACCACGCAAAGCCATAAGAGCCAGGCGCGATCTCGCCGATGCGGCTCAGCATCTCGACGAGAGTTGCGCTCGTTCCGTTGTCGTGATTCTTCGATCGGTGGACAAGTGCGACATCGTGTTCGAGTCGGAACCGAGGGTGCCCCAGCCCGAGACCCTGGGCGCACGATGACGAATCACGACAAGTTGACCGTCCTCACGCCTGGGATTCACGGCCCGGTCGGCGTAGCTCGACGCGTTGTCGATGGCGTCAAGGATCAGTTCCGTGCGCATGTGGTTCGCGTAAGACCAGCCGGCGATGCGACGCGAGAACACGTCGAACACTGCGGCCTCGCACCTGAACCCGGCCGCTGTTGATACATAGGTGATGCCAGCCACCCACAACTGGTTCGGTGATGCGGCGGTGAAGTCGCGTTTGACCAGATCCGGCGCTGGCGAAGCCAAGTCGTCGCGTCGGTTGGTCCAGACCTCCGTGCGGCGATGACAGCCCTGGTTTCCGGCGCATTCATCAGTTAGGACACGCGTTTGCGCCGCACCACACAGGGTGGGCGCCATTGATAGCACCCTTGGCGGCTGGCGCCGAGCGACGCGCATAGTGTGTTCGGTACGCCCTCGAACAGCTCGCGGGTTTCTTCTGAAGCGGCGCGAAGTCTGGTCGAGGACTCGCCGGCTCCGTCGACCTACTCCTGAATCTCGACCCGAAGGAAGAAGTGCGCACCGAGCCTAGAGCGCCGACGAATCCATGGCCATGGCGGCGTACATGGCGACGCCGTTGGCCATGGCGTCTTCGTTGATGGTCATGAAGTTGGAGTGGTTCGGCGGGATCTCGCCGGGCTCCATGCCTTCGGGGGCAACGCCCAGGAACACCATCGAGCCGGGAACCTCGTTGAGTACGTAGCTGAAGTCCTCAGCACCCATCACGCCCGACGGCATGTGATGGAAGTGGCTTTCGCCGAACAACTGCTGGGCGACGTCGTCGGCGCGAGTGACTTCGGCGTCGTCGTTGACGGTGACCGGATAGCCCTGCTCGATCTCGAGTTCACACGTGCAGCCGTGGGCAGCAGCTGTGTGGGTGGCGACGCGCTCGACGCCTTCTTTGATGCGGGCCCGGATCTTCTCGTCGAAGGTCCGGATCGTGCCTTCCATGCGAGCGGTCTCGGGGA
>CAZEMU010000135.1:0-11018 GCA_964513315.1 uncultured Acidimicrobiaceae bacterium | reverse complement strand
CCCTTGCGGAGGTTGTCGCTCGACACGAACATCGCCAGCGAGTTCGGCGCCGAAGGATCCTGACGGATGCGACCGACGATCGTCGGGTCGATGCCAGCAGCCTGAAGCGGCGTCGGCACGTCGTCGAAGATGACACCCTCGGCGTCCTCGAGGATCTTGGTGGCCTGCTCGGGCGTGATCTCGTTGGCGAACTCGACGTTCATCGTGAGCGAGTGGCCGGTGAACACCGGGACCCGAACGCAGTGGGCGCTCACCTGGAGATCGGGGATCTCAAGGATCTTGCGGCTCTCGTTGCGCAGCTTCTGCTCTTCGTCGGTCTCGAGGCTGCCGTCGTCGACGACCGAGCCACACATGGGCACGACGTTGCAAGCGAGCGTGCGAGCGAACTTCTCGGCGGCAGGGAACTCGACCGCGCGACCGTCAGTCGTGAGTGACGCAGCGTCGCCTGCGACCGCAAGCTGACCAGCCAGCTCGTCGACGCCAGCGAGACCTGAGCCGCTTGCGGCCTGGTAGCTGCTGGCGATGAGGCGCACGAGGCCAGCTTCAGCATGAAGTGGCTTGAGCACCGGCATGGCGGCCATGGTCGTACAGTTCGGGTTGGCGACGATGCCCTTGGGGATGTCGTTCAGCGCGTGCGGGTTGACCTCGGACACGACGAGCGGGACGTCGGGGTCCTTGCGCCACGCCGAGCTGTTGTCGACGACGATGGCGCCGGCTGCGGCAACCTTGGGGGCGAGTTCCTTGGACGTTGCGCCGCCCGCAGAGAACAGCGCGACGTCGAGGCCGGTGTAGTCGGCAGTACTGGCGTCTTCGATTGTGACGGTCTGACCGTTCCACTCGATCGTCTTGCCAGCCGACCGAGCGGAGGCAAAAAGGCGAAGCTCGTCGACCGGGAAGTTCCGTTCGGCGAGGATGTCCAGCATGACGCCGCCGACCTGTCCGGTGGCGCCAACGATTCCGATACGCATGGCAATCAGGCTATCGGCGGTCCATTCCTATGGCCCTCGAATATCGGGCCACAGCGCTCAGGCCTATCTGGGCATCGGTCACGTCTCGGCTCGTCGCCTCAGGGTTACCTGAGTCCACCCAAGGGTGAACCCCCATTGCGGTTCGCTGCCGAGGAGGCCATGGTGGGAGCCATGACCCAGCCCTCCCCGGATGTATTGCTCAGCGCACGAGGGGTCACCAAGACGTATACGACGGGGGCCAACGCGGTCACCGCGCTGCGAGGTGTCGACCTCGACGTACGTGCCGGCGACTTGATGACGGTCATGGGTCCATCTGGCAACGGCAAAACGACCTTGCTCAACTGCCTGTCCGGCATCGATTCGATCGACGCCGGCGAGGTGTTCATCGATGGCGAGGACATCCATTCGATGCGCGATGCCAAGCGCACCCAGCACCGGGCTGAGCGCATGGGGTTCATCTTCCAGAGCTTCAACCTGATCCCGGTGCTCTCGGCCCGTGAAAACGTCGAGATCCCCCTCGGCATCCTCGGCGTCGCCCCGAGCGAGTCTCGTGAACGCGCCGAGGCCATGCTGGAACGCGTCGGACTCGGCGGCCGCTCGGGACATCGTCCCCGGGAACTGTCCGGCGGTGAGCAGCAGCGAGTCGCCATCGCCCGAGCGCTCGTCACCGAGCCGGCGATCGTGTGGGGCGATGAGCCGACCGGCAACCTCGACAGCGAGACCGCGGCGTCGATCGTCGACATGTTGCGCGAGATCAACGCCAACGGCCAGACGGTCGTGATGGTCACGCACGACCGCACGATCGCCTCGATCGGCAACCGAACGGTGCTCGTTCGAGACGGCCGCATCACCTTTGACGGCGCACCGGGTGACATCGACAGCGAGCAGCGATGAGCACGCTGACCATCCTGGCGATCGTCGCCGCGATCCTTGCGCTGCCTGCGGTCTACAACCTGATTCGTCGAGGCGACCTGCGCCGCATGGGCGTGCGCAACATCGTTCGTCGCCCGGTCGAGTCGGCACTGATCATCGTCGGCTCCGCGCTCGGCACCGCCATCATCGTCGCGGCGCTCATGATCGGCGACACGTTCGACAACAGCATCCGAGACATCGCCCGCACCGGTCTTGGCGAGGTCGACGCAGCGATCGAGTTCGAGACTGTGGATGAGTTGGACGCCGCCTACGTAACGCTGTCGGCAAACCGCAGCGAGCTCACCGAGCTCGACGGGATGATTGCGGTGCGCCTCGCTCGCGTGGCCGCCGCCGGAGCGGGCACAGGCGACGACCGCATGGTCGAGCCGAGCATCGCCGTATCGGCGCTCGACTTCGCCGATGCGACAGCGTTCGGTGCGGACCCGGCAGGCAACGGGCTCCGCACCACGACCGCCAGTCCCCTACCGGCGTCACCCGCCGCGGACGAGATCGTCATCAACGACGATCTCGCCGAGGACCTCGGCGTCACGCTTGGGGACCCGGTTTCGCTGTTCGTGAGCGGCAACGAGCTCGTCTTCACTGTGGTCGGTGTCGTCGAGGACGTTGGCCTCGGTGGTTACTCCGACGCGTTCGTCACTCGGGATCTCATCGACGTGTTCGACCCCGTCGGTGACCTGAGCTACAACCACCTCGCCCTATCCGCCACCGGCGAGGTCTATGACTCGGTCGACGCGACCAGGCGTCTCCTCGTCGACCAAGTCGAGCCAGCGCTGCTCGACGCGGCAATCCCCTTCGACTCGGATCCCATCAAGAAGGACCTGCTCGACGACGCCGAAGACGAAGGCGCCGAGCTCACCCAGATCTTCTCCGTCGTTGGTGGCTTCAGCGTGCTCGCCGGCGTGCTCTTGCTCGTCAACCTGTTCGTGATGCTCGCCGAGGAACGCAAACCCAACCTCGGCGTGCTCCGGGCCATCGGCTGGAAGCGCAGCTCACTACGCAAGGCCTTCCGAGCCGAAGGCGTCATCTACGCCACGATCGCAGCTGTCGTCGGAGCGATTCTCGGGGTCGGCGTCGGCTGGGTCATCGTGCAGTTGACCAAAGGAATCTTGGCCGGCGCGAACCCGGACAGCGATTTCCAACTCCAGCTCGCCGTCGAAGTGTCGAGCCTGGTGACGGCAGGCCTGATCGGTCTGATCATCGCCATGGCTGCTGTCTGGTTCACCTCGTGGCGGATCAGCCGCCTCAACATCATCTCGGCGATCCGAGATCTACCCGAGCCGAAGACCCGTCGCTCTCGCCTGCTCGTGATGGGCGCTGGCGTGCTCTTGATCGTCGGCGGCGGCTTGATGCTCAGCAACGGCCTCGCCTCGGACAACGCCTTCCTCACGATTGCGAGCGTCCCCATCGCCGCCACGGGCGCGGCCATCATCGCCAAGTCCTTCATGTCGCCACTCGTCGTCAGTGGGATCACCGGCGTCATCGCCGTCGTGTGGGGCGCCGCGTTCTTCCCCCTCATGCCAGCGGCGATGACCCAAGACGTCGACATCGAGTTCTTCCTGCTCTTCGGTGTCGTCGTGGTTGCCGGCGGCGTAGCGCTGACCACGGTCCTTGGCCCGACGATCCAGAAGCTCGTGACCCGAGGCAACCGCCCGATGGTCGAAGCCCGGGTCGCCATGGCCTACCCGTCCGCTCGACTGTTCCGCACCGCCGCTTCGCTCGCCATGTACGGCTTGATCATCTTCACGCTGGCGTTCATGGCGGTGCTGTCGAACAGCTTCTCGCTGCAGACCACCGACATCGCGGCGAGCACCGCCGCTGGCCACGACGTCATGGTCCAGTCGAATCGCACGAACCCCATCGTCGTCGACGACCTCGAGGCACTCGATGGCGTGAGCACCGTGAGTCCCTTGATCCGAGACTCGGCCTCGTTCACCGCACCATGGGATCCAGGCGAGCCGGACGAGTGGGGCTTCGTCGGCGTCGAGCCCGACTTCGCATCGATCGGGTCACCGATGCTGCGGGATCGCGATCCACGATTCGCGACCGATCAAGAGGCACTCGCCGCCGTCGCCACTGACCCTTCGCTCCTCCTTGTCCCGACGTGGTTCCTTGGCCAAGACGACGGCAACGACCCTCCAATCGGTGGGATCGTCAACGCCGAGACCACGACCGGCACCGAGCTGACGTTCGAGATCGTCGGCGTGACGAACAACGACTTCGCCTGGTCCGGCCCATGGATGTCAGCCCAGGCGGCTCGTGAGCTGCGCCCCGACGCGCAAGCCAACCGTCTCTACGTCGCCGCCGATCCCGGCGTCGACACCAAGGCGCTCGCCGAAACGATCGAGGCCCGCTTCTTGCCCAACGGCGCCGAAGCCGAGACCTTCACCGGCCGGGTTCAACGATTCGTCGAAGCCGACGAGGGCTTCTTCAGCCTGCTCCGCGGCTACCTGCTCCTCGGCCTGGTGATCGGCATCGCCGGTCTCGCCGTCAGCCTGTTCCGGGCCGTCCGCGAACGTCGCCGCCAAATCGGCATGATGCGAGCGATGGGTCTACTCGGCAGCGGCGTGCGTCGCTGGTTCATGACCGAAGCGACCTTCATCTCGGTCATGGGCATCGCCACCGGCGTCGGCCTCGGCATGCTCACCGGCTACCTGAGCGTCACGCGCTCGACGGCGTTCGACGAAGAGCTGCCGTTCGGTGTGCCTTGGGGCGTGATCCTGTTCATCACGATCGTGCCGTTCGCAGCGAGTGCTCTTGCGGCGATCATCCCCGCTCGCCGAGCTGCCCGACTTCGCCCCAGCGAAGCCCTTCGCCTCGCCGACTAGCGTTCGGAGCCGCTTCTCACCGATCTGGTGCCCGGTTTCCGGGTCCTGAGTCGGTGAGAACGGCTAGGCGACGGGGCGGTCGAGTTCGAAGGCTTCGTGGAGGACGCCGACGCCGTGTTCGGCCTGGTCGGCGTTGACGACAGCGCTGATGCGGATGCCCGAGGTCGACAGCATCTGAATGTTGATGCCGGCATCGGCCAGCGTCTCGAACATTTGTGCAGCCACGCCCGGGTTCGACTTCATGCCGGCGCCGATGACCGACACCTTGCCGATCGTCTCATCGCTGGTGACCGTGCCGAGTTCGAGCGACGAAGCGCACTCGACGGCCTTGGAGAGGTCGCCCTGCGGCACGGTGAACGAGATGTCGGTCGCGCCCTCGGTCGAAACGTTCTGCACGATCATGTCGACGTTGACGTCGAGATCGGCGAGCGCCCGGAACAGCTTGGCTGCGATACCGGGCTCGTCGGGCACGTCGTTGATCGTGACCTTGGCCTCGCTCATGTCGTGGACCACGGCGGTGACGATGGCTCGTTCCATCATTGACTCCTCGTCGTTGACCCAGGTGCCCTGCTCCCAGGTGAAGGCTGAACGGATGTGCAGCGCCACACCGTGGCGATGCGCGTACTCGACGGAACGCATGGCTGGCTTGGGGCAGCCGCACGCCGTCATTTCAAGAAGCTCGTCAAAACTGACGTGCTTCATCTTGCGAGCGTTGTCGACGACTCGCGGGTCGGTCGTGAAGACACCGGACACGTCGGTGTACAGCTCGCACGCGTCGGCCTCGAGGCGGTGTGCGAGTGCAACTGCGGTTGTGTCGGAACCGCCTCGGCCGAGGAACGTGACCTCTTTGTCCGTCGAGACGCCCTGCGAACCGGCAACCACAGGCACATTGCCCGCAGCCAGCGACGCCCGCACTCGATCGGCCTTGACCTCGAGGATCCGGGCGTTCTCGTGCGTCGTATCGGTGATGAAGCCGGCCTGGCTTCCGGTGAAGGACTCGGCGGGAACGCCCGCTCCGTGGAGCGCCATGGCGACGACAGCGACGGCCTTGCGCTCGCCCGCGGTGATCAGCATGTCCATCTCACGGCCGGGCTGCACGTCGCTGACCTCGTTCGCCAGGCGGATCAGCTCGTCGGTTTCCTTGCCCATCGCACTGACCACGAGGACGACTTGGTCGCCTCGAGAAACGGTTCGCCGAACGTGATCGACGACCTCGGCGATGCGATCGGGTGACGCCACGGAGGTGCCACCGAACTTCTGCACGTACAAAGCCACGCCGAAACGCTACCGGTACCTCATCAAGACGACCCGGAGAATTGTCCCGGCGCCGATAGTTTTCGTTCTATGGGAACCGATAAGCGTGCTCGCCAGAAGGCCAATCGCGCCGCCAAGCTCGCCGAGCAAGAGACCGAAACCAAGAGCGAAACCCGAGAGGCCACCACCAAACGGGTCGGCATCATCGTCGCCGTCGTGGCCGCAATCATTGCGATCTTCGTGCTGTTCAGCTTCCTCGGAGGCGACGACGAGACCTCGAACGAGATCACCTTTACGCCGACGCCAGTCCCCGAGACCGAGGCCGAAGCCCCCGTCGAGGTGCAGCTGGCCAGCGAAATCCCGAGCGACTTTGAACCGTTCGCGGGCACTGGTGTGCTCGCTTCGGTCGAGCCGAGCGCCCGTAACGGCGCCTACAACGCGGTCCCCGACATGACGATCGACCCTTCTGCCTCGTACGCCGCAGTGCTCAACACTGACGCCGGCGCCATCCGCATCGAGCTCTTCGCCGACGAAGCACCGATCGCAGTAAACAACTTCGTGAACCTCGCCCGCGACGGCTTCTACGACGGACTGATCTTCCACCGGGTGATGGCCGACTTCATGGCCCAGGGCGGCGATCCAACCGGCACCGGTACCGGCGGCCCTGGCTACACGTTCGAAGACGAGGTCGACACCGGCCGCATCTTCGACCAGGCTGGCCTGCTCGCAATGGCCAACAGCGGCCCAGCGACGAACGGCAGCCAGTTCTTCATCACGTTCGAGCCAACACCATGGCTCGACGGGCTCCACACCATCTTTGGTCAGCTCGTCGGCGACGCCGCCGTGCTCGACGCAATCACGATCACCGAATCGGGTGGCGAGCCAACGGTGATCAACTCAGTCCGCATCGTCGAAGGCTGATCGACCCAGCAGCGCTGCGGGTCGCGGACGAGCATCGCCGATGACGACCTCGACAATCGAACGACCTCGAGCGACCTCGATGCGATGCACCGACAAGGGCGACCATCCGGCGCGCCACAGTGCCTTGGTCGGGTCGAGGTACCGCGTGCCTTTGCGCCAACGCCGCCATGGCGAGGCTGGCTCAACGAAGCCGACCATCACGAACCCGACTCGCTCGTCGGCTCGGGCGCGTTCCAGCGTGCTCAGCACGTGGGCTTGGTCGCCGACGGCGAACAACACCCCATCGTCGACCGCAGCGTCGCTGAGCCCACACGAGCGGGCGAACGCGCCCCAGCCCCGACCGGTCGCGAGACGGTGTGGGCCGATTCGACAACACACCAGCTCGGCCGCGTGGCGGACCTGGGGCGTGACCTGGTCAGCGGCGAGCGTCAACACAGATCAGACCGTACCCGTCGCCGCCGAGTGCCTGCTTGGCAGTGACTCGTGACGCCGCCCGCGCACGCATCGGGACCACCATCTGGCCCGACGCCGCTTCCGCCGTCCGTATGGCACTTCCCTCCCGCCGAAGATGCCGACGAACACGGCGTCGTCGGGATCGGCGCTGACCTCGACCCGGCAACGATCATCGGCGCCTATCGCCACGGCCTGTTTCCGATGCCGATCTCGGCCGAGGACGAACAAGAGGTCATCGCCTGGTGGTCGCCTCGACAGCGCGGAATTCTCGAATTCGAAGACCTCGTCGTGTCAAAGAGCTTGCGGCGATCATGTCGTCGCTACGACGTGACCATCAATGCCAACTTCGATGCAGTGATCGGTGCGTGCGCGACCCTCGACCGCGACGGCGGCTGGATCAGCCCGAGCATTCGGGCTGCGTACCGACAGCTTCACCAGCTTGGTTGGGCCCACAGTGTCGAGACCTGGGACAACGGCGTGCTCGTCGGCGGACTGTACGGCCTGCAGATCAACGGGCTGTTTGCCGGAGAGTCGATGTTCCACACGGCAACCGATGCATCCAAGGTCTCACTCGTCGCACTCGTGAGCGCACTCGAGGAAGTAGGGGCCACGTTTATCGATGTGCAGTGGCCAACCGACCATCTCGCCACGCTCGGTGTCAGTGAAATCACGCAAGGCAGTTATTTCACCCGCCTGCGGGAGGCACTAGCATCACCGGCACAATCAATCGCCCTGGGAGGGCCACCTGCATGGGTGGCCAAATCGCCTAGATACCTTGATCGAACCCAGCAGCGGCCGATGGTTCAAAAGCCCTCCGCTACCCAATGAGAGAGAAGATGTCGACCACCTCCGATAACCGAGCATCCTCGCTGCTCGGCATGCTTGCCGCAGCGCTCGCTGTCGCGGCAATCGCGGCCGCCATCACCGGCATGGTCCGCGATATCGGCTCCCTTGGCCTCATCGCTGCTGCCATCGCTGCTGTTCTTGCCGCTGCCGTCGTCTGGCTCAACGGGATGAACTCTGCGCTCCACAATCGAGTTGCCGAACAAGACCTTGAGCTCGCCAAAACCCAATCCGCAGGCGCACTTGCCGACCGAGTCGCAAGCGAGATCGCTGGGCCACCTCCAGCTGCGGCCGACGAAGCTCCTGCCGTGGCCGCCACCGAGGGTGAGCCGACCACGATCCGCACGCCCGCAGGCGACCTCACCGGCCTCGATATCGGCGACACGTCCGACCTCGCCGACCCTGACACAGGTCTGCTCGGCGAGCGCTACTTCGTCGTCACGCTCGAAGCCCGGGTCGCGGCTGCTCGCCGCCATCTGCGCCCACTCGCTCTCGTCCTGCTCGAAGCGGTCACCGAAGCGACCGGCAGCGCATCGCCAATCGATGCGAACCTCGCCGCCGACGTCGTCCGCGAAACGCTGCGCGACGCCGACACGCTGTGCCGTCTCCAGTCGGGCCGCTTTGCGATCCTGCTCGAGGACACGCCCGAGAACGGTGCCATCTGGACCGTCGAGCGCATCCGCCGCCGTCTCGGTGAACAGCTCGAAGACGTGACCGTGTGGGCCGGCATCGCCTGCTACCCAGCGAACGGCTTCGACGGACCCGAAGTGCTCGACCGTGCTCGCGAGGCGCTGACTCAGGCCCGCGAATGGCGCCAGGACCGCACCGAGGTCGCCGACACCTAAACAACCGCACGGATGCGCGACGATGCGTTATGCACGTTCGTCGCCCCCTCTGCTTCTTGATCGCGCTCGCCTGGGCCGTCCTCGCTGCAGCGTGCGGCGGCGGAAGCGATGCCGCTTCCGAGCCGACCGCACAGCCGGAGGCCACAGCCACTTCGGCCGCGGTGGCGACGGCTGAGCCGACCGAGCAACCGGCGGCCGCGACACCCACCGTCGTGTCGACGCCAACACCGACGCCGGGGCCGAGCCCCACGCCCGACCCAGCCACCGCGTTGCCCGATATCACCGATGTCGGCCTCGGCCCCTACCCCGTCGGCGTGCAGACGATCACGGTCATCGACAGCGAACGCGACCGCACATTCCCCGTCGAGGTCTGGTTTCCGCTCGCTCCGGGCACGACTGGCGAACTCGCTCGATACACGTTCGTCACCGGCGACTATTTCGAGTCGGCCCGAGCGATCACCGCTGAACCTGAGCTTGCGTCGACCGACGGTCCGTTCCCGCTCGTCGTCTACTCCCACGGCTCGGGCGGCATTCGCTACATCCACTCGGACTACACCGAGACGATCGCCAGCCACGGCTACGTCGTGATCGCCCCCGACCATCCGGGCAACACCTCGATCGAACGTGTCCTCGGCGCAGCCGACGAACCCGCCCAGATCGCAGTGAACCGACCCGGCGACGTCATTGCGGCGATCGATGCGTTCCTCGACGCCGATCATCCCCGCACCGGACCGTTCACTCCCCTGATCGACGCCGAGCGCATCGCGGTGACCGGCCACAGTTTCGGTGGCTTCACCACCTATGCCGTTGCGTCCGGCTATGAGAACGAGCTCGGTTCGACGCCCGTCGATGATCGAGTTGGCGCGCTGATCCCGATCGCCCCCGCCGTCGGCGATCGCGGACCCGATTCGCTGCTCTCCGCTGATCGACTTCGAGCAATCGAAGTCCCGACGCTCATCATTGCCGGAACCGACGATCGCACGACCCCGGTCGAGCCAAATGTCAACCGGGCATGGGAGTACAGCAATGCGTCGCCGCACTTCCGGCTCGAACTCGTTGCCGCTGAGCACCAAACCTTCACTGACCTGTGCGACTACGTCAAGGTTCTGCCCGATCGTGAAGGAGCGAACCCCTTGGTCGTCGACACGATCGTCGAGATGTCGGCCGAGGGCTGCGGCCCCGACGACATGCCGATCGAGCGCGCCAAGGCGCTGGTGAATACCTTCGCCGTCACCTTCTTGGACTCGGTTTTTCGCGACGGCGAGATGTTTAGCCCCGGTCAGCCGCTACCGAACGACATCGTCTTCGACGAGGGTCCCTACGACCCAACACCCGAAGCCGACTGACCCATCGCTTCCAGAGTTGCGGGTGTCAGAGAAGCGCAACTGATGCGGTGTCAGACACTGCACCCTGGCACAGCTACTTCCAGCTGTTCGGAAGGCGACCTTCGGCCCACCAGCGGTTGGCATGACGCCAACGAGTCGACTGGTTCGGCGGTGCCGTGGGCGCAGCGAGCGGCTTCGGCCACGACATCTCGATCGCCGCGACGATGGCCGCCACTTCGGCTTCGCTCGGCGAACCGCCGATACGCATCGGACCAACACTTGTGGACATCTCGGCCATGGCTAGAGCGGCACGATTCCGTGCTTGCGGCGAGGCTGTTCCTCGCGCTTGGTCACCAACATGTCCAGGCCAGCGATGACCTTGGAGCGAGTATCGGCCGGGTCGATGACCTCGTCGACGTAGCCACGCTCAGCGGCGATGTACGGGTTCGCATACTGGTCGAGGTAGTCGTCGACCAGTTCGTCCTTGCGGGCGGCACGAGCCCCTTCGTCGTCGATCTCAAGCAGCTCTCGACGGTTCACGATCTCGACGGCACCTTGTGGGCCCATCACGGCCAGCTCGGCCGTCGGCCAGGCGAACGTCAGGTCGCTTCCGACGGCCTTGGAATCCATCACCACGTATGCGCCGCCGTA
>CAZEMU010000134.1:0-11172 GCA_964513315.1 uncultured Acidimicrobiaceae bacterium | reverse complement strand
CGGATCACTCGTCGCTAAGATCCTCTCCGATGCGAACTGCTCCGAAGCGAAATAGTGGCTTTCATTCGCTTTGGCGGCCAGGCTGGCGTGAGGGTCGCGCTGCACGAGATCGCGCACACTCTCGGTGTCGGAACGAGCGGCCGTTGGAACAACTTCCGTGACGGCAATTCGTGGACGGGTGAGTGGGTGACCACGTATGGCGAGATCTTCGAGGCCACTCCGATTTCGGCCGGTCGACAGCACTTCTGGCCGTTCGGCCTCAACTACCAGCGCGAGGCATCGCCCTTCAACTTCTTCGCTCACGTGAAGATGGTCGAGGCGTTTCAGTGCGATCTTGGTGTGGTCACCGGATGTGCGACGTTCGATCCCGCAGTCGAGTTTGCCGCCGATGGAGACGCGGAAACGCCGGTCGTTCTGCCTGGCGATGTCGATTGTGACGGCGGGGCAACGGTCGTCGATGCGCTGCTCCTCGCCCAGTACGTCGTGGGCTCGCGCAGCGACCGGGGTGCGTGCCCCCTTGATGATCCAACCCGAGAGCTCAATGCACAAGGCGGCGACGTCGATGGCAGCGGCGAAATCGATGTGATTGATGCGCTACTGATTGCTCAGTGTTCGGTGGGGATCGTGTCCGAGGTGTGCCCAGCGGATCCTGTGGCGGACTGACGGACCACGGAGCCACGAGCGGAAACGTGGAGCCTTCGCCTAGCTTCTCGGGCGTGACACGAAGCACCCATCAAGCGCTGGCCGACGAACGCAATGCGAGCGTCGAGATCTACATCAATGGCGAGTTCTTTCCGAGGAACGAAGCAAAGGTGTCGGTCTTCGACAGCGGCTTCCTGGTCGGCGATGGCATCTGGGAAGGCATCCGCCTGCATCACGGCGAGTTCGCGTTCCTTGATCGCCACCTCGACCGGCTGTTCGCCGGTGCCGCAGCGACCGACATGACCGAGGCGCTCACGGCTGCTGGCTATGACCGCGACGGCGTCACGGCAGCGCTGCGTGAGACCGTCGAGCGCAACAACATGGACGACGACGTCCACGTGCGGCTCATGATCACTCGTGGCGACAAGAAGACGCCGTCGCAGCATCCGTCGAACACCATCGGCGGCCCGAACGTCGTGATCATCGCTGAGCACAAGGTCGCGGACCCCGAGGTGCGCGACCGCGGCATCTCGCTCTTCACCGCAACGGTGCGGCGTCCACCGCCGGACACGCTCGACCAGAAGCTCAACTGCCACTCGAAGCTCCACGAGGTGATTGCGCTCATCCAGGCGACGAACGCTGGCGCTGACGAGGCGCTCATGCTCGACCCGACCGGGGCAGTCGCCACCTGCAATGCCACGAACTTCTTCATCGTGCGCAACGACGAGGTCTACACCGCAACCGGCATGTACAACCTGAACGGCATCACCAGCGCGCTTGTCGTCGAGGTCGCTCGTGATGCGGGGATCCCGGCCCATCAGCAACCGTTCTCACTCACCGAGGTCTACGCCGCAGACGAAGCATTCGTCACCGGCACATTCGGCGGGCTGACGCCGGTGCACACGATCGACGGCCGCACCATCGGCGACGGAACGCAAGGCCCGATGACCGTGCGTCTGCGCGAGCTGTACGAAACCCGTGTCGCCGCCGAGGTCGCGGGTGGCTGAGCGCGCAGCAGGGGAGCCGCAGTTTCAGCCTCCCGACGATGGCGTGGTCCGGATCCAGTGCTGGTCCGGCCCGCGCAACATCTCGACCGCGCTCATGTACTCGTGGCGCCAGCGGCCGGACACATCGGTGTACGACGAGCCGTTCTATGCGCACTACCTGACCTTCGATGACCGTGGGCATCCGGGTGTCGAGGCGACGCTGGCGAGCCAGTCGAGCGATGCGAACGAGGTCATCCGTAACGTCATCCTCGGCCCGTGCGACACGCCGGTCTTCTACATCAAGAATATGGCGCACCATCTCAAAGGCGTGGACCGACGCCATCTGGCGTACACCGAGAACGTGCTGCTCGTGCGCGATCCCGAGGCGATGCTGGCGTCGCTGTCGATCCAACTGCCGAACTGCGACCTGTCCGACACCGGGCTCGAACAGTCGGTGGAATTGCTCGATGCGATCCTCGACGAGGGTGGCCGCCCGTTGGTCATCGACTCGCAGGCACTGCTCCGCAACCCGAGCAGCGTGCTCGGTCACGTCTGCGACCACGTCGGCATCGAGTTCGATCCGGCCGTGTTGTCCTGGGACGCTGGACCGAAGCCCGAAGACGGAGCGTGGGCACAGTACTGGTACGACAACGTCCACGCCTCGACCGGATTCGGTCCACCAGCTGGCCCGAGCCGCCCGGTGCCAACGGCGACCCAACCCGTGCTCGAACAGGCGCTACCGCTCTATGAGCGTTTGCTCGAATACGCGATCAGCTAGCGACGCGGGCAGGCCGACGATGCCGTTCGAAGGACGCATCTGTCCTCTTTGTTAGGACTTGAGCAGCTGTGGCACCTGACCTCGGGGCCTGCCGCGGCCGACCGGGGGACGGGAGGGGCGGTAGCCTGATCGGCACCATGGTTTGGAAGAAACTCCTTCGCAGCGGCGAAGGCAAGAAAATGCGGGCACTGTCGGATCTCGTGCCCGAGATCAACGCGCTCGAGTCGACGATGCAAGCACTCAGCGACGATGCGTTGGCGCACAAGACGGTCGAGTTCCGCGAGCAGCTGGACAACGGCGCGGACCTGAACGACATTCTGCTCGAGAGCTTCGCAGTCGCTCGCGAGGCTGGCGTGCGCATCATTGGCCAGCGCGCCTACGACGTGCAGCTGATGGGTGGCGCATGTCTGCACCTCGGCTGGGTCGCAGAAATGAAGACGGGTGAGGGCAAGACCCTTACCTCGCTGCTCCCGACGTATCTGAACGGTCTGTCCGGCAACGGCGTCCACCAGGTCACGGTGAACGACTACCTCGCCGAACGTGACTCCGAGTGGATCGGCCAGATCCACAACTTCCTCGGACTGAGCGTCGGCCTCATCATCCCCGGCAACAACGACCACACGTTCAAGAAGCAGCAGTACGCCGCCGACGTCACCTACGGCACGAACAACGAGTTCGGCTTCGACTACCTCCGCGACAACATGGCCATGAGCCGCGAAGCACAGGTGCAGCGCGGCCACAACTTCTGCATCGTGGATGAGATCGACTCGATCCTCATCGACGAGGCCCGCACGCCGCTGATCATCTCGGGCCGTGTCGCCGACGCCGCCCAGCTCTACTACAAGTTCGCCTCGATCGTTCGTGGCCTCACCCGTGACCAGCACTACGAGGTCGACGAAGAGAAGCGTTCGGTCAGCCCGACCGAAGACGGCATCTATGCCGTCGAGCGGGCCCTCGACATCGACAACCTCTACGACTCGGTCCGCGGTAACTACGTGCACCAGTTCGGCGTTGCGCTGCGAGCCAAAGAGCTCTTCCGCCGCGACAAGGAGTACATCGTCTCCGACGGCGAAGTGAAGATCGTCGACGACTTCACCGGTCGCGTCCTCGAAGGACGCCGCTGGTCCGACGGCCTGCATCAGGCGGTCGAGGCCAAAGAGGGCGTCAAGATCAAGGACGAGAACCAAACGCTCGCCACGATCACGCTCCAGAACTACTTCCGCCTCTACAACAAGCTCGCCGGCATGACCGGTACCGCCCAGACCGAGGCGGCCGAGCTTCACGCAACATATGGCCTCGACGTGGTGCAGATTCCAACGAACCTGCCGCTGATCCGCAAGGACGAGGTCGACTTCGTCTTCAAGTCCGAAGACGCCAAGTACAACGCGGTTGCCGACGACATCGCCGAGCGCAACAAGGTCGGCCAGCCGGTCCTCGTCGGCACGATCTCGGTCGAAAAGAGCGAGAAGCTCTCGAAGCTGCTCGATCGCCGTGGCATTCCGCACGAAGTGCTCAACGCCAAGCAGCACACCCGTGAAGCCGAGATCGTCACCCAGGCGGGCACGCTCCACTCGGTCACGGTCGCAACGAACATGGCCGGTCGTGGTGTTGACATCCTCCTCGGCGGTAACCCCGAGGGCATGGCGGAGCGCGACGTTCGCGCCGAAGGCATCGATCCCGAGAGCGAAGAAGGCCTGGCCAAGGTCGAGCAGCTCACCACCAAGTTCAAGGTCGACACCGACGCCGAAGGCGACGTCGTTCGTGAACTCGGCGGCCTGTACGTGGTCGCAACCGAACGCCACGACTCGCGCCGCATCGATAACCAGCTGCGTGGTCGTGCCGGTCGTCAGGGTGACCCGGGCGAGAGCCGCTTCTACCTGTCGCTCGAAGACGATCTCATGCGCATCTTCGCTAGCGGCGCGATGGATTGGGTGATGGGCCGAGCCCTCCCCGAAGACGTCCCGATCGACTCCAAGATGGTCTCCAAGGCGGTCGAACGAGCCCAGACCACGGTCGAGCAGAAGAACGCCGAGACCCGTAAGAACGTCCTCAAGTACGACGACGTCATGAACGAGCAGCGCAAGGTCATCTACACCCGGCGCAACCAGATCCTCGACGGCGAAGACCTTCGTGACGAGACGCTTGAGCGTCTTGCTGAAGCAGTCGATTCGATGATCGGCCAGTTCTGTCCTTCGAACGAACCCGCAGAGTGGGATCTCGAGGGCCTCATGTCCGAGATCGACCTGATGTGGGACAACGAGATGGCCGCCGACGATCTCGGCGGCGCGACTGATACCGACGGCATCTACGACCTGCTGATGGCCGACGGCACCGCTGCCTATGAGACTCGCGAAGCCGAGATCGGCGCCGAGGCCATGCGCGAAGTCGAACGCCAAGTCATGCTGCGCATCCTCGATACCAAGTGGCGCGAGCACCTGTACGACATGGACCACCTCCGCGAGGGCATCCACTTGCGGGCGATGGGTCAGAAGGATCCGCTCGTCGAGTACCAGCGCGAAGGCTTCGAGGCCTTCTCGAACATGCTCGACGCAGCGGCACGCGACTTCGTCACCTACGTCATGCACGTGCAGGTCACCGCAATCGAGAACGAAGACGACACGCCTGCGACCAGCGGGATAACGACGTCAGGTCCCGACGGAACCCCGAGCGGGCTGCCTGGTGCCGTGGCGCCGCTGGCCGACTTCCGCAAGCAAGCAGCCGTGCAGAACGCCGGTCAGCAAGCGGCCGAGGACACCGGCCTTGAGCAGGTGACGGCAAATGCGACGGGCACCGTGAAGCAGGTCGTACGCTCCGACGAGGAGCGCACGCCTCGCAACGCTCCATGCCCCTGTGGGTCTGGCAAGAAGTACAAGCACTGCCACGCCCGGGGCTAGACACTCCCGACCCCTCTCCACGCGGCTCATGCAGGACTTTTCCAGCGACATCGCTTCACTTCGCAAGCGCCTCAACGATGCAGAGACCTATCTGCAGATCGAAGATCTTCGTGAGCGCAAGCCCGAGCTCGAAGACGCCGCGGCGCGCCCCGACCTCTGGGACAACCAAGAAGAAGCCCGCAAGGTCACCGGCGAGCTGTCAGCCGTCAGTGACGACCTGAACATGTACGACCGGCTCGCCGAGAAGATCGACGAAGCCGAGACACTCGCCGAGCTCGGCGCCGAAATGGGCGACGATTCTGTCGAAGCTGAGATCCAAGACATCATCGCGTCGGTTGGCACGGACTTCGACAGCCTCGAGCTGCGTTCGCTGCTGAGCGGCGAGTACGACGAGCGCGATGTGGTGCTCACCCTGCAGTCCGGCGAGGGCGGCACCGATGCCCAGGACTGGGCCGAGATGCTGCTCAAGATGTACCTGAAGTGGGCCGAAGCCCGAGGCTTCTCGGTCACCGTCGAGTCAGCCCACGAAGGTTCCGAGGCTGGCCTAACGTCGGCCGAGGTCACCTTCAGCGGACGCTACGCCTACGGCTGGATGCGCAGCGAGAACGGTGTGCATCGGCTCGTGCGGATCTCACCGTTCAACAAAGAAGGCAAGCGCCAGACCGCGTTCGCTTCGATCAGCGTCGTGCCGCTCTTCGACGAGGTCAGCGACATCATCGAAGTCGACGAAGGCGACCTGCGCATCGACACGTTCCGATCGTCAGGCGCTGGCGGTCAGCACGTCAACGTGACTGACTCGGCCGTGCGCATCACGCACCTTCCGACCGGCACCGTCACCTCGTGCCAGAACGAGCGCAGCCAGCACCAGAACAAGGATCGAGCGATGCAGATGCTCAAAGCCAAGCTGCTCGACCTTGAGCGCAAGAAGCGCGAAGCCGAGATCGCCGAGATCGCGGGCGAGGCCCAAAACGTTGGCTTCGGTAGCCAGATCCGCAGCTATGTGCTGCAGCCGTATGAGATGGTCAAGGACCTGCGCTCCGAGCACGAGACCGGCGACGTCGGTGGCGTGTTGGGCGGCGGTGTGCAGCCGTTCATGGAGGCCTACCTCCAGTGGCAGCGGGCCGGTAACGCCGACTAGCAGCAAGCGTGCGAGCAAAGGCGGACTTCTAGTCGACGACCTCGATCGACAGCATTTCGGTGATGGCGAGCGCGGTGTGGAACCCGTCGCCTAGCTGAAGACACAGGTCGTGCATGCCGGGTTCGAGTTCGATCGAGACCGACGCGGCGCCAGAGCCGACGTGGGTGTGGTCGTCGCCGATGACCTCGCCTGGTCGCACGCACGTGTCGGCAACAACATGGAAGTGGCCCTCGCCGTCTTTGGAGACGCCTTTGGCCGCAAGCGAATAGTTGTCGACGGCGATCGTGATCTCGACGGGTGAGGTGACTTGTGCCCCTTGGCCGGGAGCGACGATGTTGAGCACGGGAGTGCCGCCAGCACGAGCGTCAAGTGCGGTGCGGTCGATCACCAGCGGAGGCACGACCGTCTCGGGCGTCGCCGAAGGTCCCCCGCATGAGCTTGCGAGCAACAGAGCGAAGGCGATCCCCGCGGCCCGCAGTGGTCGACAGGCACGCATGTGCGTCCGGTGCCGGGTCATGTGGTGGCCAGCTCTGCTCGTCCGGTCGGTGCGGGCGATGTCGTCTCCGCCAAGAGTCGCTCGGCGGCGCGTTCGGCCGGCTCGGGCCGGGCCAATAAGAAGCCCTGAATCATCGTGCAGCTAATGCGCTCAAGCTCGGCGCGTTCAGCCTCACGCTCGACGCCTTCGGCAATCACGGTCACGTCAAGCACATCGGCAAGTCGAATGACCGTCTCGACAATGGAGCGGTTCGTGTGGTCGGTGTCGATACTCGACACGAGCTGGCGATCGATCTTCAAGATGTCGAAGGGGAGACGCGCGAGATAGGCGAGCGATGAGTACCCGGTACCGAAGTCGTCAATCGCGATGCCGACGCCGAGCTGTCGCAGCCGCCCGAGCCGCGCTGCGGTCGCTTCAAGGTCGGGAATAATCGCGTCTTCGGTGACTTCGAGGATCAGGTCGTGCGACTCGGTTCCGGTGATCGCCAGCAGCTGCTCGATGTCATCGACCAGTGTCGCCCGCGACAGGCTTTGGGCCGAAAGGTTGACAGCGACAGGCACCGTTGCGATGCCTTGGGCTTTCCATTGAGCGACTTGGTCGAGAACCCGTCGGAGCATGCGTTGGTCGAATGCGTGGGCGAGGCCGAGGCGATCGGCGTCAGCAAAGAAACGCTCTGGGCCGCCGAGGCCAAAACCGTCCACAGGGCGAGCGAGTGCTTCGAACGCCACGATGTTCGTGCGTCGAGTGCCCCAGATCGGCTGGAAATGGGCTTCGATCACGCCGTCGATCAAGGTGTGCATCAGATGGCGTTCGCGGTCTTTGGTCGCTCGCTGCTGAAGACGTAGCTCCTCCGAAGAGATCATGATCCGGGCCGGGCTGCCCTTGGCTGCATACATCGCAGCGTCAGCCTCGCTGAGCAGCTGATGGTGGTCCTGGCCATCGCGTAGGAGGGCCGCTCCGACGCTGACATCGATGGTCGAGCCGCGGGGAACGCTGACCGCCGCAATCGCAGCGCGGAGCTGGCGAGCGCGTTGGTCAAGGTCGGCGGCTGACGCGATTGCGGGAAAGACGACGATGAACTCGTCGCCGCCAAGGCGGCCGACGACGCCCGGAGCAGGCACATGTGCGATCAGCTGCTCGGCGACGGATCTCAGCAGACTGTCGCCGTGATCATGGCCGTACTCGTCGTTCACCGACTTGAACCCATCGAGGTCCAAGAACAAGATGCCGGGTCGTAGCTTTGTTGGTGTCTTGCAGGCCCGTTCGAGGACACGAATCGCGTGGGCCCGGTTCGGGAGTCCGGTCAGTGAGTCATAGTTCGCCCGCCGCTCGAGATCAGCCTGGTCTCGGTTGCGCCTCTGCGCCATCAGTACCAGGTCTGCGGCGAGGCGTAGCTCGGGATCACGCCCGACGACGGGGTGGTCGAGCGGATGAGCGTGACGCTCAGCATCGACAAAAACGGCGCTGTCCCCAGCCAGTTCGAAGGATCCGCGAGGAGCGATTAACTCGCTACATGTCACGAGAATTTCCGACAGGGGCCGTTGATGCACGATGGCCTGGAGCGCGGCGGCCTCGAAGCGTTGGCGCTCCGAAGCGTGACGCACCTGGGCCGACATTGCTTCGAACGCTCGAGCGAGTTGGCCAAGGTCGTCAGTTCGACGATCGTTCAGTTCGATGGTCCTGCTCGGGTTGGCGGCTAACCGGTGCGCGGCGTCGCTGATGTGTTCGATGCGGCGGGCGAGTCGCAGCGACAGATAGAGCGCCGAGCCAACGGCGAGCAAGGCAACCAGAGCTGCGGCGATCAGTGTCAGCATGAACCCTCGCCCGGCGGAGTCACTTGCGGCTCGGGCCTCGACAGAGACGCGTTCCGCATGGGTCTCAACCGCAGTCGTCAGCGCAGCGGACCATCCGATGTTCAAGCGAGTCCACTCGGCCATCTCGACGTGAGGTAAGTCCGAGCTCGTCAGCAGCAGTTGGCGCACCTCGGTGAGTGAGTCGTTCGCGACCGGCACGAGACTGGGGGCGATTGCCCGAACCTCCTCGAGATACACCTGTTGGCGTTCGAGAGCACCCACGACAGCGCCGTGCTGACCCGGTGCCCAGGTCTGGTAGCGAATCGCAAGTGCGACGCCGAGTCGCTCATCGATGTGGGCGGATCGTGCGTTGACGAGGGCCAACAGCGCGGTGACGTCACTCGTGCGCCGCTCCGGGCTGGTCACGAGCGCCTCAACAGCAATGGCGTTTCGAAGCGCGGCGCGGGCCGTCGCGTAGCGGTCGGCGATTTGCAGGGGCGAGACCACGCCAGCAGCGACGTCGGAGCGATGCCGAAGGGTTTCTTCGATAAACGCGACTGCGGCCTCGATGTGTCCCGAGGACGTGTCGGAACTCGCGATGTGATCACGGAGATCGGCGAGGCGGGCATTGGTGTGTTCAAACGCGACGGACGAGAACGCTCCTTCGGCAACGTCGGCGGCTGCAATCGTCTCGGCGCCGAGCGCCGTGTCGACCGCTGCGGCCTGGGCAGCGAGCTCGGCGAGCTCGGCGACGGCGTTCGCATCAGCGACTTCAGCTCGTTCTGAACGCGCCGCAAGCCCGACGAGCAGCATGATGGCGAGCGTCGGGGCGAGCAGCAAGAAAAGCAATCGCCGATACATCTCTAGACGCTTCGGCCAAAGTGGGTAGGACTTGAGACAGCAGTCCAACAAGTTCGCGGGTTGGGTGGCGGGCCTGGCCCCATGACACCTCAACAGGGTGTTCCACGAGTACTCTTTGCGGGCTTGCAGAGCAGCGGTTTTGCGCGGACCCGCCGCCACACCCCCGACGATTCTGCGCACCCCCAATGATCAAACTCGAGAACGTCTCCAAGATCTACAAAGGTGATGTCGTTGCGCTGCGCAACGTCACCTGCGAGATCCAAAAAGGTGAGTTCGTCTTCCTCGTCGGCCCTTCGGGCTCGGGCAAGTCGACCTTCATGCGGTTGCTCAACAAGGAAGAAACGCCCGACAGTGGCGTGATCTACGTTGCTGGCAAGGACATCGGTCGCCTGAGCGGATGGCGAGTGCCGTTCCTGCGCCGCAATATCGGCTGCATTTTCCAGGACTTCAAGCTGCTCGACAACCGCACGGTGGCCCAGAATGTGGCCTTCGCCCTCGAGGTAATTGGCCGTCCTCGTCACGTGATTTCAAACCAGGTCCCGGCGATCCTTGAGCTCGTCGGCCTGTCGCCCAAGGCGCACAACTATCCCGAAGAGCTCTCTGGCGGCGAGCAGCAGCGTGTTTCGATCGCTCGTGCGTTCGTGAACCGCCCGCTCATCCTGCTTGCCGATGAGCCCACCGGCAACCTCGACCCGGCAACGTCGGTCGGCATCATGAAGCTCCTCGACCGCATCAACAAGACGGGTACGACCGTCGTTATGGCCACCCACGACCGCGGCATCGTTGACACGATGCGCAAGCGCGTGATCGAGCTGGATCAGGGCAACCTCGCCCGAGATCAAGCTCGTGGTGTCTACGAGTAGGCCGTCATGAACTTCCGTCTCGGCAATATCTTCCGCGAAGTCAGCTACAGCCTTCGCCGCAACCCGACCTTGTTCCTCGGAACTTTGGTCGTGATCGCTATCTCGCTGCTCATCTTGGGCAGCGGCCTGGTGGTGCGCTCGGCCGTCGAAAACGCCACGGCTCGTTGGAAAGACGGCGTCGAGTTCATTGTCTTCATGAACCCGGATTCGTCGCAGGTCGAGATCGATGCGATCAAGGCCAAGCTCGACTCGAACCCGGAAATCATCGCCGCCGATACCCGTTTCGTCGACAAGCAAGACGCGTTCATCGAGTTCCAGTCGCTGTTCCAAGAGTCGGACCAGATTCGCGAGAGCGTGACGGTCGAGGACATGCCGCCGTCGTATCGAGTCGTTCCCCGAAACGCCGAATCGAGCGTCGTCGAGGCGCTTGCTGATGGTTTCCGTGACGAACCGGGTGTCTTCCAAGTCGTGGCCGCGATCGACACGATTCGTGCGATCGAGAACGTCGGCGACAACTTGAATCGTCAGTTCTTGATCCTGGGCGCTTTCTTGCTGTTGGCGGCCATGTTGCTCGTCTACAACACCATCCGAACCACGATCTTCTCGCGACGCCGAGAGGTCGAAGTGATGCGCCTTGTGGGTGCCTCAAACTGGTACATCCGTGTCCCGTTCATGGTCGAAGGTGTTTTGCAGGGACTCATTGCGGGATTGCTCACGCTGC
>CAZEMU010000133.1:0-11268 GCA_964513315.1 uncultured Acidimicrobiaceae bacterium | reverse complement strand
AATCCGGGAAATCGATCGTCGGGCGCTCGAAGCCGCCGAAGTCGACGTCCTCGCACGGCACGTCTTCACCGTTCAGATTGCACACGGAGACGGACTCGCCGTTTGTCGCACTGCTCGTGGCGGTCGACGATGCATGAGCTGACGCAACGCCCGGCACGACCAACATGGCTGCACAAGCCAAGGCGGCAACGATCGCAAACTTCTTCTTCATAGATTCAATTCCTTCTGTTACGAGCGAAAAGCTTCCCTCTGCTGTGAATAACGTCGCCTGGCCTTCTCGGGATACCACCTCACCAAAACTCTTGAGATTTCTCACCGCGATTGTGCGTAGACCGTCACCGGGGCGCGATTCGCTGAGCCGGCTCGAGCGGCCTAGCTACGGGATCAGGACGATCTTGCCGACGAAGTCCTTTCGGCCGAAGTGCTCCTGGGCCTCGACGATGTCTGCCAGCGGATACGTCGCTGCGACGGTGGGACGGACCTCGTTGCGCTCGATATAGCCGACGAGGTTGGCGAAGACCTCGTGGCTCTGCCAGGTGCTGCCAAGGAAGTTCAGGTCCTTGAGGTACACATCACGAATGTCGAGTTCGACGATCGGGCCGCCGATAGCCCCGGACACGGTGTAGCGACCATTTGGTCGCAGCACCGTTGTGAGATCCGCGAAGCCCGGGCCGGCGACGAGGTCGACGACAACGTCGACGCTGCTTTCACCAATGGCATCTCGAAGCGAGGCGTTGCGGTCGATCACTTGGTCGGCGCCCAGCTCTTGCACCTGATCGGCTTTGGCCTGGCCGCATACCGCGATGACTTTGGCACCGCGGCGCTTCGCCAGTTGCACGGCGGCCGAGCCGACGCCACCTGAGGCGCCGGTGATCAGCACCCGGTCGGCACCGACCGATGCTCGCTCGAGCATGCCCTCGGCCGTAGACCAGGCGCAGGGGATCGACGCCAACTCGATATCGCTCCAGTCGCTGTTGATTGCGTACGCCTCGCCTGAGCGGCACACGGCGTACTCCGCAAAGCCGCCGTCGAGCTCAGAGCCGAAGACGATCGTTGCGGTCGGCCGATCCGCATCGAGCGTGAACGGATCCTGCATGGTTCGGGGAAGCACCCGTTCGCCGATGCGGGCAGTATCGACACCATCGCCGACGCCGACGACGTAGCCACAACAGTCCGCCCCTTGAATGCGCGGAAACTCGATCGGGTTGTCCGACCATGCGCCGTCATCGTCGGCCGCAGCTTCGGTCGAATCCGTCGCTCCGCTAACCGACTTCGAGTACCAGCCAATGCGGGTGTTCACGTCGGTGTTGTTAACACCGGCACCAGCGGTGCGAATCAAGACCTCGCCGGGGCCCGGCGTGGGCCGAGGAACGTCGGTTCGGTATACGAGCTGGTCATAGCCACCGTGGCCGAGCAGGTGGACGGCTGCCATCGTGTCGGGAAGTTCGCTGCGCACTTGGTCACGGTAGTAGCGGTACGGTGCGCCGATGGCCGCCGAGACCGACCTTGCCGTCATGCTCGCATCGATCACCGTGAGTCGCCGATCGGGCACCTGGACGTTCTTCACCGTGAGGGATCCCGACGAAGCCGCCCGATTGATGCTTGCAGGCTCAGGTGTCGATGCGTTGATCCGTGAGGCCGAAGGGATCACCGCCGTCGCCACCGTCGAAGCTGCCGCTGCCCTCGGAGCGACGATCGAGTTCGAGGCCGCATGGCTGACGCTCGATGTCCACAGCGCGCTCGAAGCAGTAGGGCTGACCGCAGCAGTGTCTCGAGTGCTCGGCGACCAAGGGATCCCATGCAATGTGATCGCCGCGCATCATCACGACCATCTCCTCGTCCCCGTCGAGCGCTCCGATGACGCCGTGGCCGCGATTGAGAGTCTTCGGGACGGAGGCGCCTGACGTAAGCTCCGCTCCATGCTGGCTGATCTGACCTCGGAACGAATTGCCGTCACCGATGTCGACGCCGTTCAGGAGCACTTCCACAGCCGGGGTTGGAGCGACGGACTACCGATCGTTCCGCCCACACCGGACAGTGTCGTTGCCATGCTGGACTGGGCCGGGCTTCCACCCGAACACCTCGTTGGTATCGAGCCGGTCCGGCAGCGGGCGGTGACGGCGGAGAAGCTCGCGATCAACGCGGTGATGGCCGGCTGCTTGCCGATGCATTTCCCCGTCGTCGTCACCGCACTGACCGCGATGCTCCAAGAGCCATTCCTCATGCATGGCGCCACGGCGAGCACCGGTGGCTGCGCCGTGATGCTGATCGTCAACGGGCCCATCCGCAACGAGATCGGCATGTCGGGAACGTTCAACGCGCTCGGGCCATCGGATCGCGCGTCGACGACGATTGGTCGTGCAATTCGCCTGGTGCTTGGGAACTTGTTCGAAGTGCGCCCGGGTGAGATCGATCGCTCGACGTTCGGACATCCCGGCAAGATCAGCTGGTGCGTGGCCGAGGACGAAGAGAACAGTCCGTGGCCGTCGGTATCTGCGGAACGGCTTGGTGATCCCCACGCTTCAGCCGTGACGGCCATGGCGGCGATGGCTCCCCGCCAAATCATGAACGAGTGGACGACCGAGCCCGAGCAGATTCTCGACACGTTCGTCGCCGAGATCCGGGCCAACATGCGGAACTATTCGATTTGGCCGGGCAACTACGCCATGGTCGTTCCACCGCAGCTGCGTGCTCATTTTGATGCGGCTGGCTGGACCAAAGCCGACATCAGGACCTACGTGTTTGAGCAGGCACGCATTCATCGCCGCGAGTGGGCCGACGTCGGCAAGGGTGCCGTCGTAGGGGACAAGGGCGACCGCGAGTACCACGCGCTTCCTGACCCCGACCACCTGATCGTGATCGCCGCCGGCGGACCTGCCGGCGGCTTCGGCGCTGTCATTCCACCCTGGCTTGGTCACAAGTCTCGAGCTGTCACCGTCGCCGTAGGCGCCTGTGTCGACTGCGAGTAACCGGATGTCGTTCGAAGTGCTCAATCCGACTTCGGGAACCGAAACCTCGTCGTTCGCCTATGCGGAGCGGCTGCCGACGCTCGAAGGCGCCGTGATCGGCATCGTGTCGAACGGCAAGCACGGCACTCGACCGTTCTTCGCAGCGCTCGCCGAGGCACTGCAACGCGATCATGGCGTCGCCGAAGTCGAGCTCGCCCAGAAACCCAACTACAGCGCGCCGGCCGACGCCGCAACGATGGACAAGGCGCAACGCTGGAGTGCGCTCGTCAGCGGCATCGGCGATTGAGGAAGCTGCTCGTCGTGCAGTTTGCATGACGCTGTTACGGGTGAAGGACTCGGTCTTCCGTCGGTTGCGGTCATGACTGAGAACTTCGTGAGCGCCGCGGAACTCATGGGTCAAGTGCTTGGCGCCGACGGGTATCCGTTCGTCGTCATCGAGCATCCGATCGCCAGCGCCACGCCCGAGCAGCTCGCCGTTCGGGCCGCCGCAGTGGCGTCCGAGATCGCCCACCACCTGAGTCAGGACACCAGCGCTACCTGACCGGTGATCAGCGCCAACTTCCGTTCGGGCGAGGACCGTGGCCTACGCTCGCTCCATGGTCACCTTCGTCGATCCTCGCTCGGAACCGGGTGCGCCGGTCGAGCCCTACTCGCTCTCTGTCGATCTGGCCGTGGGTGCGCCCACGATCGGGCTCGTCGCGAATGGCTTCCCTGATTCCGAGGCATTCCTCGACCAGGTCGAGAAGGCTCTCGCCGTCGCGTTGCCCCAGGCGTCGTTCCGACGGTGGAACAAGAACAACGCATCGTCGGTGATCAGCGATGAGATGCTCGACGAGGTCGTTGGCTCGTGCGACGCCGTTATCGGCGCCTACGGCCATTGAGGCAGCTGCACGACCGGCACCGTGCGTGACGGCATCCGAATTGCTCGCCGAGGCGTCCCCTCGATCTCACTCGTCACCGACGAGTTCTGGCCCCAAGGCGACTTCGTGGCCCGTTCAGTCGGCATGCCGGAAGCCCCACGGGTCCGCCTGCCCCACCCGGTTGCGGGCACCGGGGTGGAACGCATGGCGCTCGTCGCTGGCGATCTTGCGGCGGGCATCATCGAACGCTTCCAGGCCTGACATCGACCGATGAGCACCCTCGAAGCAACCGACGAATACGAAGCCCTCGAACAGCTCCATGCGCTGGGCTGCACCGACGGTCTTCCCGTCGTCATCCCGACCCCAGGCAGGGTTGAACGCATGGTGCTCGCTACCGGGCTCGACGCCGACATGTCGCTCGGCATGATGGGCCCAAACCAAGGCGACTGCACCGTCGAGAAACTTGCTGCTGCAGCCGTCATGGCCGGATGCCAGCCCGACCATGCACCGGTCGTGGTGGCGGCCGCTCGTGCCGTCATGGACCCACGGTTCGACCTGACCGAGATGCAGGCCACGACCCATGCCATCGCGCCGCTCATCATCGTGAACGGCCCAGCTCGAGAATGGTGCGGGCTACACGGCGGATTCGGCGCACTCGGCCCTGGCTACCGGGCCAATGCCTCGATCGGGCGAGCGCTTCGCCTCGCCATGATCAATGTTGGCGGCGGCCGGTCGGGGACATCGGATATGGCGCTGATGGGTCATCCCGGCAAGTTCACAATGTGCCTCGCCGAAGACGAAGCCAACAGCCCGTTCGCCCCCATGCATGCGATGCTCGGCCATGACGCGGATGCATCCGTCGTCACCGTTGTAGGCGTCGACGCACCGCAATCGGTCATCTGTGTGAGCGATGCCGATGACCCGACCGTCCCCGACCGCATGCTGAGGTCGTTGGCCAGTGCGCTCGCAAACGTCACGACGAACAACGCGGCGCTGCGACGAGGACAAGCCGCTATCGCTCTCAACCCGGACCATGCGGCCGTGTTCGCCGATGCCGGTCATACCTTGGCGAGCGTTCGTGATGGCGTCTTCGAACGTGCTCAAGTGTCAGGCACCGACTTGCTGCATTCTGCGGGCGTCATGGGCGCAGTCGACCCGGACCGCACCTACCCGTGCTTTGAGCAGCCCGAAGATCTTTTGGTGTTCGTCGCCGGTGGTGGCGGCCTGTACTCGGTCGTGTTTCCGAGTTGGTGCGCGGGGCCGCATCGCAACCGGGCCGTCACGGTGCCGATCGAAGTTGGCCAGGCATGTGAAATACCCGCCTTTGTCAACCTGCGCTCTCAGCACCTTTGATGTCGGGATCCTTGGCCTGGGCGTCTCGGATCTGAGCAACCTGGCGGGTGGCTTCGCGGCGCGCCCGCAGGCTCTTGCCGACCTCGTCAAGCGGGATCGGCTTGCCGGTCAAGAAGCCCTGGATCGCGCCGATACCGAGATGCTGTAGGGCGAGCAGCTCCTCGTGTGACTCGACGCCCTCGGCAATGGTGGTCATGCCAAGCGTCGAGGCGAGATCGACAATTGCCTTGACGAGGCCCGCGTTGACCTGGTCGGTGTCGAGGCCGGTCACAAACGACCGATCGATCTTGATCTCGGAGACAGGCAAGGTCCGCAGGTAGGCGAGCGACGAGTACCCGGTGCCGAAGTCGTCGATGCTGATCGTGACGCCCATCGTCTTCAGTTCACGAAGCAGCGCATGCGTTCGAGCATTGGACGCCATCAACTTGGTCTCGACGAACTCGAGCCCAAGCCGATCTCGGTCTCCGTCAGGAATGAGGTCACGGATCGAACGCGCCAGCGCAAGGTTCTGCAGGTGGATCGGGGAGACGTTGACCTTGACCACGATGCTCTCGAGGTAGGGATCGTGCCGCCATTCCTCGAGCAAACGTCGTGCCTCGGTCAGCGCGAGCCGGTCGAGTTCGACCGCCAGACCGGTCTCGTCGGCCAACAGGGTGAACTCTTCGGGGCTGATATCGGCGTGGTCGTCGCCGGGCCAGCGAGCCAACAGCTCGATGCCGATCGGTGTCTGGTCCGAGGCGCGGACCACAGGCTGGGCAAGGAACTCGATGCGCCGCTCTTTGACCGCGCTCCGGAACCGTTGCCGCAACTCGAGCGAACGCTCTAGGTCGGCTCGCATCTGGGAGTTGAAGCCAGTGCTGTTGACCGTTGACGAGGCCTTCGATTGATACATGGCTGCGTCGGCCTCGGCCATCAGCTCGGGTGCATCGATACCGGACTTCAGGTGGGTCCAGCCGATCGAACCGGCGACGTAGAGATCGCGATCGTCGACCTGCACAGCGAGCCCGACCTCATCCAGTACCCGTTCGAGCGTGACACGTAGATCGATTGCACCGAGCGGCACCAGGGCCGCAAACTCGTCGCCGCCGAGGCGCCCGAGGTCGGTGCCTGCCGGAAGCGTGCGTTCGAGGCGCCCGGCGACCGCTCGAAGCACCGCGTCGCCCGAGGCGTGTCCGTAGCCATCGTTGATGGCCTTGAATCCATCGAGGTCGAGCAGCACGAGAACATCGCTACCGGCGGCGGCGCGCTTGCGGGACTCAAGAGCCTCGATGAATGCCGACCGGTTGAGTAGCCCGGTCAGGTCATCGTGACGAGCGGACAGGGCGCTTTGTCGTTGCAGTTCGCTGAGCTGGCGCATGGCGTCATAGCCGATGCGGGAGAAGTAGGCGAGGGCGACACACCAGACGGCGGTGAACGACGCGAAGATGACTTCGCCCTTTACGGCATAGGCCACAAAGTGGCTCGTGCCGATGATCGCAAGCGTCGACAAGAACGAGGAGCGGCGCCGGATGAGCAGCGACGAGTTTGAGGCTGCGATCGCCGTCAACGCGACCAAAGTGACGGTCAGGAGGTACTTCGAGGGCGACGACGAGGCGACGTTTGGCCCGAGCCACGCGAGGGCGCCGAAGTTGAGGGCGGCACCGATGCTCTCGACGCGGGTGAGTCGATGGAAGAGCAGTCGATGATCGTTGCGGCCAGCGACAAAGGCGAGTAGCGCAAGTACGGCGAGGAGTAGCTCGACGCTCGTGAAGACGATCAGGTTGGCGCGTCGGACGACCTCTGCGTCCCACAGCAACGCTGGCACGGCGGCAGCCGCAAAGGTATGGAGCGCGGCCGAGACCATCGCGCTATCACGCTCAGCCCGGACGGCGAGATCAGGATGTGGGTCGTTCGACATAGCAGTTCCTGGTCGCAAGCTAGTGCACGGTTTGCACTTTCGAGCCCGACGGAGGGTGAGCCTGAAGCTTGGCTACCCGAGCAACTCCGCGGATCGGTTGACCACGAGGTTGGCGAGTTGGCCTTCGATGCCGGCGCGGGTTGTCGGGCTGAAGCGGTACGCGGGTCCGAACAGGCTTACCGTTGCGACCAGCTCGTCCTCGAGCAGGATTGGCACGGCAAGGCCGTTGACGCCGGGGTCCAGCTCCTGATCCGTCCAGCACCATCCGTCGTTGCGGGCCGTCGCAAGTCGCGACCTCAGCTCGTTCGAAGTGGTCATCGATGTTGCGGTCGGCGCCTCGAGTTTGCCGCGCAGATAGTTGTCGAGGCGGACTGTCGGCCACCACGCCATGGTGAGGAGCCCAGGCGCAACCAGATGAAAATGGTGCCGTGCCCCCGAGACGTCGGGGACGCGAACAGGATGGTCATTGGCAGCTTGGGCGACATAGAGCAGCGCATCGCCGTCATCGATCGACAGCGCCGCGTTCTCGCCGAAGGCGACGACGAGTTCGTGCAACAACGGCCGCAACCGAGCCGGTAGGTGGCTGCCGGTTGCCGCATCGGGCTGAAGGCTCGCCAGACCAGGGCCAGCGACCACGGCGAGATCATCGGTGCGTTCGACCATGCCCAAATCCGTCAGCTGGCCGACGAGGCGACCGACCGTGGAGCGCGGCAATGCGCTGCGCCGGGCGAGTTCGCGGATGCCGAGGGGCTCTGCAGAGCCGACCACGAGCTGCAGGACACGGAACGCCCGTTCAACTGGGCTATCTGAGGGCGAGGTCCTTGACTCGTCAGTGGGTACCGCCATACGCTGCAACCTAGCAGATAGGACGTCCCGTTCAACGGGACACATGCGGTGCCGAGGAACGACGTGCAGCCCCGAAACTACGACCGGCCACCCCGAACCGAACAGCCACTGACGCCGGACTTCTATACGTACCCGTGGACCGAACCCACTACGGCGGTCGTGGACGAACACTTTGTGCATGTGGAATGGGCCGATGGCTCGCAGCTCGATGCCTTCGACCGTTGGCTGTTCGAGAACGCAGTCGGGCTCGGGACCGATCTCGCAACTCGCGAGGGCCTTATCGATCCAGCGCACCACGGTGCTCATTCGATGGTCACCGGCGTAGTGCTCGACGACGGGGTAGTCAACGTCACCTTTGCGAACGGCGAGACGGGTCGCTTCCACCCTGGCTGGTTGCACCATGTCGCCACTGGTCATCATCGGGCATCGGGTTGGCTTCCCGAACCAGTTCCCTGGACTGCTGGCGACCTGGCTTCGCCACCCGACCACGACGGCCCGGCCGTACTCGGCGGAGGCGACGCCCTCGCCGGGTGGCTCAACGACCTGTTGCGGTACGGCGTGGCCCGACTCCGTGGCCTGCCTGATGATCCCGACATCGGCCTGCAGCTGGGCACGCTCATTGGCGCAGTCCGAGACACAAACTTTGGCCCCATCTGGGACGTCAAGGCCGACGTGACCTTGGCCGGCAGCGCCGACACGAACAGCACGGCAAACAGCACGCTCCGCCTGGGACCCCACGCCGATCTGCCCACCCGCGAGACGCCGCCTGGATTCCAGTTCTTGCACTGTTTGGTCAACGAGACCGAAGGCGGCTTCTCGACCATGACCGACGGCCTCGCCCTGGTCGACGCACTTCGACATGAAGCCCCTGACCACTACGAGTCCCTGACGACACTCAACTGGGTGTTTTTCAACCGAGGGCCCGGTTTGGACCACCGGTGGTCGGGTCCAATGATCGATCTCGGCCGTGACGGTGCGCCGCTCACGATGCGCGCCTTCTATCCCGTCCGCGGGTTCCCCGATATGGCGCCCGAGGATATGCCGCGGGCGTATGACGCCATGGCTGTCTTCTCCGAGATGGCCGCCCATCCTCGCTTCCAAATCAGGTATCCGTTTGCACCCGGCGACATGGTCGGGTTCGACAACCGCCGCATCTTGCACGGCCGCGACGCCTTCTCATCCGGCGGCGCACGCCACCTCCGCGGCGTCTACATCGACCACGACGACGTTCGCAGTGCCACCCGTGTCGCCAACCGACGACTCGCAGCCAGCACTCACTAACCCAACCCTTCTCCCGTTCCGAAAGGACAACCCATGACGACCCACGATGGTGTGTTCATCACCTGCGCGGTGACCGGCTCTGGTTACACCGCACACAAGTCAGACAAGATCCCGTGCACACCTGAGCAGATCGCCGACTCGTGCATCGAGGCTGCGAACGCCGGGGCAGCGGTGGTGCACATTCATGTGCGCGAAGACGACGGCATGCCGTCTCGTTCGGTCGAAAAGTACGAAGAGGTCGCCGAACGCGTGCGAGCGAGTGACGTCGACGTCGTGTTGAACCTCACCGCCGGCATGGGTGGCGACCTCGTCTTTGGCGATGTCGAGAAGCCGCTGCCGCCGAGCGACGACGGCACCGACATGGCGGGCGCAACCGAACGCGTCGAGCATGTGCGCCGCATCCAGCCCGAGATCTGCACCCTCGACTGCGGCAGCATGAACTTCGGCGAAGGCGACTACGTGATGACGAACACGCCCGCCATGCTCGAAGCCATGGCTGCGCAGATGAACGAGATCGGCACCCGCATCGAGATCGAGGCCTTCGATACCGGCCATCTTGCGCACGCCAAGGATCTTGTGCGCCGTGGGATCATCCCCGAGCCCGTGATGGTCCAGCTGTGCATGGGCGTGCCCTGGGGCGCGCCCGACGACCTGAACACGTTCATGGCGATGCGCAACAACATCCCCGATGATTGGACGTTCTCGGCCTTCTCGATCGGCCGGAACCAGCTCAAATACGTGTCGCTTGCTGCCCTTGCGGGTGGCAACGTGCGGGTTGGCCTCGAAGACAACATTTGGCTCGACCGAGGCGTGCTCGCCACGAACGGCTCGCTCGTCGAGCGTGCCGTCCAGATCCTCGAAGCCCAGAACTACAACATCCTGAGCGCCCAGCAGGTGCGAGACAACCTGTCGTTGACCAAGCATGGCTGACGCAGCGCAACCTAAGCGGGCGGCAACCGTCGGCTGTGGCGTCATCGGTGCCGCGTGGGCATCTCGGCTCGTGCTCTCCGGCGTTGACGTCGCCATCTCAGATCCGTCGCCCGAAGCCGAGTCGATCATGCACGACGTGCTGGCGAACGCCGTCACTGCCTGGGACGACCTGGGACTGCGGACCGACCAGCGCGGCGAGTGGAGGATCGCGTCATCGATCGCGGACGCAGTCGCCGACGCCGAGTTCGTGCAAGAGAGCGTCCCTGAGCGGCCGGATCTCAAACGGGCGGTCTACGCCGAGATCGAAGAAGCGCTGTCGCCCCATGCTGTGATCGCGTCGTCGACGTCGGGCATCAAGCCGACCGAGCTACAAGCCGATCTTGCTCATCCGGAACGCTTCGTCGTCGGCCACCCGTACAACCCGGTGTATCTTCTGCCGGTCGTCGAAGTCGTCGGGGGAGAGGCCACGGCGAGCGAGACGATCGAGCGGGCCAAGGCGATCTACCAATCGATCGGCATGCACCCGGTCCACGTTCGGGTCGAGATCGAAGCCTTCATCGGCGATCGACTCCTCGAAGCAGTCTGGCGCGAGGCGCTCTGGCTGGTGAACGACGGCGTCGCAACCACGCAAGAGATCGACGACGTGATGACCTACGGCTTCGGTCTGCGGTGGGCCCAGATGGGCCTCTTCGAGACGTACCGCGTGGCCGGCGGGACCGGTGGCTTCCGCCACTTCATCGAGCAGTTCGGGCCAGCGCTCGAATGGCCGTGGACGAAGCTGATGGACACCCCACCGTTTACGCCTGAACTCGTCGACAAGATCGTCGAACAATCCGACGAACAGTCGGGTCACCTCGACGTACGCGAGCTGGAACGTATTCGTGACCGCAACGTCGTCGGTTTCCTCAAAGTGCTCGAGCAGAACAAGTGGGCGGCCGGCTCAGCGGTCGCCGCCCAACGCGAACGACAGGGTTAACTCAGATGCGAGAGGCGCCGGCGACGCGGAGCTGATCGATCATGAGCTGGGCATCAGCATCGATCCGGGAGAAGACCTCAAGACTGGCGTACGGTTGAGCCGTCCGAGACAGCTCGGTTGTGCCTAGTCGAGCCAGGCCTTGACCTTTTCGATGTC
>CAZEMU010000132.1:3670-11288 GCA_964513315.1 uncultured Acidimicrobiaceae bacterium | reverse complement strand
CGGGGCCGCACCAGGGTGTCGCCAACTGCGGCTTCGAGTTCTGCGATCGCATCGTCGAGCAGTCGCTGATGCTCAGACGAGATGGACTGGGTGAGCTCGGCCGCGATCGAAGCGTCGCGCCGCTGAACCCATCCGCCGACGACGCGCCCATCGGCCCAGATGGTCGGGCCCGCGTTGCCGAACCGATCGAAGAGATCGGCGACATCGCCCGGATCGAGATACCAGTCGCGTTGCTTCCAGCCCATCACCGTGGGGTCAAGGCCCGGCAGGAGCCGCACCCAAGGTCCGGGATCGTCGACGGGGTCACGGTCGCTGGCGTGCACGAGAGCCGTCTCACCGTTCTCCAGCGCGACCTCGATGGTGTCGAATGCGGCCAGTGCTTTGCGGGTGAGGGTGGCGGTCCAACCGAACCACCACGTGATGTCGGTCTCGGTAGCGGGCCCGAATCGCAGCAGCCATCGTTCGAGCAACGCCCCGGCGGCAGTCTCCTCGTCGAGGCCAGCGATCGGGCCACCCGCCCATGTTTCGGTTGGTACCCATGCGTACTCTGCCGAGGTCCAGTCTCCGCTCGGGGCGGAGCGCATCAGGTTGGCGTCGAAGCCAGCCCCTTGCAGCACCTTGGTGTGCGCATTGAGCGTCGCCGGATTTTTCGTCGTGGCGCCCATGCGCATCGGCACGACCAGATCCGGCAGAGCCTGACCGATCGCTCGCGTCGTAAGCGGCCCTTCCGCAGCCAGAAGCTCGTAGATCTCGCTGAGCGCGTCATCGAGCCAGCTCTCGGGCTCGGCGATGTCGGTCGTGTCCCGCATCGCCGCCACGGTTCGTTTCCGTTCGGCCTGGGCGATCTTGGCCGTCGCCGCCCCGTGCGCCAACCGGGCAGTCTCGGGGGTCATGACCCAGATCGTGCGCCGCATCGAGTGGTGTCGCAGCACCGAGCGTTCGTCGTACAGCGCCCGGTGCACGGCAGCGGTCGATGGCGCATGCATGCGCACTAGTGCGCTCAGGAAGACCGTCGCCGGGTCTGACGAGTGCAGGGCAACCAGGTCGTCGGTGATCGCCGCAACGTCATCGGTGCGCAGCTCGGGGATCAACCGGTGCCGTCTCGCCAGCCGCCAGCGTCGCTGTTCGTCCGTGATCAGCTGCACTGCGCTACCGGATCTCGTCGACGAGGCCAAGGTCGACGGCCTCGTTGCCTCGCTTCGCGACGCCTCGGTCGAACTGGTCGAGCACCCAATCGATGGTCTGACCTGATCGATCGGCCACTGCGGTCGCCACCGACCGTTCGAGGTCGGCTTGAGCGTCGGCCAGCCGGCGCAAGTCCTCGGCGGTTCCGGGAGCGATCTGGGGACGGTTCAATCGCAGCGAGATCGAAGCCGTCGCTCCGAGACGCCGAATGCCAGGAGCAGCGGCGACCACCATGCCCGCACTCCCCTCGGCTCGACCAAGCACATCGATCGTCAGCGGCGCCCGGACCAGACGCAAGGTGTCGAACAGCGGGAGTGCCTCGTCGATCGGCCCACCCGGGCTATTGATCACGACGTTGATTGGCTCGGCAGGCTCGCCGTCCAGGACGAGGAGCTGGGCCGTTGCCGTTGCAGCGAGTCCGCCATCGAGCGGCCCGCTCACCATGAGCCGCCGCTGAGCCAGCATCGCTTGATCGAGAAGGGCCGGATCTACGAAGGGCGTGTTCGGTTCGGTCACCGGTGGACCTCGCATGTGCGGCCGAGCATGACCGCCACAGTAGCCCTGCACCCGGAGACGATGACTGGGCACCCTGCTAGACACGGGGCATGCAGCACGCAGGCACTCGCCGCTTTCGCTTCGGGCACCAGCTCCGCCCAGCCGGCCCGATCGGCGATCTCATTGCCGAGGCCCAAGCGGCCGAGGCAGCCGGTTTCGACGTCGTCACGATCCCCGATCACATCGGCGACACGATGACATCGCCGATGATCTTGGCGGCGGCGATCGCGAGGGAAACAACCGCGATCCGGATCTCGACGTTCGTGCTCAACAACGAGATGCGCAACCCTGTCCAGCTTGCATGGGAAGCAGCGGCGGTCGATCGCATGAGCGATGGCCGCTTTGAGCTCGGCATCGGCGCCGGCCATACCCCTCACGAGTTCGCCGCCACTGGCCTACCGATGCGGCCAGCCACCGAACGCAAGGAGCGGCTCGCCGAATCGGTCGAGATCCTCCGGGCGCTGCTCGATGGCGAAACCGTCACCCGCGAGGGGAACCACTACACCGTCGAGGGCGCGGCGATCGAAGCGCCAACCCAAGACCATCTACCGATCCTGGTCGGCGGCAACGGCCGAGCGTTGCTCACCCACGCTGGCACCGTCGCCGACATCGTCGGCCTCAACGGGCTCAGCAAGACACTCGAAGACGGTCACCGCCATTCGCTGAACTGGAGCCCCGATCGCCTCGATCTGCAGGTGCAGCGTGTCCGCGAAGGCGCCGCAGACCGGCCAGAGATGCCCGAGCTCAACGCGCTCGTGCAGCGGGTCGAGATCACCGATGATCGACCAGCCGCCGCCACGGCGATCGCAGAGAACGCCGAAGGCCTCACGGTCGACGACGCCCTCGTCGCCCCGTACCTGTTCCTCGGTAGCCACGAGGAGATCGCAGCGCAATGCCTGGCCGCACGCGAGCGCTGGGGCATCAGCTACTTCGTCAGCCGCGACATCGACAACGTGGCACCGGTGATCGCTCGACTCCGCGGCGAATAGGAGGACTCAGGACGTCGCTCTCAGGACGTGGCGAATCCGTACTCTGCGAGCTCAGCCGATGTCACCCAGTGGATGTCCTCGGGTGGCGCAGCCTCGCCGGTCGCGATCGACGCGCTCGCCGACACACCGTAGCTACTCCGCAGGTGGGAGAACCCGCAGACCGAGGTCGTCCAAGTGGGCGTCATCGATCGGCGTCGGTGCGTTCGTCAGCGGGTCTGCGCCCGACTGGGTCTTCGGGAACGCGATGACTTCGCGGATGTTGGTCTCGCCGAGCAGCAGGGCGACCAGGCGGTCGATGCCGAACGCGAAGCCAGCGTGTGGTGGTGCGCCGTAGCTGAAGGCGTCGGTCAGGAAGCCGAACTTCTCTTCGGCCTCTTCTTCACTCAAGCCCAGTGCAGCGAACACGCGCTTCTGGATCTCGGGCTCGTGGATTCGGACCGAACCGGAGCCAAGCTCCCAGCCGTTGAGGACCAGGTCGTAGGCCTGCGAGCGGACCTTGAGGAGCGATTCGCCGCCGCCACGCACGAGGTAATCGACATCGTCGGGGTGCGGCATGGTGAACGGGTGGTGGGCGGCGACGGGGTCGCCGTTCTCACGGATCGACTCGAACATCGGGAACTCGGTGATCCACACGAAGTTGAGTGCGTTCGGATCGGCCAGTTCGCGGCCGACTTCGAGGCGGAGGCGGCCGAGCACGTCGCGGACGAGGTGACGATCACCGGACTGCAGCAGGATCAGGTCGCCAGGCTGGGCCTGCATCATCTGCACGAGGCCGTGGACCTCGTCGTCGCTCATGAACTTGGTCAGGCCGCCGTCGAGGGCGCCGTCTTCGAGTACGCGGAACCATGCGAGGCCCTTGGCGCCCCACTTCTTGCACATCTCGGTGAGCTCATCGATGCGGTTGCGAGCAACCGTGTCGGCGCCGCCTTCGACGACGATGCCCTTGACGCATTCGGTCTTGAAGACGTTGGCTTCGGTGCCTTCGAACAGTGGCGTGAGTTCGAGCAGGTGCATGTCGAAGCGAGTGTCGGGCTTGTCCGAGCCATAGAACTCCATGGCATCGATCCACGACATCGTCGGGAAGTCCTCGGGCCAGACGCCGCGGACAGCATCGGTGGCCGCAGCGACGGCGTAGGAGATGAAGTCGAGGACTTCTTCTTGGCCGACGAAGCTGGCTTCGGCATCGAGCTGGGTGAACTCGTACTGGCGATCGGCGCGCAGATCCTCGTCACGCAGGCAGACCGCCAGCTGGTAGTAGCGGTCCATGCCGCCGACCATGCAGAGCTGCTTGAAGATCTGCGGGCTCTGCGGCAGGGCGTAGAACGAACCAGGCTCCTTGCGGCTCGGCACCACGAAGTCACGGGCGCCTTCGGGCGTCGAGGCGATGAGCAGCGGCGTCTGGATGTCGAGGAAGCCCTGTTCTTCCATAGCGGCGCGGATTGCCGAGATGGTGTGGGCGCGATAGCGGAGGTTGCGCTGCATCTTCTCGCGGCGCATGTCCACGTAGCGATGCTTGAGGCGCAGGTTCTCGTCGATTTCTTGGCGGCTGTTCAGCGGGAACGGCGGCGTCTGGGCCTTGTTGAGAACCTCGACGGTGCAGTCCTGCACATCGATGGCACCGGTGGCGAGGAACGGGTTCTCCATGCCCTCGGGGCGGCCGACGACCTTGCCGGTGATCTGCACGACGAACTCACGACGCAGGTCGTGCTTCTCGTCGACAACGCACTGGATGACGCCGGTGTGGTCACGCAGGTCGATGAAGGCCAGCTTCTCGCCGTGCTCACGACGATTGTCGACCCAGCCGCAGAGGGTGACTTCGCGACCCTCGTCGTCTCGGGTCAGCTCGCCGCAGTAGTCGGTGCGCATGCCGCGGGCGCCGGCGGGATCGCCGCCTTCCGCGTCGTAGTCGCCCTCTTCGTACTCGGCGTCGTCGTACTGTTCGTCACTCATGGCGTTTCAACCTGTGTTGGGTTCAGTCTCTTAGTGAGTTCTTGGACCAGTGTGCCGGTCGGAACCGTGTGCTGGTCGCGGTCTTCCCCAGAGAGGGGTCGAATGGTTGCGCTGCCGGCCTGAAGTTCGTCTTCGCCGACGATGACGGCGAAGCGGGCGCCGCTCTTGTCGGCGGCACGGAACTGGGCCTTCATCGAGCGGGCATCGTAGGCACGTGCGCTAGCGATGCCGCCTGCGGCCAGGATCCCTTGCAGGACCGAGGCTTCGTCGCCGCTGGTCACGTCGATCAGGAACACGTCGGCGAGCGAGTCGGCGGCACCGAAGACGCCCTCAGCGTCGCACGCGAGCAGGATCCGGTCGACGCCGAGCGCGAAGCCGATGCCGGGCGTGTCGGGGCCGCCGAGGTCCGAGGCGAGCTGGTCGTAGCGACCGCCGCCACCGATGGCGTTCTGAGAGCCGTCGAGTGCGTGCGACGCAAACTCGAAGGTCGTGCGCGTGTAGTAGTCAAGGCCACGCACGAGTCGGGCCGAGATCTCGTAGGGGATGTCGAGCCGTTCGAGGACACGGCGCACGCCCGCGAAGTGTTCCGCCGTTTCGGGGCTGAGGTGATCGACCATCACAGGAGCAGCATCGATGAGTGCCTGGTCCTCGGGCCGCTTCGAATCGAGCACGCGGAGCGGGTTCACCAGCAAGGTGTGCTGGGACTGCTCAGAAAGATCGGCCTTGTTCGCCTCGAAATACGCGGTGAGCGCTTCGAGATAGGCCGGGCGACACGTCTCGTCGCCCAAGCTGTTCAGCAACAGCGTGACGTTCGTCAGGCCGAGTGACCGGTAGAAGTTCCAGGCGAGCGCAATGATCTCGGCATCAATCGCTGGATCTTCGGTGCCGAGCGCTTCGACGCCGATCTGGCTGAACTGGCGGTAGCGGCCGGCTTGGGGGCGTTCGTAGCGGAACTGCGGGCCCTCGTACCAGACCTTCCACGGCGTAGCCGGGCGATGCTGCACGAACGCTCGCACGACCGAAGCGGTGAGTTCGGGGCGCAGCGCGTAGTGCTTGTCGTCTTTGGCGACGAAGTCGTACATCTCTTTGGTGACGACGTCGGTCGATTCACCGAGGCGCTTGAACACGCCCAGGTCTTCGAACATTGGCGTGATCACGTGGCCGAATCCGGCCAGGCGCGCTTGGTCGGCAAAGGCGTTTACCAGCGCTCGCTGGCGCTCGGCCTCGCCCGGCAGGATGTCGCGTGTGCCCTTCGGGCTGCGGAAGCTCGCCTGTGCCATGAGCAGGACAGGCTACCGGCTGCGTCGCCGGACCCTGAGGACGTTTCTTGGCCGTCTCGACCAGACCATCGTCGGATCTGTGGTGCCATACCATCGTGGGGATGGATGACGCCGACGAACCGCGCTCTGGCGTCATCGGACGGTTCCGATCGGCTCTCCTGTCCCCTGTTGTGGCGCTGCTGCGGGGCTTTTGGGCGCTGGTCCCACGCTGGGTCAAAGACAACTGGCTGGCCCGCACCACGATCGACACCGTCACGCTGGTGCGCCACAACCGCGTGATGGGCATTGCCGCCGAAGTCGGCTTCTGGGCCGTCCTGTCGATCACGCCGCTGCTGCTCGTTTCGGCCTCGGCACTCGGCTGGATCGACAGCTTGTTCGGCTTCGCCGTTGCCGATGACGCCCGTGACGGTATGACCAGCGCCGTGCGCGACCTGCTGGGCATCGGCGACCAGGCCGTGTCGGCGATCGACGATCTGTTCGACAACCCTGACCCGACCCGCTTGACCTTGGGCTTGCTCACGTCGGTGTACGCGTCGTCGCGTGGCTTCATTTCGCTCATCGGCGGCCTCGACCACATCACCGGACGTCCAAAGCGCCGCAACTGGCTGACCACCCGTGTTGCTGGCTTTACCGCAGCGCTGCTGTCGGTACCCGCACTCGTGGCACTCCTCGTGATGGTCAGCGTCGGCAGAACCGGCTTCGGCTTGCCGCAGCCATGGAGCGACATCGCCGCAGCAACGACATGGCCGCTGATCGCGCTCGGCTTGACGGTGTTCGCGCTCTGGTTGCTGCACTCGTCACCAGCGCAGCGCACGCCCCTCCACCACGATCTCCTCGGCGCAGCTGTCGCGGTGGCAATCTGGCTCGGCGGTTCGTGGGTGACCGCCCGCTACCTGACCAGCCAAGGCGGCGCCGACGTGCTCGGCATCCTTGGCGGCTCTGTCGGTCTCTTGATCTGGCTCTACATCATGGCCAGCGGGATTCTGATCGGGGCTCAGGTCAACGTTGCTGTGCACAACCCGCTCGGTAACGAAACGCCCGAGGCCGAAGAAGATCCGCACGTCGCCGAACCCGAGTTTCTCGAGGACGACGACCACGAATCCCTCCACTAAGCGACCGCTCGGGTGAGGAATTTCACCCACTGAGTCCTCAAACCCATCAGCGCAATGCCGATGAACAACGCATGCCGTTCGACATTCGACGCGGGATCGTTGCCGGCTACGCCTGCCTTGCCGTGCTCTTGCCGGCTTGCACAGGCGTCACCGAAATCACCGGCCCCACCGAGGAATCAGACGAGCCAGTTGAGCTCGCGCTCGTCGACGAACCCGTGCTCGACGCACTGGCGACCGCAGTGCCCGCCAACGACACCTCGAACACCACGTCGGCCGACAACGCCGATACCGAGGCGATGCAAGATGCTCCTGTCGATGTGGCGGACTGGGTCGAATGGGATGTTGATGGCGTGTATGTCGTCGACGTACCCGGCCACATGGACACCCGGCTCTGGCTCGACACCGAACTCGACCTCTTCATCGAGGAAGCCAAGGAAACCGGCCTCGAAATCCCACGACAGCTCCTCACCGAGTACGACCAGATTCTGCAGACGTCCCAAGGAATCATCTTCTTCGGACCCGATGGTGACTCATTGACGGCGCATCG
>CAZEMU010000132.1:0-3570 GCA_964513315.1 uncultured Acidimicrobiaceae bacterium | reverse complement strand
CCCGAGATGGTCACCGAGCTCTTCCGCAGCATCGTCATCAACTCGTAGACCGCCGAACAGTCGACGCCGGCCAGTGGCTCAGGTGTCGTTGAGTACCCGGTGAGCTTCGTAGACACCGTCGATGTCACGCACGATCTGCAAGATGGCTTGAATTTGTGCGGCGTCGCTGAGTTCGAAGTCAAACTGCATGACCGCCACCCGGTCCTCACGGGTCCGCGTGGTCACGCCGATGATGTTGACGCGCTGGTCGGTCATGGCCTGGGCGACATCGACGAGCAGGTGCATGCGGTCGAGTGCTCGGACCTCGATCGTGGCGATGAAGGAACCAACACCGCCGAGATCCCAGTCAGCGTCAACGACACGATCTTGGGCCGCAGCGTCGTGGGCGACCGCATTGACACAGTCGTTTCGATGAATGGCGATGCCACGTCCGCGGGTTACAAAGCCGGTGATGTCGTCGGGCGGGACTGGCTTGCAGCACTTGGCAAGTCGTACCAAGACGTCGTCGAAACCGTCGACGTGCACCCCGACCGAGCCCTTGTCGACCTTGTTCGGCCGCGGGGCCAATGCCGATGTCGAGACGCGCTCTTCGACCGAGTCTTCGTCGTCGCCTCGGAGCCGGCTTTGGGCTCGTGACACGACCGCGTTCGGATTGACGTGGCCTGCTCCGAGGGCGGCGTACAGCGCCTCGGTGTCGTTGTAGCCCATGTCGTCGGCGATCTCGCCGAGCGTCGACGAACGCATGACCTCGTGTACGGGTAGACCCTTGCGCCGCAACTCGTTGGCGAGGTCTTCGCGAGCGGTAGCGATCGAGTCTTCGAGACGTTCACGGCTGTACCAGCGACGGATGTTCGTCTGCGCCCGGTGCGTCGTAACGAACCCGAGCCACTCTTCGCTCGGTGCCGCCGTGTCGAGCTTCGAGGTGAAGATCTCAACGACATCGCCCGTTGCCAGGCGCTGGTCGAGGCCGACCATGCGGCCGTTGACGCTGGCGCCCACGGCCTTGTTGCCGACCTCGGTGTGGATCGCGTAGGCGAAGTCGACCGGCGTTGCACCAACCGGCACGGTGATGATCTTGCCCTTGGGGGTGAAGATCGAGATCTCTTCCTGCTCCAGGTCGGTGCGCAGGGTGGCCATGAACTCGGTCGGGGTTGCATCACCGTCGCTAAAGCCAGCGATGCGGTTGAGCCAGTCGAGGTCGCCGCTCGGCAGGTTGTCCTTGTAGGCCCAGTGGGCCGCCATGCCGCGTTGGGCTCGGCCGTCCATCTCACGAGTGCGGACTTGGAACTCGACGGTCTTGCCCTGGGGGCCGACGACCGTCGTATGCAGCGACTGGTAGAGGTTGAACTTCGGCATGGCGATGAAGTCCTTGAACCGGCCCTGGACCGGGCGCCAGTTTGCGTGAATGGAACCGATGGCGCCGTAGCAGTCACGGACCGAATCGCAGATCACCCGCAGACCAATGAGGTCATAGATGTCGTCGAACTCGCGGCCCCGGACGACCATCTTTTCGTAGATGCTCCACAGGTGCTTCGAGCGTCCGATGACCTCGGCGTTGATGCCGATCTCGGCCAGTCGGGCTTCGACTTCGCCCATGAACTGGGTGAGGAAGATGTCGCGCTCGGGGTCGCGCATGGCGACCATGTGGTCGATCTCGGCGTACCACTTTGGGTGCAGCGCAGCGAACGACAGGTCCTCGAGCTGGGTCTTGAGTTCTTCCATGCCCAAGCGGTGGGCCAGCGGCGCGAAGATGTGCAGCGTCTCGCTTGCGGTGCGTTGCTGCTTCCACTCGGGGAGCACCGCGAGGGTGCGCATGTTGTGGAGCCGGTCGGCCAGCTTGATGATCAGCACCCGGATGTCTTGGGCGACGGCGACGAGGAGCTTGCGGACCGTTGCCGCCTGTTGCTCTTCTTTGGAGTCGAACTGGAGCCGGTCGACCTTGGTGCAGCCATCGATGATGGCGGCGATTTCGGCCGAGAACGACTCTTCGATCTCGACGAGCGCGATGTCGGTGTCCTCGACGGCGTCGTGCATGATCGCCGCGGCAACCGATGCGGCGTCGAGGCCCTGTTCGGCGACGATCGTCGCGACCTCGATCGGATGCTGGATGTAGGGCTCACCGGACTTGCGGGTCTGTCCCGAGTGCGCCTCTTGGCCCCACTCGAACGCCCGGATGATGTGGGCCGGGTCCTCTTCGGGGTGGTGCTCGCGGTGAATGGCGAGCAGTGCTTCGAGCTGGCTCTCGGGCGATTCGACGCCGCGTTGCCACGGCATAACCCGTTCGATCAACGCCACGTGTTCACACCTCTCCGAGGGCCGAGACCAGCTCGTAGCTGCTGAGTTTGGACGTTCCGTTGAGCCCCGCGATGGTGCCAAGAACACCAATGGCGGCGACTGAGGCGCCGGTTTGTTCGATCAGTTGCGCAGCGGCGAGCGCCGTGCCGCCGGTCGCCAGAACGTCGTCGACCAGCAGGACCCGTTGTCCAGTCGCGGCTGCGTCAGTGTGGACCTCGAGCGCGTCGGTGCCGTATTCGAGTGCGTACTCGACCCGCATCGTTTCAGCGGGCAACTTGGAGGGCTTGCGGATCGGGACGAAACCGCACCCGAGCCGGCACGCCACGGGTGCACCCAAGATGAACCCACGTGCTTCGACGCCTGCGACCAGGTCAATGTCTCGCCCGACGAATTCATCGGCGATCAACTCAACCGCACACCTGAGCGCATCGGCGTTGCCGAGCACCGGTGTGATGTCGGCGAACCGAATACCAGGCTCGGGGAAGTCATCGACGTGACGGACCATCGCCCGCAACCACTCGACATCGCAATCCATGGGTGAACGGTACCGCTCCCAGGACGACGCGGGGGCGTCTTGTCAGCGCTTCTTCTTGCGAGGCCGCGGCTTGATCTCGCCCTGTGGGGCCCGATCGGGCGTCGTCGGCTTGCCGTCGCTCGTGCCTTGGACCCGGCGCTTCTTGACCGACGAGCCGCCTGAGCTGCTCGATGCGGCCGGCGCGACGGGCTTGCGGACAGGACGATTGGCGGTAACGCGGTGGCCTTCGCTGCGCGCTCCCGAGCGGACCGTCTTGGCCCGATCGGCGTCGGCGAGTGCCTGGGCGATGTCGAGTTCTTCGCTGCTGCGCTTCGAGGCAGCGAGGGCTCGTTCGACGTTGTCGGCTTCGCGTTCCTTCAGCCAGGCAACGATCGGCGTCGCCACGAAGAGCGACGAGTACGTACCGACAAGCAGGCCGACGAGCAGTGCGATGGCGAACTCTTGGAGCGTCACGGCACCGAGCACGAACCGGCCGACGACCAGTACGGCGAGCACGGGCAGCACCGAGGTGATCGTCGTGTTCACCGAACGCATGACGACCTGGTTCAACGAGTACGAGGTGACCTGGGTGTAGGTCATCGCCGCCGCGCCTTGGGCGCGGGATTCGTTGTCACGGATCTTGTCGAACACCACGAGTGTGTCGTAGAGCGAGTAGCCCAGGATCGTGAGGAAGGCGATCACCGTCGCCGAGGTCACTTCGAGCTGGAACAGCGCGTAGATGCCGACCGTGATCAAGATGT
>CAZEMU010000131.1:0-11482 GCA_964513315.1 uncultured Acidimicrobiaceae bacterium | reverse complement strand
AAACGCCGATTGGGCCCCCGGCCAATGCCGGAGGCCCACTCGGAGGGGATCAGATGCGCTCGGGGCTCAGTCGAGCGTGATGAGCTCGCCACCGTTGCGGCTGCGCACGGTGCTCTCGTCGAGGTCCCAGCCGTAGGCGGCCGTGCCGTGCTCGCTCAGGTCGAGGCCGCCGATTTCCTCTTCGAGCGAGACTCGCAACAGGCCAGCAGCCTTGAGTGAGCCGAACAGCACGAGGCTGGCAGCGCCGACGAAGGCAGCGATGGCAAGACCACCGATGACCTGGTCGACGAGCAGGCCAGCGCCGCCGCCAGCGAACAATCCATCAACGGCACCGTTGGTGCCAGCGGTCGTGGCGAACAAGCCGGTAGCGATCAAGCCCCAGAAGCCACACAGGCCGTGGACCGAGAATGCGCCGACTGGATCGTCGATGCCGATGCGCTCGATGAACAACACCGACAGCGTGACCAGGACACCGGCGATGGCGCCGGTGAGCAGTGTGCCGAGAGCGTTCATGTCGCCGATGCCAGAGCAGATGGCAACGAGGCCAGCGAGCATGCCATTGCCTGCCATCGATAGGTCAGGCTTGCCGAGCACGGCCCAGCTGGTGAGCATCGCCGAGGCCGCGCCGGCGGTTCCGGCGAAGGCGGTGAGTGCGGCGATGACAGGGACGGCGAGATCGGCGGCGAGCTGCGAACCAGGGTTGAAGCCGAACCAGCCGATGAAGAGAATCATCACACCAAGAACAGCGAGCGTCATGCTGTGGCCGGGGATCGCACGTGGAGTTCCGTCAGGTGCATACTTGCCAGCACGGGGGCCAATCACCCAAGCGGCGACGAGTGCGGCGACACCGCCGACCATGTGCACGAGACCGCTTCCGGCGAAGTCAACGAAGCCGAGGTTGGACAGCCAGCCGCCGCCCCAGCCCCACGAGACGACCACGGGGTACATCAGGCCAGTGATGACGATCGAGTAGATGATGTAGGCCTTGAACTGGGTCCGCTCAGCAACAGCGCCTGAGACGATCGTGGCGGCAGCTGCGGCGAATGCAGCCTGGAACAAGAAGTCGACCGAGGGCACGAGTCCTTCGAGGGCGTCGGTCGTCATGAAGCCGTCGACGCCGAAACCGGCGCTACCGATCCAGCCGTTGAAGTCGCCGGGGTAGGCGATCGCAAAGCCAACGGCGCCGAAGACCAAGATGCCGACCGAGGCATCCATCAGGTTCTTCATCATGATGTTGGCGGCGTTCTTCGACTGGGTGAAGCCAGCCTCGACGAGCGCAAAGCCCGCCTGCATGAACAGCACCAGCACCGCGGCGATGAAGATGAAGATGTTGTCGAGCACGACCTGCGTTGCCGGCGCCGCAGCCTCTTGGGCCGAGGCCGGAAGGGCGAGCAGCACAATGAGTGCTGACGCCGTCACGGCGGTCGTTGCGAGTTTCCTAACCATGAGTGGCTCCAATTCGGGGATTCGGGGTTCCCGGCCATCCGATCTCAGCCGCCGAAGCGACCACCTCCCGGCGACCTCTTCGGCAAGCTACGTAGCGGGTGTTTCTCGGCTGTATCGGTTCCATTGCGTCGCTGTGACCATCACGTTTCGTGCCGGTGAGGCGCGTGTTTCGCCTGTGTTTCTTGCCGCGGCGTGAGTGGGTTTCATGCAGTGGCTCTTGCGAGCTGACAGGTGCGTGTGAGCGCCGAGGCTGTCGGGAGTACGGTCGTCGCATGACCGTTGCTCTCATCACTGGCGCAAACTCTGGAATCGGCCGCGGTGCCGCGATCGATCTCGCAGCGAAGGGCTGGACCGTCTACGGGTCGATGCGCAGCCTCGACAAGGGCGACAAACTTGCGACCCTCGCCGAAGAAGCAGGCGTGGTCGTACACCCGGTTGTCTGTGACGTGACCGATGCCGAGTCCGTCGACCGAGCTGTGGCCGAGGTCATCGCTGACGCCGGACGCATCGACGTGCTCGTGAACAACGCCGGTATCGGCGGCAACGGCGTGCTCGAAGAGACGGGCGTCGACGAATACGCGTCGGTGATGGACGTCAACGTGTACGGCATCATTCGCTGCTGCCAGGCCGTCCTGCCGCACATGCGAGCCCAGGGGAGTGGCTGCATTCTGAACGTGTCCTCGATCGCAGGCGTCATCGCCGCGATCGCGCAGAGTCCCTATGTGACGTCGAAGTGGGCCGTCGAAGGTCTGACCGAGGGCCTCGCCCAAGAGGTCGCTAGCCACGGCATCCGGGTCGCACTTATCGAGCCAGGGATCGTCAAGACCGCGATCATGGCGAAGAACACCGACGCACCGAATGCCAGCGGCGCCTATGACGCGGCCTATCGCCGGCTGTTCGCCTTCTATGCGGCCGGTTTGATGAACCCAGGCCATCCGAGCGAAGTCAGCGACGTGATCTTCGAAGCTGCGACCACCGACGACCCCAAGCTGCGGTGGACGTGCGGGTGGGGCGGCACCGAACTGGTCGAAGGCCGTGCGGCAATGAGCGACGAAGACTGGGTCGAGCTCGGCGGGATCGAAGACGATGCTGCCTATATCGCTCGCTTCAAGGAACTCTTTGGCCTCGACATCGCACCGCACGCTTGAGCAGCCACGGTTGAGCACGCAACGTTCCTCTGGCCGTCGGCGTTGGTTGCGCTGGTGCGCGGCATTGCTTGCATTGGGCCTGCTGGCGACGGCGTGTGCGAGCGGCGATGCTTCCGACGAAGCTGAGCCCACTGACGTCAGGCCGACGGCCGACATCATCGCGGCTGCGCCCGACACGCCCGACACGGAGACTGACGATGCCGCGGCTCCGACGCCCGAGCCATCGTCTGGCAGCGACGCAACCGACCCGGACGGCGATGCTGAGTTCGTCGGTGTGTTCGACGCAGTAGAGATCGGCGACTGCTGGAACAACAATGCGGTCGGCGACGCCGTGCCGACGGTTGTTCCGTGCGATGAGCGCCATATGCACGAGACGTTCCTGCGGGCCGAGGCGCCGTGGGAACCAGGCGAGCTATACCCGGGCGAAGACGAACTCGCGAGACGCCTCTTCGACGAACTGTGTAACCCGGCGACCATCGAGTTCGCCGGCGCCGCGACCGATGAACTTCCGATTCGGACGTGGCTTTGGTATCCGACCGCAGCTGATTGGAACGCCGGTGACCGCACCATCTTGTGCACGGTCGCAACGTCATCGACCGACGCCGAGGCTCCATTCAAGGTCGGCACGGCCGCGGCCGGAACCTTGACGACCGATGACGCAATCGTGGCCCGAGGCATCGTCGATGGCGACACCGATCTCTACCTGTCGCGTCAACAGAGCATCCTGCATCGCATCACGTCGGGTGCCTATCGGATCGCCCCTGCCGCCCCGCAGGTGCTGGAAACCGGACTGATCTTCTCGGGTGAGTTCATTGTGGATGACCGCGAGCTCGCATCGAGGCCCTGGTTCGTCGACTACCAGGATCCGACGCTTGTTTCATCGGTCGACGTCGGCGGGCTCGAGGGATGGGACGTGAGCGACGGGCATCTGGTCCTCAGCGCAACGTCGACCGTGTTCGCTGCTCGCGAGACCGATGATCAGGACTGGGACATCTTCATCTCGTCCGATGCCACCGGTGCGGTGCAGCTCACCGACAACCCCGGCGACGACCGCTGGCCCCGAGTGCTTCCCGACGAGACAGGCATCGTCTACAACGCCGACGGCCGGCTCTGGATCATGGACATCGACGGCGACAACAAGCGGCCGATCACCGACGACGAAGCCGGCCCCGACTTCGAACCGACCATCGCGCCCGACGGCAGTCAGATCGCATTCACGAGCGGACGATCAGGAGACGAAGATGTTTGGCTCGTCAACCTCGACGGCTCGGGTCTGCGCAACTTGACCAACCATCCCTCGACGGATGCATGGCCGTTCTGGTCGCCTGACGGTGAACGCCTGTACTGGCAAACAGACCGCCTGGGCGTCAACTCGCACATCATGATGATGACCGCTCAAGGCGAGAACCCGTCGTACTACTCGCGTGAGCTGCTGACCCAAGGTGCGGTGGTGTCCGGCGAGGCCGCCGCGCTCCTCGAAGCAGCTGCAGTCCCGCTCGATGGGCGAGCACGACTTCCTGGAGAAGGCAACTTCAATCAGATCGAAGGCGAGCCTGGCGAGCTCGGCGGATTCGAACATTCGTCGGGTCGAGTCGCGATCGGACTTCCGGTCGGATGGGAAGTCGTCGAGATCGACACGGGTCGGGCGGCGCAATTCATCGCCGCTGAACGTATCGACACGTTCAGCGAAACGTGGGCGATCGACGGTGTCATGGTCACGCTGATCGAAGACAACGAGGCCGTATGGCGCTCGGCGATCGCGTCGGCAGACGCGAACCGCTGTGTCGAAGACGCTCGGAGCGAGTCGCCGAGCGCTGCGCCGAATGGTGACGAGCTCAAGATCACCACGATCGAGTTCACGTGCGGTCAAGCTGCCGCGTGGATCGTGGCGGTCAGAAACACCGTCACCGAGACCGGCCTGCTGCTCGAAGCACAGTTCGATCTCGCGCCAAGTCGCGAAGCCGACGAAGCCTGGATCATCGAGGTGTCCCAGAACATCGTCTGGCGGTAACCGCGGCGCAGGCCGACGATGGAACAGAGTCGATGGTGGAACAGAGTCGACTCGCCTACGGTTGGATCCGTCATGGCTGATGTTCCGGCAAAGCGCTCCCGATCCCTCACTCGCTTCGGCACAGGTCCCGGTCTGCTCGGCGTCGGCGGTGTGCTCTTTCTCGTCACTCGGGTCATCGTGTGGCTGCCGCTCGGCTTTGTCGGAAGCTGGATCAACGGCTTTCTGTGGCCGGTCATCCTCCTCTGCGTTCTTGCTGGCGGTTTCCTCACCTGGCGTGGTGCACAAGGTTCGGACTGATCGCGTGACCAGCGGTCTATGACCAGACGATGCGGCTGAACGTCAGCGTCGAGCAGTAGTAGACGTCGCGGCTTCCTCCGGCCGTTAAGAACATGCCGTTGGCGATCCGACTTCCGGTCGGGACTCGGTCCACCAGTTCGCCGCTCGCCAAGTCGACGACGATCAAGTCATCGGAACCCTCGGCGGTGAAGTCGTTGATCACCAGCTCGCCAGAGTCGGGGAAGACCACCGGCTGCATCGACGGTCGGGCGTCGATCTGCCAGCGAACGTCGAGCCCATTTGAGGTGTCGACGCCAGCGAGTCCGCCATTGATCGAGTCCCATGCGATTGCGATGTTGTGTTCGGGGACGTGCACTGGAGGGGCGATGATCCCGCCACCTGGCGTGCCGAACGGCTCGACCCAGTCGACCTTGTCGGGGTCGGCCAGGTCGATGCGCATGAGCCGTTGAGCGCCATCCCACGGAGCATCTCGCCTCCAGGACATCGCTCGTCCGGGCGGCTCGGGGTACCGCCCGTTGGGTTCGGTGTGGTGAATCATGCGGACTGATTCAATGTCGCCGCAGTCCATGATCCACGCCGCGCCGTCGCTGATGCACGAGTCCCAGGCGAGGCCCCAACGGTCGTGCTCGACTCGATAGCGCGGCTGCCAGTCCTCGATGGCAGTCTCGGCGCCCACGTGGATCCTCCACAGGTGTTCGGTGCCGGGGACATAGACGTGATCACCATCGTCGGTCGTGTCGGCGGCGATGCGTCCCATCGATCCCTCGGGCAACGTGAGCGGCGCCTCGATGAGTTCGAGCGTGTCCGGGTCGAGGCGGCTGATGGTGGTTCCACCCTGGCCCTCGAGTCGCAGATCCTTCGTGATGAGGGAGCCGTCGCTGAGTGCGAGAAGCCCGTTGTGGGCCCGGTCGGCCGGCAGCTGTCGCTCGGCGATCACGTGCAGATCATCGGGGTCGAGCCGATGCAGATAGCTGCCGTTCACCGAGTGGATCGACCCGTTGGCGTGGGCCAGGATCGCACCACACCAGACATGTTCGCCGCACGGCAGCTCGGGCGATTGGGCCAGCGGCTCGAGCGTGTCGGGATCGAACCTCCACACCCAGCCGAACGGTGGCGGCCCGCTGAACGCGGCCATCGTGCCGCCGACGTACCACTGCCCGGGATCGCGTTCGATCACCATGACGTTCCAGCGGTCGTTGCGGTTCACGGTTACCTCGGCGGTACCCGACGCTGCGTCGAGGCGACCCGGCGAGGCCTTCTGGCGGCGGTTGCCTCCACACTCAACGGGCCAGGGCGACGGCCAGTAACCAGCATGCGTTTCCGTGCGGTCAAGCTGCATCTGTCCAGCCTCACAGATGCCACGGATCGCCTGGCAATGGCAGGCAATACTGAGGCGATGGATACGACAGGCGACAGTGTTCCCCAGCGCATGGCGCTCGCACAGCTTCCGACACCCGTCGAGTTCGCCGACCGGTTGACCGCGGCGTGGGGAGGGCCCCAGATCTGGATCAAGCGAGACGACTTGACTGGTTTCGGCCTGTCCGGGAACAAGGTTCGAAAGCTCGAGTACCACGTCGCTGCAGCCAAGGCCGCTGGCTGCGACACGTTCGTGACTTGCGGCGCGGTGCAGTCGAACCACTGTCGGGCGACTGCTTTTGTCGCGGCGCGAGCGGGGCTCAAGTCGGTGCTGTTGCTTCGCTCGTCGCGAGGCAATCCTCCAGACGAAGCGGTGGGCAACCACTTTCTGCAACGCCTGGCCGGGGCCGAGGTTCGCTTCATCGATCGAGATGGCTGGAAGCGCCGCCAAGAGCTGATGGAATCGATCGCTGACGAATTGGCGGCGGACGGCCGCTCGGCGTGGATCATGCCCGCGGGAGCTTCGGACCGACTCGGGGTCGCCTCGTTCGAAGCCGCGCTCTGGGAGCTCGACGCTCAAGCCGACGCCGCTGGCATCCGAAGCGACCGGCCGGTGACGGTATGGCACGCAAGTTCCTCGGGTGGCACGACGGCCGGTCTGGCGATGGGCGCCGCGAGCTCAGGACGCGACTGGACGATTGTTGGCTCCAGTGTCGGCGAGACGCGCGCCGAGCTGCACGAACAGGTCGACTCGCTACTGGCCGAGGCCGACGCGTCAGGCGCTCCGTACGAGATCATCGACGAATATGTCGGGCTCGGCTACGGCCAGACGACCGACGAAGAACTTGCGATCCAGGTTGAAGCGACCCGGTTGACCGGCCAGGTGTGGGATCCGACCTACACCGGCAAGGCGCTCTATGCCCTACGCCAAGTCATCGACGCGGGACGGTTCGCTGCTGACGACCACGTCGTGTTCTGGCATACGGGTGGCGGCTTCGCCGCCTTTGCCCACGACTACTCCGGCGTGCTCTGAACCCGAGGCAGTCGAACCGCGAACGAGGCGCCACCGAGAATTGGGAGGCCTCGACGTGCACTTGGCCTTGGTGGCGCGTCACGATCGCTTTGACGATGCTGTTCGAGCCTGGCGAGATGCCGTTGAGGTCGCCGGTCAGCTCGGTCTCCCGTCCGCGGGTTGGTCGATCAGCCCCAGCTTGACAAGCCGGTCGGTCTCCCATGTTGGACGGACCGGCTTCTCGCCTTTTCGCAGCAGCGCGATCTGTGAGCCGTCGCTGTTCCACACATGGCATGTGTTCTCGTTGAGCCGAAGCTGACGCTCGGCATCGGCAGGGTCAAACTCGACCTGGGACCAGTCGGCCGGGTCGGCGCCCAAGCGGGCCATTCCCCAACTCGCCTGAATCGCGACGGGACCAAGCGCGATCAAGAGCGCACCAACATGACTGCACCCGTTCGGCCCACCGAACAGCTCCTTGACCTTGCGGCTGTAACCCCGGGCAATCGACTCGCCGATCAGCTGGCGATAGGCGTCGAGGATGTTGGTGCATTGGCCGTACGGATGCACATCCATCACGGGTCGCACATCGTGAATCTGGAACGTCTCGCCATCGACGATCAGCTCGATCGTCATGTCGTGGATCACGATTGGTTCACCGTCGGCCAGGCCGAGTCCTTCGGGCTTCGTGTCGACGAGGCGGCCGACGATACGCATCGTGCCGTCGCCTTCATCGAAGGCTTCGGTCTCGTAGTTGCGTTGGTGGATCGCGATCGGAGTGCTCACAAAGCCGAGGCTAATTCCGCCCATCGTCTCGGTCTTAGGCGAGAAGCGACTCGCCAAGCCAACCATCGGGGGATTCGCCTGGACCAGGCAGAACGAAGAACAAACCGCCGCCGACCGGTTTGACGTAGTCCTCCATCGGTTCGCCTTCGAGACGACTCTGGACCTCGAGGAAGCCCTCGTTTAGCGAATGTTGGTAGGCCAGGAACAGCAGGCCTTGGTCGAGCGTGCCGTCGCTGGCGGCGCCGTTGAGATAGCTGAAGCCGCGTCGCAGGATCCGAGCCGCACCAGGGGTGCGTGGATTGGCGCGCCGGATGTGCGAGCGGGGCGGCACACCCTGATCGCTCGGGTCGGTGGCAAAGGCCGGCTCTTCGCCCTCGGTGGTCTGGCCGAGCGGGGCGCCGCTGTCACGGTGGCGTCCGAAGATCTGCTCTTGGCGAACGAGCGCCGCGGTGGCCCAGAACTCGATCAGCATTCGGATCACGCGCACCGCTTGATAGGTGCCGCCGGTCGCCCACGCTGGCTCGCCGCTTGCGGAGCCGACCCAGACGTGTTCTTCCATGACGGCGGTGTCGTCGGTGTCGAGGTTGGAGGTGCCGTCGCGGAACCCCATCAGGTTGCGCGTCGGTGCGATGCGTTCGGGCGATGGGGCCAGCAGTTGGTTGTAGCCCTCTTGCACCCACCGCAGTCGCAGCCGCCGATCGGTCACCCGCACTGCCTGCTGGAGTGCGTACGCCACGGATTGCTGGGAGCGGCCGCTGATTGTCAGCGCCAGATCCCCGTGACTGAGTTCTGGACGCACAAGCCGATCGTTGAAGAACGTGGGCATGGGTATGAGCTCGGAGGGGCGACGGTCGGCCAGGCCGAACCGGCCGTCAAAGAGTGATGCGCCGACGCCGAGCGTGATCGCAGTTCCGGCGGACGCAGCTCCGGCTTCGACGACGCCCGAATCCACCGGCGGGCGGAACCCTTCTTCGGGCACCGCGGGGCGAGCATCCATGATCCGCTCGATCTCGACACTTAGGTCCTGCAGGGTCGCAGCGAGTCCGTCACGAGATCCGGCGACGACGTCGAACGTTGCGACGATCCCGGCGGCTTGGGGTGCTGTGAGGACACCGGCCTGGTGTGCACCTCGGAACGGCACGATCGGGTCGGGAAGCCCATCGAGGATCTCCGGCTGCGCGCCAGGCCGGACGGCGTCTTCGGTCGAGGGGTCTCCGATCGCGAGCGAGTCGTCGGGTTCCGTAGCGCTCGGATCCGTACCGTCGTCGCTACAGGCGGCGGCGAGTCCCGCGAGGGCTGCAGCACCTGCGCCAGCCAGGAACGTCCGACGAGTCGGCGCGGTGGGTTGTTCGGCCGCGCCGGGTTCTTCAACACGGTCGTCGTCAGGCAGCGGGCTGGACACGGGTGCATTCTTACGGTCTTGTTCGGTCCGCGCACCTCGCGGCGCTCAATGCTCGGGCTTGTTTTGATTCGGCGCTGTTGGGAGAGGGCTAACTTCGACGCATGGGTTTGTGGGCGAATCAGGTTGTGCCGCGAGTCATCGATGTCGCCTTGCGATCCGAAGACGTGTCGCGTTGGCGCCGCCGATGCGTCGAGGGGCTGGCCGGCGTTGTCGTCGAGCCCGGGTTCGGCAGCGGGCTGAACGTGCCCCACTACCCAGACGCCGTCACCAAGGTGTTCGCAGTCGACCCATCTGAGCTCGGACAGAAGCTGGCCGCCAAGAGGATTGCCGCATCGTCGGTCGACATCGAACCTGTCGGGCTGACCGGTGAGCTTCTGCCGCTCGACGACAACAGCTGCGACGCAGGCCTGCTGACGTTCACCTTGTGCACGATCCCGGACCACATGGCCGCGCTCGCCGAGCTGCGGCGCGTGATCCGTCCAGGAGGCACGCTCCACTTCTTGGAACACGGGCTGTCCAAGGACCCATCGGTGCAGCGCTGGCAGCACCGAATCAATCCGGTGCAGAACCGTCTCGCTGACGGCTGCAACCTGAACCGCACCATCGTCGCCGACATCGAAGCGGCCGGATTCGTCGTCGACTGGTCCGATGCGTCGTATGCCGGTCACCCAAAACCGGCCACCTGGTTCACGGTGGGCAGGGCTGACAATCCAGACTGAGGGCATGGCTTCGACCCACGGCACCGCTCCACAGCCACCGTTCGCTCCGGCATCAGCTGAGTACCAAGACCTTGTCGATCACGCGCTGATGACGACCCGAGGGGTGCGGGCGCGTCTCGACTTCGACCGCGATGTCGATGATCAGACGATCCTCGACTGCATCGATGTCGCCGAGCAGGCCCCCACCGGCGGCAACAACGGCAGCCGTCGCTGGATCGTGATCCGGGATCAAGCCACCAAAGACCGCATGGCCGAGCTGTACCTGTCGGCCGGGGTCGAATGGGTCATCAAGAAGGCCGAGGAGCTCGAAGGCACCGGCCACCAGAACGAGAAGCTGATGCTCGGAGCGAAACGCCTGGGCGAGAACATCCAGCGCACGCCCGCCTTGGTCATCCCGACGATCATGGGGAAGCACGATGGCTCGGGCCGCCCCGGCCTGTTCGACTCGGTGATCCAGTCCGCCTGGAGCTTCATGGTCGCGCTCCGAGCCCGCGGGCTCGGCACGGTCTGGACGACGATGTTCCTGAACGAGGCGCCGGCGGTGAACGAGCTGCTCGACATCCCGTCCGACGTCACGATGATTTCGCTCTTCCCGGTCGCGCACACGATCGGTGTCGACTTCAAGGCCACCAGCCGCCGCTACCCAGCTCGTGACATCACCTACTTCGATCGCTACGGACGCACGCTCGCCGAGGCGCGCAGCGAGCCCCGTCGAATGGCCGACGGCCCCGGCATCGTCGTCGAGGCCGACATCAAGGCTTCGCCCGCAGTGATCTGGGACATCATCAGCGACCCCAACATGCCCGCTGAGTTCAGCGAAGAGTTCCAAGGCGGCAGCTGGGACGATCCCGACGCCGAACCCACCGTGGGCTCAACCTTCACCGGTCACAACAAGCATGAGCTCGTCGGCGAATGGTCGACGACCTCTCATGTCGCCGAGTGGGATCCGCCTTCGGCATTCGCCTGGCACGTCTCGGACCTTGAGCAGTCGGCGGCCCGCTGGCGCTTCACCTGCGAAAAGGTCCCGGGCGGAAGCCGCCTGCGCTTCCACATGCGGCTCGGGCCTGGCCGATCTGGCATGACGCCGATGATCGAGCAGAACCCCGAGGCCGAACCGAGCCTGATCGAGTTCCGCCAGGATCAACATCGCGACAACATGCGTCTGACGCTCGACGGCATCAAAGCCAAGGCCGAAGCAATCGCCGCCGCCTCACGCAAGGACAGTGGTTTCCCGGGCATGGGCTCGAAGCGCGACTAGGCGCACTGGTCAGTCCGCAGCGCGGCCAAGCTGCCATTGCGAGTTAACGG
>CAZEMU010000130.1:7331-11515 GCA_964513315.1 uncultured Acidimicrobiaceae bacterium | reverse complement strand
AAGACGGCACGATGGCTCGACTGCCACGGCTGCGAGAGTTCGCCGACGAGCACGGCTTGTTGCTGATCTCCATCGCCGATCTGATTCGCTATCGCCGTCGCCACGAGAAGCTGGTGCATCGCATCAGCGAGGCTCGCATCCCGACCGAACATGGCGAGTTCACGGCTATCGCCTTCAACGCACCGGTCGACGGCGTCGAACACGTTGCGTTCGTCTACGGCGATATTCGCATCGCCGATGAAGTCCTCGTCCGAGTCCACAGCGAATGCCTGACCGGCGACATCTTCGGTTCGATGCGCTGCGACTGTGGTCCGCAGTTGTCCGCAGCGCAGCAGAAGATCGTCGAAGCGGGCGCCGGTGTGATCGTGTACTTGCGCGGTCACGAGGGGCGCGGCATCGGCCTCGCCCACAAGCTTCGGGCATATGAGTTGCAGGACAGTGGCTCTGACACGGTCGACGCAAACGTTGAACTCGGCCTGCCGGTCGACAGCCGTGAATACGGCGTCGGTGCGCAGATCCTCGTCGATCTCGGCGTGAAGAAGATGCGCCTCATGACCAACAACCCGAAGAAGTTCGGCGGCCTCGACGGCTACGACTTCGAGATCGTTGGTCGTGAGCCGCTTCTGATCGAGCCGAACTCCGAGAACATCGCATACCTGCGCACCAAGCGTGAGCGGATGGGGCATGAGCTCGGTGACTTGGGTGATACATCGTCGCCAGTGGCAGTCGTCGACGATGTAGCAGGAGACGCCTGATGGCAGTCGGCTCGCTCCCTGCACCAGATCCTGCTGTTGGCGGGGTCCAAGGTTCACACGATGGCACTGGTCTCCGGCTCGCCGTCGTCACCGCTCGCTGGAACGATCACCTGACGGGTCGGCTTCTCGTCGGCGCTCGCCGTGGCTACTCGCATTGCAACGTGGCCCACGAGGCCGTCACCGAGGTCTGGGCGCCGGGTTCGTTCGAGCTGCCGCTGGTGTGTTTGCAGCTGGCTTCAAGCGGCGAGTTCGATGCCGTGATCGCCCTTGGCGTCGTCGTGCGAGGCGAGACCACGCACTACGACCTCGTGAGCGAAGCGGCCGCAGTCGGTATCCGGCAAGCGTCCGAGGCGACCGGCGTGCCGGTCATCTTTGGCGTGCTGACGACCGAGAACGAAGAACAGGTCATGGCCCGCGCCGGCGAAGGGCCGACGAACAAGGGCTTCGAAGCGGTCGTCACCGCAGTCGAAATGGCCACGCTGCTGCGCCAACTTCCCGGCGCCTGAACCGAGGCGCTCAGGTTGCGAGCGCGGTCACGTTTCTAGGTGCCGGAGATGCTCGTTAGCGCGGTGACGAAGGCGTCGATCTCTTCGTTGGTGTTGTAGTAGTGCACTGACGCTCGCACGATTGGTCCGAGGCCGCGGGCGGCAAGGTCGTAACGGGCATGCCCGGGCGTTGACGTCGACGTGTTGAAGCCGTGTGCCCGCAGTTGTGCCTCGACGTCGACAGCTTCGATGCCGTCGACCGAGAAGGTCACGATGCCGCAGCGCTGCGCACCTTTGTCGTGGAGCGCCACCTTGGGGAGCTCGCTCAGTCGGTCGCTGAGCTCGGTGCCAAGCGCCTGTATTCGGGTGGTCGTCGCATCGATGCCGAGCTCAAGTGCGTAATCGGCGGCGGCGCCGAGCCCGAGTTTGCCGGCGTAGTAGGTCTCCCAGTTCTCGAACCGGCGGGCATCGGGTCGGATCTCGTAGGTCTCGTCGCCGGTCCACTCGGCCGCGTGCAGATCAAGGAACGGTGGCTCGATGCGCTCGAGTGCCCGATCGTTGACCCAGAGGAAGCCGGTGCCCCGTGGGCCGCGCATGTATTTGCGGCCGGTAGACGACAGCACGTCGCACCCGAGCTCGGTGACGTCGACGGGCACCTGCCCGACGGACTGGCATGCGTCGAGCACATAGAACACGCCGTGGGCTTTGCACATCGCCCCGACCTCGGCCGCAGGGTTGACCAGACCGCCGCTCGTCGGGATGTGGGTGAGGGCGACCATCTCGGCGCCTTGGGCGAGTGCCGTTTCGAGCGCGGCGAGATCGATCTGGCCGTGCTCGTCATCGCCGATGAGCACGAGCTCGATGCCGTGGCGCTGACGAAGTTGAAGCATGGCGACGACGTTGCTCACGTACTCGCTACGAGACGTGATGACACGATCGCCAGCCTTGAACGGATAGCCGTACACGGCCATGTCCCAGGCGCGAGTGGCGTTCTCGATCACAGCGATCTGGTCCGAGCGACCACCGATCAGGCGGGCGAGGGAGTCGTAGACCGCGTCGAGGCGAGGGCCGGCCTCAGCCGACGCTTCGTAGCCGCCGATCTCGGCCTCTCGCCGCACGTGTCCGACGACTGCGTCGACAACGACGTTCGGCGGTAGGGCGCTTCCGGCATTGTTGAAGTGCACCACCGACTGCACGCCCGGTGTGTCGTCACGTACCCGTTCGATCGGGAAGCTCGTCATCCGCCGACCCTAGCCCTGTGCGGTTGAGGAGCGCAGCGACGAAGGGTGCCTATCGGGTGGCGAAGAGAGAGCCGAAGCCGTCGAGTTGATCGTCGATGCCAGACAGGCGCAGCAGATGCCAGAGGAACGCGAGGTTGCTGGACACGACCGGCTTGCCGAGCTCTTGTTCGAGACCGTCGACCACCCCGAAGAGTCGCAAGCTGGTACACGAGACGAACACCGCGTCGCAGTCCGACGCGGCCGCGATCTGGCGCACCCCGTTGGCCACCGACTGCTCGGAGATGCGGGCGACAACCAAGTCGCTCGATTCGAGGAATGAGCCAACGGCCGTGACGTGCAGCCCGTGGGTGCCGAACAGTTCGACGACCGGCGCGGTCACGATGGCGGTGTACGGCGTGACGACGGCGATCCGCTGGACGTTGAGTGCTCGGAATGCAGCCACTGCGGCAGAGATCGGGTTCGTGCAGGCGATGCCCGGATGCGCCGAGTGGATGCCGTCGGTGATCGCTTGTTCACCGATCAGGGTGGCTGCCGATGTGCAGCCGTAGCCGATGGCGTCGAAGCCGAAGTCGGCCGGGAGCAGTCCGGCGGCGACGGGCAATCGAGCCTCCATGTCGGTGAGGGTCTCGGGCGTGACGACCGGTTCCATCGGGATGCGAGCGTGATACCAGGCAACGCCGTCGACGGGCAGCGACCGGGCTTCCATTTCGAGTGTCTGGTCGGTCTCGAGGACGACCATGCCGATCGTTGCTCGCGTACCGAAGCCCTCGTCGGTCTCGAATGGAAGCCTGGTGGGCTCCATCACATCTGCGCCTTGGCTTGCTGGTTGAAGAAGGACGCGCCCGTCGGCACCTCGGGGTACGTCATCTCGTACGACGAGCAGCGCACCTGGTTCGTGCGTTCGCCGCGGACGACTTCGCCGTCGTAGATGCTGGGCAGGTGGTTGACCTGAAGCGCCTTGGAGTCCTCGGCCCGGTATTCGGAGATGAAGAGTGTGCGAGGGCGGTCGGACTGATTCGGGGCGGAGCCGTGGAGTAGCCGTGTGTGCATCAGGCAGGCGGTGCCCGCAGGTCCGGTGATCGACACGGTGTCGCTGCATTCGGCCGCAACGACCTCGGGTGCGACGGCGCCGGTGTAGACGCCGTCGTGCCAGTGCGAGTGCATTGGCCCGCGATGAGTGCCCGGTACGACTTCGAGCGGTCCGTTCTCGGCCGTCACGTCGTCGAGGAAGAACAGGACCGCGACCAGGTCTTCGTTGGTGTGGGGCTGGAACATGAAGTCCTGGTGGAACTTCACTGCGGTCGCTGCGCCCGGCTGCTTCGAGTTGATCTTGCTGTTGTTGAACTCGATGTTGGGGCCGAGCAGTTGCGCAACGGCGTCGACGGCGGGGGCGTTGCGCATGGCGTCGAGGTAGGCATCGGAAACCTCGACTGGTGAAGCGACGCGACGGAGCGCAGGCGAGTCGGCCGAGTGGCCCGGCTCGATGTCGAAGCGGGCTCGCCCGTCCATCGTCTCGCCATAGGCCTCGGTCTCGGAGCGGCTGGCGTCCTTCCAGGCTTCGAAGTCGGCGACGAGCGCCTCGACCTGCTGGGGGAGGAGCGCGTCTTCGAGCACGAGGTAGCCGTCTCGCCAATACGCGTCTACCTGCTCATCGGTCAGTGGTTCATCGGTCAGTGGTTCGTCTGTCAGCGGTTGCTGCATGG
>CAZEMU010000130.1:0-7231 GCA_964513315.1 uncultured Acidimicrobiaceae bacterium | reverse complement strand
GTCAGCGGTTGCTGCATGGCGTCTCTCCCGTCTCCTCAGATGATCGGTAGCTCGGCAGCGGCGCGGCGGCTGAGCAGCTCAGGGCCGTCGGCCCGCACCACCAGGTTCTCTTCGTGCACCATGGCCTTGCCCGACGCCCACACGAGTCCGGGCTCAAGCGTGAGCACCATGTTCTCTTCGATCACGGTGTCGTCACTATCGGTGTGCGAGGGCCACTCGGTGACCTGCATGCCGAGGCCGTGGCCCATGCGTCCAACGTCGTTGCCGAGCGAGCCATTGGCTTTGAGGACTTCGTTCATGGCACCGAACACCTGCGTGGTGGTCGCTCCGGGGCGACAGGCTGCAAGCCCGGCCTCGGTGGCTTCCCACACGGCTCGGTAGGCGTCTTTGGCGCCTTGGTCCGCGCTGGTGAACGCGAAGTTGCGGTCGAAGTCGCTGAAGTAGCCGTCGAACGTCGAGCCGGTGTCGAAGATGAGCAGGTCGCCGTCGGCGATCTCGCGGTCCGATGGTTGGCGGATGATGTCGTCGATGCCGCCAGGGCCGGTCGCCCCGACCAGGTAAGGCACATCGTCAGCGCCTTGGCGCACGATCTCGGCCCGGAACGCCTGGAATGCTTGGCGCTCGGTCATGCCGGTCGACAGCAGATTTGGCAGCTCGTCGAAGGCATCGGACACGATGCCGCAGATGTGGCGGTGCTTGGCGATCTCGGCCTCGGACTTGACCATGCGCAGCGAGCGGATGATGTCGGTTGCGTCAACGAACCCGCCCACTCGTTCCCGGAGCGTGTCGAGGTCGCCGAGCGGCATGCGCACGTGCGTCTCTGGTCCCATCGGCAGCCCGATCTTGGCGCCACCTGCGCCGTCGGTGATCTCGGCGATGGAGTCGACGAGGAGCGAGATGCCGTCGTCGGCTGGCTGCGGAGAGCTCCACGTGCGAACGTCATCGATCCAGGTCGCCGACATCGAGGCTCCGCCGATGCTCGGGATCACGGCGATTGGCTTCCCGCTGGCGGGCACGACGACGAACCAGGGGCGAGTCGGGCTTTGCCAGAACGGCGTGTGGAATCCGGTGAAGTAGCGGACCTCGGGTTCGGTGCAGACGAGCAGGGCTCCGAGGCTGCGCTCGGCCATCATCGCCTGGGCCTTCGCGGTGCGGGTTTCGAACTCGTCGGCGGTGAAGCCCCGTGGCGGTATCGACATGGCTGGTTCCCCTCGTGCCTTCGGTGGAGCGCTAGAGCGCTCGGGTTTGTTCGGCGCCGTCGTAGAGCACCGACGACAGCGCCTCGTTCGCGTCAGCTCGGACGGTAACGGCGCTGGTTTCGATGGTGGTCGTCGGTGCTGCGACGGTGACGAACGAGTCGTGGGGGAGTGCGCCCCGAACCGGCAGCACGTGGTGGTTCCCACGGATCGGACGGACGTCGCCTCCCAGGTAGCTCTGCATCGCTATGCCGACCCGCCGCTGGTTCGTGCGGTTGGGCTGGGATCCATGAACGAGCCATGGGTGGTGCAGCGACATCTGGCCCGGGCGCAGCACGAGATCAACCGCAGCCGACTCGTCGACGTCGGTCACCGTTTGGCCTCGGGTCAAGATGTTGTCCTCGCCGAAGGTGTCGAGGTGGTCGGCACGTGCTCGGTGGCTGCCGGGGATGACCGAGACGCAACCGCTCTCACGGTTTGATGGAGACAGCGCGAACCATGCCGTGACGAAGTTGTCGGGCTCGAGTCCCATGTAGAACGCGTCTTGATGCCAGCTGACGTACGCACTTGAGTCGGGTTCTTTGATGAACAGCACGGTTGACCAGAGCGAGATGTCGGGGCCAGTGAGCGATGCAGCGGCGTCGACGATGCGGTCGTCGAGCGCGAGCTCGGCGAGGAACGGGAAGGCCAGGTGTGCGTTGTTGCGGTGCTCGGCATGCAGATGCTCGGGGTATGCGGCCTCGGCGGCTTCGAGCGCATGCAGCAGGTCGGTGGCGTCGGCCTCGGACATGATGTCGATGGGGGCGACCCAGCCGTGGTCGCGGTAGTGCGCCACCTGGGATGCGCTCAACGACGACATGTCGGAAACGCTAGCTCCGCAGGCCCGGCTGGTTCTCGTGTGAGCGCTGACCCTTCGTCATGACCAGAGAAGCCGGCACCGTGCAGCGGGAAGAACCAGCACCGTGCGACGGGAAAAATAGGAAGGACCATCCCGTGGCGCCTCATCGTTACCAAATCGGCGTCTCGGGATGGTCCCAAAGTCGGTTCAAGTCCGTCAGCCCCAACTCGTCCAGAGACTCGTTCGGGATTCGATCTTTCCCCTACTCCACACCGGTCTTCGACCTTCTCCGCTCCGCTTCTGCTTTGCTTGGGTTGCCCCTCGCTCCGCTTCTTCGGTTCGTGTCCGGCCGCTCCGTTTGCGGCGTGAGAGCACTATGCACGAGACCCCGAGAACGGGTCAAGGCTGTTTGGGAAATCCCCAGACTTGTCCACTTCCAGAGACAGAAATCCCCAAGCGGGCCGGAGTTTTCCACTCGATTTCCCCCGAGTTACGCACAGGAATCGGGGGCTGAACGATTGGGCGGCTCCGAGGCACCGATTTGGTAAGGATGAAGCGCCTCGGAGCCGCAAGCGAGAGTGTTATTCGCCAGCGCTGCCAAATCGCGGATGCTCGCAGGAAGTTCGGCTGCTTGCTACAGACGCCCCGCACCGAGTTCGACGATGACCTCGGCGGCACGTTCTCGCACGCCCTCGAGGTCGGCGAGTTTGCGCATGCCGCCGAGCTGTCGACCGAGCCGATGGTTGTCCCGAAGCGCGTCTTCGTTGCGGGCAAGGAAGTCCCAGTAGAGCGTTGAGAACGGACAGGCGTCGTCGCCGGTCCGCTTCTTCGGATCGAATCTGCATCCCTTGCAGTAGTTCGACATGCGGTTCACGTAGGCGCCGCCGGCCGCATACGGCTTCGTTGCCATACGGCCGCCGTCGGCGTGCAGCGCCATGCCGATGAGGTTCGGCAGCATCACCCATTCGGCGCCGTCGACGTAGCTTCGCCACATCCAGTCAACGGCAGCAGCAGGGTCCACGCCCGCGGTGAGGAACAGGTTGCCGATGACCATCAGCCGTTCGATGTGGTGGTTCCAGCCGTGGGCGTCGAGGTTGTCGAGCACACCGCTCAGACACGCCATGTCTGTCGAGGCTGTGCCTTCGAATACCGGCGGCAGCGGCTGCAGGGCGGTGAGCCCGTTCTCGTCTCGGTAGTCGGGCATCCATAGCCAGTAGACGCCGAGCACGTACTCGCGCCAGCCGATCACCTGGCGGACGAACCCCTCGACTGAGTTGATCGGTGCGTGGCTGTCTCGGTAGGCCTCGACTGCGACGTCGATGACCTCGGCCGGAGTGAGCAGGCCGATGTTCAGCGCGGAGGAGACCAGGCTGTGCGACATCGACCACTCACCGTCGAGCATGGCGTCTTGATGGCTGCCGAACGTGGGCAGCGCCCGTTCCACGAAGTCGACGAGCCGCTGTTGGGCATCGCTGCGACTCGTCGGCCACCACCCGTCAGGCGCCTCGCCCCACACGTCGTACTGCTCGATCTCCGCAATGACGGTCTGGTCGATGTCGCTCAGATCGAAACGACGGACCTCGGGCCAGGCTCGGCCGTCCTTCGGCGGAGGCTCACGGTTGTCCTTGTCGAAGTTCCAGGCGCCACCGGTCGGCTTGCCGTCCTCGATCAAGATGTCGAGCCGGAGCCGCTGCCAACGGTAGAAGTCCTCCATGGTCAGGCGCTTGCGGGTGGCGAGATGCTGATCAGCCCACTGGGCGAATGCGTCAGGCGAGCAGAGGAACTGGCTGTTCTCGACGATCGTCACGTCGAGCTTCTCGAGCAGGCGGAGACCATCCCAGTTGAGCGGCGCCATCACGGTGACCTCGTCGGGCGCGTGCGCAGCTTGATGGGCGGCGAGGCCGGCAGCCATCGTGTCCGCTTGCCGGTAGTCGACGTCGAACCCTTCGGCTTCGAGCTCGGCGGCGAAGCGGCGCATCGATGCGAGGATCATGTGGAGCCGTTGGCGATGCCAGCGCTTGGACCGGATCTTGGCGGTCGCCTCAACGATCAAGATCCTGTCGTCGCTGGGCTCGGCGGTCGCGAGCGGGCCGACGTGACGGTTCAGCTGGTCGCCGAGAACCCAGATCGTTCGCACCCGGCCAGTGTCCACGATGCACCAGAGCTGAGGCGAGCCAAACGGGCGGCGGTCCGCCAGTGCAGATAGATAGCCTCGGGGGATGGGTGAGATGCTCGAGTCGTTGACCGCCGGCATGGCGATTCCGTTCGGAGGAAACCGGGTCACCACGGTGCCGCCGGACCTGGCCGACGCATTCGAAGCCGGCGACCGGCTCGTGGTCGTGCAGGACACCGGTGCGCTGCTCCACATCCCTGCGGCCGAGGCTGCAATCGCCGAAGAAGCCGTCTCCGCCGCCGTCCGGGCCTTCGGTGCACTCGGCAGTGTGTCCGACGACGCAATCACGGCGTTCTATCGGGCGTTTGCTGAGCGGCTGGCCGACGAGGACAGCTTTGGCGCCATCGCGGCTGCCAACGCTGCCGACGTCGAATCCGCTCGTGAACGGGGTCGCACGACGACCCGCCTCGAACTGTCGGAAACGATGCGCTCGGACATGATCGCCGGGCTCAACACGTGGGCGAATACGGCCTCGCTGCGCAATCAGGTCGACGAGACGATCGAGCATGACGGCTGGCGAGTCGACCAGGTCCGCTCAGGTCTCGGCGTCGTCGGCTTCGTCTTCGAGGGCCGCCCCAATGTCTTCGCCGACGCCACCGGCGTGCTCCGTTCGGGCAACACTGTCGTCTTCCGCATCGGCTCTGATGCGCTCGGCACCGCACGAGCCATCGTCGAACATGCGCTCAATCCGGCGCTCGAAGCCAGCGGGCTTCCTGCCGGCGCTGTGTCGCTCGTCGCGAGCGCAGCTCGCTCTGCGGGCTACGCGCTGTTCAGCGACCCACGGCTCGCACTCGCCGTCGCTCGTGGCTCAGGTGCTGCCGTCGCGCAACTCGGTTCGGTCGCCCGCCAGGCCGGCGTGCCCGTGAGCCTGCACGGCACCGGCGGCGCGTGGATCGTCGCCGCACCCGACGCCGACGGCGATCGTTTCGCCGAGGTCGTCTACAACTCGCTCGACCGCAAGGTCTGCAACACGCTCAACACCTGCTGCATCGTCGCCGATCGCGCCGACGAACTTCTTCCCGCGTTCCTCGGCGCACTGACCAGGGCAGGGGAGCGGCGCAACACCGTCACCAAGTTGCACGTCGTTGCCGATCAGGCCGACCGGATCCCCGACGCCTGGAAGCAGACGGTCACGATCGATCGCTCTGAAGGTGGCGTCGAAGAACCACAGACCTCGACCGTCGACTGGGATCAGTTGGGCCACGAGTGGGAGTGGGAGAACTCGCCCGAGGTCACGTTGGCGATCGTTGACTCGGTGGAACATGCCGTCGAGCTGTTCAATGGTCAATCGCCTCGGTTCGCCGCCAGCCTGGTGAGTTCGGATCCGGCCGCACAGGCGGACTTCTTCAACCGCGTCGATGCACCCTTCGTCGGCGATGGGTTCACTCGCTGGGTCGACGGCCAATACGCGCTGGACCGCCCCGAGCTCGGCCTGTCGAATTGGGAGTTTGGCCGGCTGTTTGGCCGCGGCGGCGTGCTGTCCGGCGACTCCGTCTACACGGTCCGCAGCCGCGTCACCCAAGACGACCCCGCCATCGGCCGCTAGCCAACTGCGTCGAGCGTTCGGGCCGCCTGGTTCTGGCGGTGTGAAGACTGTCACACAGGAACCGTTTGCTTCATGTACGAAGCGCATCGTATAGTTAGCAACAGCTTCCCAGGCCCCCACGGGAACACCCCCCACAAGTTCTCCCCTCCAGAAGGAACCACCATGATCAACGTCAGCGAAATCGCAGCATCCGCCGAAGAGCGTGTCCTCACCGGCGTCAAGGTCTCCCAGACCCTCGTCCTCGATGGCATCAAGAACGCCGTCTCCCTCGCCGACCGGGTCATCCCTGAGAACGTCAGCGACCGCATCGAAGACCGCGCTGAGAACCTTCCCTCCGCAGCTCCCGTCGTCGCCGGCTACTTCGGCTTCGCTGGCAAGCTCCTCGACGCACAGCGCGAGTTCGTGGGCGAAATCGTAGAAATCTTCCAGCCAGCAGCTGCCCCCAAGGCTGCCAAGAAGGCCACGAAGAAGACCACCAAGAAGGCTGCCTGATCCCCCTCTAGGTTCGCCGAATTGGCGGGTGGGTGACACGTTGGTGTCATCCACCCGCCATTTCTTGTTTTGCACTCGCACGTCGCACGCCCAACAAGTGGCATCCTGTCCCCATGGCTGAAGACGACTCCACCGACGCCGACTCCACCAAGAGCGGCCGCACGGATCCCGTCGCCGCGTTCGGCGACTACCTGCGAAGCCAGCGCAAGCTTGCCCAGCTTTCGCTTCGCCAGATGGCGGACCTGACGAGCCTGTCGAACCCGTATCTGTCCAAGCTTGAGCGGGGTTTGCACCAGCCGTCGGTCTCGGCCGTGACCACCATTGCGAATGCCCTCGGACTTCCGGCCGATCAGGTTCTTGCGAAGGCCGCAGGTCTCGTGCCCGGGTTTGATGCTGGCGAAGCCGCCGACAAGACCGTCACGACCGAGATGGCGATCAAGGCCGATCCCGAACTGTCCGACGATCAGAAGCTCGCGCTATTGAGCGTCTACCGCAGCTTCATCGACGGCGAATGACCGCACCGTCTGCTTCGTCCGCGGCCACCTTTGACATCCGGGTTCGCTTCTACGAGCTCGACCCGTACGGCCACGTCAACCACGCGACGTACCTGCAGTACTTCGAGGCCGCCCGCGTGCATTGGCTGGCCGAGATGGGCCAAGGCCTCGACAAGCTCCAAGCCGAAGACTGCAACCTCGTGGTCACCACCGTGGCTTGCCGTTTCATCAGCCCGGCGTTGCTCAACGAAACGCTGCGCATTGAGACCGGTCTTGTTGCGTCGAAGCGGGTCCAGGCCCAGTGGGCCCAAGCGGCGCTGCGCGTCAATGACGACGGCGGCGACGAACTCGTGGCGACCCAGCGCATCAACTTCGCGACGGTGAACGCCGCCGGACGCCCGATCCGCACACCAGCTTCGCTGCTCGACGCGATGTCCGGCTTCCAGCTGCCCGACGGCTGGCACGAAAAGGCACTGCCCGACCTGGCGCTCT
>CAZEMU010000129.1:0-11548 GCA_964513315.1 uncultured Acidimicrobiaceae bacterium | reverse complement strand
GCTATGGCCGATGACGCCATGGACGATGAAGACGCTATGGCCGATGACGCCATGGCTGAAGAGGACGTCACCCTGACCCAGGGCAGCGACCTTACCTTCCACATGATCACGCACTCCGATGACGGCCCGTTCTGGTCGGTCGTCAAGCGTGGCATGGACGCCGCCTGCGCCGCCCACGGCGTGGACTGTGTCTGGATGCCAGGCAACAACGACCCAGGCCAAATGGTCGTCGACATTGAGACCGCCATCTCCGAAGGCTCGGCCGGTATCGCAGCTTCGCTGCCAAGCCCCGACCAGCTCATCGGCCCACTCCAGGACGCAGTTGCAGCCGGTATTCCCGTCTACACCCTGAACTCGGGCCTTAACGACTACCAAACCATCGGCGCAACGAGCCACATCGGCCAGAGCGAAGATGTCGCAGGTCAGGGCGCAGGCCTCCGCTTCAACGCACTTGGCGCAACCACGGTTCTCTGTGGTCGCCAGGAGCAGTCGAACGTCGGCCTCACCGAGCGCTGCGGCGGTCTCGCTGAGACCTTCAACGGCACCGTGATCGACGAATTCGTCGGCCTCGATGCTGACCAGACCGAACAGATCAACGGCATCAAGGCAATCCTTGAAGCCAACCCAGAGATCGACGGTTTCCTCGGCGTTGGCCCAGTCATCGCCATGTCCGGTCTCGCCGCTGCCCAGGATCTGGGCCGTGACCTGACCATCGGTGGCTTCGACATGACGCCAGAGCTCCTCGATGCAATCGAGGCCGGCGACATCGCATTCACTGTCGATCAGCAGCAGTACCTCCAGGGTTACCTGCCGGTCGTTCTCATGTTCCTCGAAGCCACCAACGCCAACCAGGCTGGCGGCGGTCTGCCGGTTCTCACCGGCCCAGGCTTCGTGACCCCAGACAACGCTTCTGAGGTCAAGGCTCTCTCCGCCGCGGGCACCCGCTAATTCACAGTTCAGTTTGTGTGATCGCTAGCGATCATTAAACCGTTGCTCGGGGCGGAGGTTCGTCCTCCGCCCCAACACGGAACCCGCCTGATCTTGGCGGTGCCAGCGAGTCTTCGTTCGCTGGAAAGGATCGTCGTCGACGGGCTGTAGGGGCCGCGTCGACAAGACCCTTCGGGGTTGTCCGATAGTGCATCACTGGCCACATGCCATGGTGCTTGCAGAGGGGATTGGTCACGAGTGAGTGACACCATCGCGGGTGACGCAGACCCGCAGACTGAGCCGCCTGGGGAATCTGGGCAGGCCGCACCTGCGGCCGATGAACGCCTCGCGTATCGCGGCGTGTTCCAGCGGCTGCTCATCCGCCCAGAGATCGGCGCCGCACTCGGCGCGATCGCGATCTGGACATTCTTCTGGGCCGTCTCGGTCCCGTTCGGCAAGGCCGGAGGCGCTGCGTCGATTCTCGACGTCGCTTCGTCGCCGCTCGGCATCATGGCGGTCGCCGTAGCCATGCTGATGATTGGCGGCGAGTTCGACCTGTCCACCGGTGCGGCCACTGGTGCCTTCGGCATCATCATGATTCTCATGGTCCGCGATGTCGTTGGTGATGCCGGCGGCTGGGGGCTCTCGCTGTGGTGGGCGCTACCGCTGTCCTTGGCGGCGGCAATCACGTTGGGCTGGTTCAACGGCACGGTTGTTGACCGAACCGGGCTCCCGAGCTTCATCGTGACGCTCGCCTCGTTCTTCGTGCTCAAGGGCGCCAAGCTCGGCTTCTCGAAGCAGCTCGTCGACCAGATCCAGACCGGCAAGCTCGACGACCTCATCATCGCCGCCGACCAAGAACGACTGGTCGGCCTGCGCCTGATTGACGAGGCCGACGGCGCCCGCCAACAGGAACTCCTGAATTCGGTCGGCGTCACCATGGACACCCCCGTCGAAGGCCTCGAGGCGGGCAATGGCACCTTCAGCGCACTGCTCGATGCGGTCCGTGCGGCCGACGCGAACGACAACGCCCGTGAGCTGGAACAACTCGCCGAGCTCAGCCGCCCGTTCATCGAACGCCCCGACAAGGGCTACAGCACGCTCAACGACATCTTCGCCTACGACTGGCTGCGCAACGAACACATTTGGGAATGGCGCGACTGGGCCTACATGCTCGGTGCATTCCTTGGCCTGTCGCTCCTCGTGCTCGCGATGTATGAAATGCACTTCCGCCGTAAGCCCAGCGTCGATTCATCTGGTGTTCTGCCGCTCCTGGGCGGCGTCATCGTTGCTGGCCTTGGCGTCGCGGGTGGAGCTCGACTGCTGAGCACCACCATCGCGAACCCGATCGCCCTGATACTCGCTATTGCGGCGTCGCTTGCGGTCATTGGCATCGGCTTGTCCATTTTGCGGAGCTATCGCGACCGGGCCAATGCCGAAGGCTTGGCCGCAGCGATCAAGAGCCTGATGCGTAATGCTCTGGTTCTCCCCGGTGTCGCTCTTGCCCTCGTTGGCATGTGGCGACTCCACGCCACCGATTCGGTGAGTGGTAACACCATCGGCGCGATCCTCATCGGCGCGGGCATGTTGGTCGCACTGATCGGTTGGGGCTCAACGCGCTATGTTCGCCGGGCATCGCTGAGCGACGCCGCACAACAACTGGGCGACGCATCCGACGACTTCGATGACGCAAGCAGCGGTTCGGTTGCACCACCGTTCGTGACCGGAGTCGTCGCATTGGCGCTCGGCATGTTCCTCGCCCGCCGGATGGATGCCGACAACAGCACCAACCTGGTGGTCGAGTGGGACCTCAGTGGCTGGGCGATGTTCCTGATCGCCATCGTGGTCGCTGGCCTCGCTGCATTCCTGAGTGCGGTCCGCGGTGACACAGTCGCCGCTGAACTCTCTGCCGGCGAAACGGCAGTGTCACGGGCTCTGTCGGTCCTGATCGGTACGGCCGGTCAACGCATGCGTACCGCCGGCATCTTGACCTTCATCGTGACCATGCTGTTCTTGGCCCAGGCAACGATCCAGGGCGCACGGGCGATCTTCTTCATGCTGCTGCTGGGTGTCGCCGCCGTGAGCTGTATGACCGGTGTGCGCCGGGCTCGGAACGTGTCCCATCCATTCGGGTCGCTTCTGCTGTTCATCGTGGCAGTCCTCGTGGCTGGCACCGCCTTCTTCATCCGGGCCGAGTCGATGACGCCCAAGTTCCGCACCCAGATGTTCTCGGTCCTGTTGGCCGTCGCTGCGCTCATGGCGATCTGGGCGGTTGCGACCTTGATCTTCCAAGAACGCTCTGGCCCAGACCATGATGCCGACGGCCTTGGCCGAGGTCTTGCCGTAGCTGGTGGACTTGCGTTGGCCGTCGGTCTCTTCATCCGACTGCTTGCGGTGACCCAAGCCGAGGTAGTCGCCGGCATCACGCCGACACGGTTCAGTGTCCGCATCCTGTGGTTCCTCGCCTTCACCGCGATCGCCACCTGGGTGCTCGGTCGAACCCGCTTTGGATCTTGGATCTTCGCGGTGGGTGGCAACAAGGATGCGTCTCGCCAGGTTGGCGTGCCCGCTTCGCGGACCAAGACACAGCTGTTCATGATCACCGCGGTTGCGGCCTGGTTGGTCGGCCTATTGCTCGCATTCCGCCTGAACACGATCCAGGCCAGCACCGGTGATGGCGAGGAATTCGAGTACATCATCGCGGCCGTCGTGGGCGGAAACGCCTTGACCGGTGGCCGTGGCTCAACACTCGGTGCTGCGATCGGCGCCTTCATCATGGCGATGTCGGTCCAGGGCATTCCGTCCGCAAGATGGAACTCAGACTGGCGTTTCGTGTTCGTCGGCGTAATCTTGTTGCTCGCAGTAATCGCCAACAACTACATCCGTACCCAGGCCGAACAGGCTCGCTGAGAGGAACTGCGATGGCACTGCTTGAACTCCAGAACATCTCGAAGTATTACGGCAACATTATCGCCCTGCAGGGCGTCACGACCGAGGTCAATGCGGGCGAAGTCACCTGCGTGCTCGGCGACAACGGCGCCGGCAAGTCGACCTTCATCAAGATCCTCGCGGGCGTGCATCAGCACGACGACGGTGACTTCTTGCTCGAGGGCGATTCGGTGCGGTTCAACTCGCCCCGCGAGGCACTCGACCGCGGTATCGCTGCCGTGTACCAGGACCTGGCGATGGTCCCGCTCATGTCGGTCTGGCGCAACTTCTTCCTCGGCTCCGAGCCCACGAAGGGCATCTGGCCGTTCGAATGGATCGACCGGGCCGGTGCCAAACAAATCGCGAAAGAAGAGATGGCCAAGATGGGCATCGACATCCGCGATACCGAACAGCCGGTCGGAACGCTCTCCGGTGGTGAACGCCAGTCGGTCGCGATCGCACGTGCCGTCTACTTCGGCGCCAAGGTGCTGATCCTCGACGAGCCAACCTCGGCGCTCGGCGTTAAGCAGAGTGGCGTCGTCCTCCGCTATATCGTCGAAGCGGCTAAGCGCGGCCTCGGCGTGATCTTCATTACCCACAATCCGTCGCACGCCTACCCGGTCGGTGACCGGTTCCTGATCCTGAACCGAGGCAAGTCGATGGGCAACTTCGCCAAGAGCGAAGTCAGCCAACAAGAACTCACCCAGCTCATGGCCGGCGGTGCGGAACTCGAACAGCTCCAGCACGAACTCGCTGAAGCGATCGCCTCAAAGGATGCCGCTACGGCGAGCTAAGCCATGGCCGGATCGATTCCTCAAGCGCTCACTGTCGGACGGGTGAGCGTGGATTTGTATGCCCAGCAACCAAACGCGAACGCCACCAATATCGACACGTTCAAGAAGTCGGTGGGTGGTACGTCGACGAATGTTGCGGTCGCCGCCGCATTGCTCGGCGTCGAAACGGCGACGTTCACCAAGGTCGGCGACGACGAGTTCGGCGAGTACGTGCGTCATGCGCTGCTCAACACGTTTGGTGTTGACAGCCGCTGGGTCGGTACCGACCCGGACCTTGCGACGCCGCTGGCATTCGCGATCCTGGACCCGCCCGAAGATCCGCGCATCATCTTTTATCGCGAGCCTTCTGCTCCGGATCTGCAAATCCAGCCCGACGAGGTTCCCGCTGATGTGATCGAGCAGGTTCCCGTTCTGTGGATCCCCGCGTCCCGGTTCCATGCCGAACCGAGTGCGACCACGGTTCGTACCTTGCTCGAACGTCGCGGCCGTCGTCACCACACGGTGATGGATCTCGATTGGCGCCCGATGTTCTGGGACTCGATGGAGCAAGCCCATCAAGCGATCAGTCCCATGCTGGACCACTGCACCATCGCGGTGGGCAACCGCACCGAGTGCGAGGTCGCGGTCGGCGAGTCTGATCCGGACCGTGCCGCTGACGCGTTGCTCGAGCGAGGCTTGAGCACGGCAATCGTCAAGCTCGGTGCCGACGGCGTCATGGTCGCGACCTCAGATCGTCGCGAAGTCATCCCGCCGTTTCTCGTCGAGGTCGTCTGCGGTCTTGGATCCGGCGATGCCTTTGGCGGCGCGCTCATACACGGCCTCGTCAACGAACTTGACCTGGCCGAAGCCGTTCGCAACGGCAACGCTGCTGGCGCAATCGTCGCGAGTCGGCTCATGTGCGCCGACGACATGCCGACGCTGGCAGAAATCAATGAACTCCGAGCTCACCGCGAAGGAACGAACCAATCATGACCTCCGAACTCCGACGCCTCGGCGTCGCGGTCATCGGTTTCGGCTGGATGGGCCAGGCCCACAGCCGCAGCTACGCCCGCATCCCATCGCTGTTCCCGAACCGCACCTTTCAGCCCGACCTGGTCGTGTGCGCGGACAACCTCGCCGAACGAGGCGAAGAAGCGGTGCGTTCGTTTGGCTTCCAAACGTCGACCACGGATTGGCGCGAAGCGATCGAACGCGACGATGTCGATGTCGTCACCGTCTGCTCTCCAAACATGTTGCACGTCGACATGTGCATCGCTGCTGCCGAAGCCGGCAAGGCCGTGTTCTGCGAGAAGCCGGTCGGCGGCACGCCCGAACAGACCGCCCAGATCGAGGCCGCTGCTCGTGCGGCTGGCGTGATCACCGGCGTTGGCTACAACTACCGGTGGGCGCCACTCGTTCGCTACGCCAAAGAACTGATCGACAGTGGCCGATTGGGTGAGATCACCAACTACCGAGGCCGCTTCTTCTCGATGTACGGCAGCGACCCCTTGGGGCTGTTGTCCTGGCGCTTCGAGCACGAAGGCGCTGGCTACGGCGTCTCGACCGACATTCTCAGCCACTCGATCGACATGGCTCACATGCTCATCGGCCCGATCGAGCGGGTGACGGGCTTGCGCAAGACGTTCATTCCCGAGCGCCCCATTCCGCAACCGGGTGGCACGCACTATGACCGCGGTGCGCCTGGTGACCCGACCGGTCCGGTGACCAACGAGGACTACGCCGGCTGCTTCGCCGAGTTCGCGAACGGCGCCGTCGGCAACTTTGAGACGTCGCGATCGATCATCGGTCCTCAGAGCCAGATGGCGTTCGAGGTGCATGGCACCAAGGGCGCACTGTCCTGGAACCTCGAAACGATGAACGAGATGAAGCTGTTCCTCGTCGACGACGAGTTCCACGATGGCTACCAGACGGTCTACGCAGGGGACCGCTACCCGTTCCACGGCAACTTCGTGCCCGGCGACGCCAACGCGATCGGCTACGAGGATCTCAAGGTCATCGAAGGCCACGAGTTCCTCCATGCCGTCGCAACCGGTGAACAGCACCAGCCCGGCTTCGACGAAGCCATCGACTACGTGAGCGTCCAGTCCGCCCTGATCCGTTCTTGGGACAGCGGACAGTGGGAAGACGTCTCCTCGATCCGCCAGACCTGAGTAAGGAGCCACTGATGGAGACCATTCGGCTGACGACATCGCAGGCCCTCGTTCGCTATCTGATCGCACAGAAGAGCGTCCAGGCTGACGGCTCGATCGCCCCCTTGTTCGGCGGTGTGTACGGCATCTTCGGCCACGGCAACGTGACCGCACTCGGCCATGCGCTCGAACGAGCCAAGGACGAGCTGCCGACCTTCCGCGGCCAGAACGAGCAAGGCATGGCGCTGGCGGGCGTTGCCTACGCCAAAGCCAAGCGCCGCCGCCAGATCATGGTTGCGACCTCGTCGGTCGGACCAGGTGCCACGAACATGGTCACTGCAGCTGGCGTTGCGCATAGCAACCGTCTTCCGTTGCTGCTCGTGTCGGGCGACTCCTTCGCAAGCCGACTGCCCGATCCCGTCCTGCAGCAGGTCGAGCACTTCGGCGACCCGACGGTCACGGTCAACGACTCGTTCAAGGCCGTCACCCGCTGGTGGGATCGCATCACCAAGCCAGAACAGCTTGTGAACTCGCTGCCGCACGCCGTGCAGACAATGCTGGACCCGGCCGACTGCGGTCCCGCATTTATCGGCCTGCCCCAAGACGTTGGCTCCGAGGCCTACGACTTCCCGGTGCACTTTTTCGACGAGCGCGTGCACGACATCGCTCGCCCTCGTGCCGACCGCGCCGCGCTGGCCCGGGCAATCGAGCTGTTGCGTAGCGCCGAGAAGCCCCTCATCGTCTGCGGCGGAGGCGTGCACTACTCGCTCGCCGAAGAGGCCCTGGCGGGCTTCGCGACGAAGCACAACATTCCCGTCGTCGAGACCGTCGCGGGCAAGGCCAGCCTGCGATGGGACCACCCGATGTACGGCGGCGCAATCGGCGTCACCGGTGGAACGGCCGCCAATGCGCTCGCCGGCGAGGCCGACGTCGTGTTGGCCGTCGGCACCCGACTGCTCGACTTCACCACCGGCTCGTGGACGATCTTCAAGAATCCGGACATGACGATGATCGGGCTCAACACCGCCCGCTTCGATGCGACCAAGCATCACTCGATGGCGCTCACCGCCGATGCCCGCGAGACCCTCGGCGAGCTTTCCGCCGAACTGGGGGAGTGGCGTAGCGGTGACGACTGGTCAACCCGCTCTGCCAACGAGGTCGCTACCTACCACGCCTACATCGACAAGATCGCGGCTGCGCCCGAGGTCGGCACGTCGGAACTCCCGACCTATGCCCAAGTCGTTGGTGCAATCGATCGTGCTGCCGATGAGAACACGTTCGCGCTCGCTGCGGCCGGTGGCTTCCCCGGCGAGGTCAACAACGGGTGGCGAGCCAAGCACTTGAACAGCTTCGACTGCGAGTACGGCTACTCGTGCATGGGCTACGAGACCAGCGGCGGCTGGGGCGCAGCAATGGCGCTGCCGGACAGCGATGTCGTCGTGTTCTGCGGCGACGGCTCATACCTGATGCTCAACAGCGACATTTACAGCTCCGTCATCCACGGCCACAAGATGATCGTGATCGTGTGCGACAACGGTGGCTTCGCCGTCATCAACCGGCTCCAGAAGAACACCGGTGGCAACCCGTACAACAATCTGATCGCTGACAACCCGACGGTGGTGAACCCCATCGCCGTCGACTTCGCAGCCCACGCCGCGGCAATGGGAGCAGAGAGCGAGACGGTCACCTCGATCGCCGAACTCGAAGCCGCATTCGGGCGGGCCAAGGCCGCCGACCGCACCTATGTGATCGCCATGGTCACGCACCCGGACAGCTGGACCGAGGGCGGTTCCTTCTGGGAGGTCGGCATCCCCGAGGTCTCCGAGCTCGACAGCGTCCTCCAGGCCCGCGCCGAACTCGACAAAGGCAAGAACGACCAGAGGGTGTCCTGACGGTGTCTGATCCAGTCCACATCACCGTGCTCGGCACGGGCCGCATCGGTGCGATGCATGCCGAGCTGATCGCTCGCCGTATCGACGGAGCCGAAGTCGCCGGCGTGTTCGATGTCCGCGCACCCGCTGCCCAGGCGGTTGGCGCCGAGCTAGGCGTGCCCGTCTACGACACCCTCGAAGCCGCGCTCGAAGGCCCAGGCGACGCGGTCTGCATCGCCACCAGCACCGACACGCACGTCAGCGTCATGCAAGCTGCAGCGCAAGCCGGACGCGCCATCTTCTGTGAGAAGCCCATCTCGCTCGACGTGGCTCAAGTCGACGCCGGGCTGGCTGCTGTCGACGAGGCTGGCGTGCTGCTGCAGATCGGTTTCAATCGCCGCTTCGACCCGAGCCACAAAGCCGTCGCCGATGCCGTTGCTGCGGGCACCGTCGGTGCCCCACAGATCGTTCGGATTACGAGCCGCGACCCAGAGCCGCCACCGATCTCCTACATCGAGGTGTCAGGCGGCATCTTCAACGACATGACCATCCATGACTTCGACATGGCTCGCTACGTCACCGGCAGCGATGTCGTCGAGGTCTTCGCCACCGGCGCAGTGCTCGTCGACCCTGCGATCGGGGCGGCCGGCGACATCGACACGGCCGTCATCACGATGTGGCACGAGAACGGCGCGATCACGACAATCGACAACAGCCGCCAAGCGGTCTACGGCTATGACCAACGAGTCGAAGTCTTCGGCAGCACGGGCCTCGTTACCTCGGATAACCCGTCGGTCAACTCGACCACACTGCGCACGAGCGCTGGCATCACGGGCTCGGTCATGCCGTACTTCTTCGTCGAGCGGTACGAGCAGAGCTACGTCGATCAGTGGGACGCCTTCGTCGCTGCCTTTCGATCGGGCAGCGCCTCGCCGGTCTCTGGGCGTGACGGACGAGCCCCACTCGTGATCGGTATGGCCGCCAAGCGCTCATTCGAAGAGCACCGACCCGTGCGCATCGACGAGATCGACTGACTTCCCGAACCCGAACCTTGAACACACGGAGATAGCCATGGACCAAGACCACGTATACCGGCCGTCCGGTGGCACCGGTGTCCAGCTCGAGATCAATCCCGACAACGCGGGATGGACCTATCTGAGCTTCTCGACCGTCGTGCTCGGCGCGGGGGAACAGCACACCGCGCACTTGGCCGACCAAGAGACCGCAATCGTGCCGCTCGAAGGGGCAGGGACCATCCACGCAGGTGGCCAGACGTATCAGATCGCTCGCGAGAGCGTCTTCACGCAGATGCCCGAGGTGCTCTACGTGCCACCAGGTGTCGACATCGAAGTCACGACCGATGGCTCGTTCGAGTTCGCGATCGGCAGCGCACCGGCCGAGGGCCTGCTGCCACAGCGGCTGTTCCGCCCCGACGAAATGAAGACCGAGATGCGAGGCGGCGGCGCCTCGTATCGCCAGATCAGCCACGTCCTCGCACCGCCAATCCCGGCCGAGCGCCTGATCCTCTACGAAGTCTACGTACCCCGCGGCACCTGGTCCGGCTGGGCGCCACACTGCCACGACGGGTTCGAAGGCTCGCCGTACCTCGAAGAGACGTACTACTTCCGCCTCGACCCGCCGAAGAGCGCATTCGCACTCCATCGCAACTGGCGTATCGATGAGAACTTCGACGAGACCCTCGTGGCGCACGACCGCGACTGCGCCATCGTCACCAAGGGCTTCCACTCCTCGGTGGCGTGCCCCAGCTCGAACATGTACTTCCTGAACTACTTGGCCGGTGAGCTCGTCGCCGACGAGCGCACCACCCCTCCCTGCTTCCATGCTGACCACACCTGGATCGACGCAGCGTGGGACAACGGCGACGAGGGCGCATGGACGCTTCCGGTGGTCGGCCCATGATCGACGGTCTGTCCAATGCGGCAGGCCGAATCGGCGTACTGGCGATTGATCACCGCGATTCCCTCCGAGCGGTGATCGATCCCAGCGCGCCCGAACGCGTCGAGCGAAGCGAGATCGTCGAACTCAAACGCGTGATCATCGGCGAGCTCGCGGACATTGCGACTGGGGTCATGCTCGAGCCCGAGTACTCGATTCCCGACCTCGTGGCCGCGCTTCCCGACGGCGTCGGCTTCACGGCGGCGCTCGAGTCTCAGGGCTACTCCGAGGACCCATCGTCGGTTCCCACGGAGCTGCTTGACGGCTGGAGCTCGGCACAGGCCGCCGAGGCCGGTGCCGCGGCAACGAAGCTGCTGGCGTACTACTCGCCCCAAGCGGTCGACCACGCAGCGGCACAGCGAGCCGTCATCGCCCAGGCATTGAACGAGTCGCATGCCGCGGGACTGCCACTATTCCTGGAACCATTGGCATTCCCTGGGGGTGACCACGGCCCCGAAACGCTCGATGCCGTCCGAGGCACGGTCGACCTGGGCGCCGACGTCATGAAGGTCGCATGGCCGGGTGACGTACATCTTGAAGCCATGGCTGCATTGCTTGAGGGCCGCACGTGGGTCCTGTTGTCCGGTGGCGGCGACTTCGACGCGTACTGCGACCAAATCGCAGCGGCGGTGGCGCTGGGCTGCAGCGGCTTCATGGCGGGCCGTGCCGTGTGGCGCGAAGTCACCCAAGTCGCTCCCGAAGACCGGGTCGCCGAGCTACGACGCACGGCGCGGCCTCGGTTCGAACGGCTCCAAGAGCTCGTGAGTTAGGCGTGCCGACGGGCACACGTGCCCGCGGTCACGAACGCTTCGTTTCCGAAGCGCGTACCTCTACATTTGAGGGTTCGAACCACACAAGAGGTACTCCCATGTTCAAGGTTCCCTTCCGCAAATCCACCACGATCCGCACCGTCGAGCCGGCGCTCAGCGGCCACTTCACCTCC
>CAZEMU010000128.1:6066-11578 GCA_964513315.1 uncultured Acidimicrobiaceae bacterium | reverse complement strand
GGGATCAGGTCGCCGACCGACATGTTGAATGCGCCGCAGCAGACCTGCAGCGCTTCGCCGTCGCCCATGTCGACGTCGACGAGTTGGATCTTGTCGGCGTCGGGGTGGGGTCGCAGATCGAGCACCTTGGCCAAGACGATGCCCTCGAGGCCAACGCCTGTGATCGTCATGTCTTCGACCGCAAGGCCGAGCGCGCTCATCTTTTCGCCCAGCTCGACGGGGTCACCGTCGATGTCGGGGGCGAATTCTCGAAGCCAGGAAAGGAGGACCTTCATGTCACGTACCTCAGAACTGCTTCAGGAAGCGGACGTCGTTGTTGACGAACTCGCGGAGATCGTCGGTCTGGTAACGCATGACCGCAAGGCGGTCGATGCCGAATCCGAAGGCGAAGCCTTGCCACTCTTCGGGGTCGATGCCGCATGCCCGCAGCGTGTTCGGGTGCACCATGCCGCAGCCGCCGAGTTCAAGCCATGAGCCATCGGCGCCACGGATGTCGAACTCTGCCGAGGGTTCGGTGAACGGGAAGTACGACGGGCGCAGGCGAGTCTCGAGGTCGGGGCCCAGCAGCGCCTTGACGAACTGATCGATCGTGCCGGCCAGATCGCCGAGCGTGATGCCCTTGTCGATGACGAGGCCTTCGATCTGGTTGAAGGCCGGCAGGTGGGTCGCGTCGGCGGTATCGGTGCGGTACACACGGCCGGGGCACACGATGTAGATCGGCGGCTCTTGGTTCTCCATCGTGCGGATCTGCACCGGAGAGGTATGGCTGCGCAGCATGACTTCTTCGGGCTCGCCGAGATTCACGAAGATGGTGTCGAAGCTGCCGCGAGCGGGGTGCCACTCGGGGATGTTCAGGGCTTCGAAGTTGTACCAAGCGGTCTCGACCTCGGGGCCTTCGGCGATGGAGTAGCCCATGCCGATGAAGATGTCTTCGAGGCGATCCCGGGTCTGAGTAACGATGTGGGCATGGCCACCAGCCGTCGCACCGAGGTGCTCGGTGAGGTCCATGCGCTCCGTCTCGAGGGCTGCAGCACGAGCCGTTGCAGCAAGACCGGCGCGGCGCTCATCGAATGCAGCCTCGGTCTGCTGGCGAGCGGCGTTGAGCGCTTGGCCAGCTTCTTTGCGTTCGTCGGGCTCAAGCTGGCCGAGGCCCTTCTTGGCTTCGGTCAGTGGCGCCTTCTTGCCAAAGATCGCGGGCCGAAGCGCGTCGAGCGCGTCGACGCTGTCGGCTTGCTCGATCTCGGCGAGCGCCTGGGAGGCGAGGTCGTCGTAACTGCTCATGCGAACACCGAGGCTATCGGCATGCTCTTGCCCGGCCGAGCGATTTGGGTTCGGTGGGCGCGAGACCGCAATCGGCAGCGATGACGAGCCGATGAAACCCGGAACGACGAGTCAGCCGGGGACGACCACGGAGCCAATCAATGACGTGCTTCGGCTGATGACGACGCATCGGGTGTCTGGCGGTTGGAGAAGTAGTGTGAAGATCGCGTCTTCGGGGAGGCGGTCCACAGCCGCTCGGTCGAGGCCGCGTTCGATCAGCAAACACTCCTGGAGTGCTTCGCCCAGGTCGCCCTCAACGAACGCGATGACTTCGCCTCCGTGGGGTTGGGTGCAGCTGCGGACCTCGACCCGAGAGCTGCCCAGTTCGGGCGGCGCAAGGAAGCAATCGCCCGGACCGAGCGTGAGGATTGGCGTACCTGTCCCTGACGCTGCAGGCGCTGGCGTGGTGATCGTCGGTGACGTATCCGACCCATCGCTCAGGCTTGAGATGACGAAGATCGCGCCGAAGAGGAGCGGGACGAACACGCCGAGGGGAATCTCGCGCAACCGTTGCAACAGGCTTGTTTCAGGTGCGCTGACCGGAACCTGAACTCGCCGGCGCGACCGTCGTGGTGCTGGCGGCGGTGGCTGCCCTGGGGCGACAGGCTCGGGCGGAAGAGGCGCTGCGGTGCGGTGACCGAACGATCCCTGCTGCGGAGTCGAGGAATCCGATCCTCGGGAGCCGTCGAAGACCAGATCGTCGTAGAGGCCGGTGGTGCTTGTGCCCGCACCTGCCATGTTGAGTCCGTCGTTCTCGCGGTCGTGTGCGTCGCGGTTCGTGTTGCGTTCCTGGCGGTCCTGGTGACGTTGGGTCACGTCCAAGAACGGCAAATCCCTCGGGTCGGTCGAATACTTGTCGAGCCAGTCGTAGTTGTCGTTCTTCTTGGCCATCGTGTGCCCCTTCCCGGGTGCAGTGGGCCACTCGAATGGCATGCCGTCGGCTTCGGACCGCTAGCCAGACACTAGCCACCCGGCGGGCGGGCTGGTCGAGCGCCCGGCGTTGGCGAGCGGCGGTCAGAGAAACCAATTGCATGAACATTCATTGATCTGTATATTCATGCGGTGACTGAACAGCAGTTGAAGGTTGGCATTGTCGGCGCATCTGGATTCACCGGTGCCGAGTTGCTGCGCCTTCTCGCCGCACATCCGAATATGGACGTCGTTGCCGTTACCGGCGACACCCAAGCTGGACAGCCCGTAACGGCGCTGTACCCCGGGCTGGCCGCAGCGTATGGCGACATGGCCTACGTGCGACTCGAAGACGCTCCGCTCGCGGACATGGACATCGTCTTCGCCGGCCTGCCACATCGGGCCAGCCAAGAGATCGTGGCCAGCCTCATTGACGAAGTCGATCACGTGATCGACCTGTCGGCCGACTTCCGCCTCAAGGATCCTGCGGTCTACGAGAAGTGGTACGAAGTGCCGCACGTCGTGCCGCATCTCATCGAGCGCTTCGCCTATGGCCTGCCCGAATTGTTCGGCGACGAACTCGCGGCCAAGCAACACGTGGCCGTTCCAGGCTGTTACCCGACCACCGCCACGCTGGCGCTGGCACCGCTGCTGCGGGCTGGCGTGATCGAGTCGACGGGCATCATCGTCGACGCCGCCAGTGGCGTGTCGGGCGCTGGTCGGGCGCCGAAGCCGAACACAACCTTCTGCGCTGTCGACGAGGACTTCTCGGCCTACGGCCTGCTGAGCCACCGTCACACGCCCGAGCTCGAACAGAACCTCGATGGTGCGCCGGTGCTGTTCACGCCGCATCTCGCACCGATGAATCGCGGCATCCTCGCCACCTGTTACGCCCGGCCGAGCGGAGCGACCTCGACCGATGACCTGCTGCAGGTCTTCGCCGATGCCTACGCCGACGAGCCATTCATCGTCGTCAGCGAACGGCCACCATCGACCAAGGCGACGCTCGGATCCAACAGCGCTCACATCACCGCTCGCTACGACGATCGGACGGGCACCGTCATGGCGATCGCGGCGCTCGACAATCTCGTCAAGGGCGCCTCGGGTGGCGCCATCCAGTGCGCCAACATCGTCGCCGGCCTCGACCAGACCGCCGGCCTGCCGCTCGTCGGCATGGGCATATGAGTTCGTATCCACGGTCGCCGCTGGCACCTGAGTCCTTCCCTGACCTTCCTGAGGTCGCTGGGGTCGAATTGCACGCATTCGCTGGTGCGCTTCGCTACACCGGCCGCCCTGACCTGTTCCTCGCGCTGCTGCCCGAAGGATCAACCGTCGGCGGCGTGTTCACCGAGTCGCAGTGCGCATCGGGGCCCGTCGACTGGTGCCGCGAGATCGTTGCGCGGGGAACGGCTCGCGCCGTCGTCTGCAACGCCGGAAACGCCAACGCGTTCACCGGGTCGGCCGGGGCCGCCTCGGTACGTGCCCAGGTCGAGACCCTCGCTTCGTCGCTCGACATCGCAGCCGAAGACATCTATGTCTGCTCGACCGGAGTCATTGGCGAACCACTCGATGACGACGCCATGGTCGCTGCGCTCGGCTCACTCGTCGCCAGCGAAGCGACCGGCTGGCCCGACGCAGCTCTTGCGATCACCACCACGGACACCTTCACCAAGGGAGCCTCGGCCCGGATCCCTGGTGGCTCTGTCGTGGGTATCGCCAAGGGAAGCGGCATGATCGCGCCGAACATGGCGACCATGCTCGGCTTCGTCTTCACCGATGTCGCCGCTACCGCCGCCGCCTGCCAGCAAGCCATCGCCGAGTCGAGCGCCCGCAGCTTCAACCGGGTCACTGTCGACAGCGACACCTCGACCAGCGACACCGTGCTGCTGTTCTCGACCCAAGCCTCGGTCCCCGAAGCCGGTCCGATCGACGGACCAGGGCACCCGGACTGGGACTCGTTCGTCTCCGGTGTCGGCTGGGTCTGCATGGACCTCGCCCACCAGATCGTCAAAGACGGCGAAGGCGCCACCAAGTTCATCGCCGTCACGGTCGAAGGCGCCGTCAGCGACCAGAGCGCAGAGAATATCGCTCGCTCGATCGCCGACTCGCCGCTCGTCAAGACGGCCATGGCCGCCGAAGACGCCAACTGGGGACGCATCGTCATGGCCGTCGGCAAAGCCGGCGAGCCCGCCCAACGCGACCTGCTCGACATCTGGATCGGCGAAGAACAGATCACCCACGCTGGCCAGGTCCACCCTGACTACTCCGAAGAACGGGCCAACACGTTCCTCCAAGCCGACGAGATCGACGTGCGCGTCGACCTCCACCAGGGGAGCGGTGCCGCCACCGTATGGACGTGCGACCTCACCCACGGCTACATCGAAATCAACGCCGGATACCGCTCATGACGGGTGAACCCGGGCACTTGGATGCCCGCAATAATCCGACGTTGACCGCTGAGGTGCTGACCCAGGCGCTGCCCTACATCCAGCGCTTCGGCGGCAAGACCGTCGTCGTCAAGTTCGGCGGCAACGCCATGGTCGACCCCAAGCTCTCGCAGACGTTCGCCGCGGACATCGTGCTCATGCACTCGGTCGGCATCAAGCCCGTCGTCGTGCACGGCGGTGGCCCTCAGATCGGCGCGATGCTCAAGCAGATCGGCAAGGAAACCGAGTTCGTCGAAGGCCTCCGGGTCACCGACGCCGAGACGCTCGACGTCGCCCGGATGGTGCTCGGAGGCAAGGTCAGCCGCGACATCGTCTCGGCCATCAACGTGCACGGCCCGCTGGCTGTCGGCGTGTCGGGCGAAGACGCCGGCCTGATCCGGGCGACGCCCAAGAGCGCTGAGCTCGGCTTCGTTGGCGAAGTCGACAGCGTCAGCCCCGACATCATTCATCGGCTCCTCGCCGAGAACATGATTCCTGTCGTGTCGAGCATCGGCAGCGACGAGTCCGGCCAGGCCTACAACATCAACGCTGACACAGTTGCCGGTCACCTGGCCGCCGCAGTCGGGGCGCACAAGCTGATCATGCTCACCGACGTCGATGGCATGCGCATGGACCCAGAGGACCCAGCCAGCCTCATTCAGCAGATCACGGCCACTGACCTGCACCCGCTCGTCGGCACCCCGACCGTCAGCGGCGGCATGATCCCGAAGGTCGAAGCTTGCTTGACCGCCGTCGACAACGGCGTCGCCTCGGCCCACATGATCAACGGCACGATCGAACACGTGCTCCTGCTCGAACTCTTCACCGACTCCGGCATCGGAACGATGATCAGGTGA
>CAZEMU010000128.1:0-5966 GCA_964513315.1 uncultured Acidimicrobiaceae bacterium | reverse complement strand
ATGGACCATTGCCCGATCATGCCGACGTACGGGCCGCCCGACGTCATGTTCGTCCGAGGCGAGGGGTCGCGTCTTTACGACCCCGCAGGCAAGGAGTACATCGACTGGCTCGCCGGCATCGCCGTGACCTCGCTTGGGCACTGCCACCCCGGTGTCGCCGAAGCGATCGCGGAACAAGCGAAGACGCTGTGCCACGTATCGAACCTGTTCGCCACCGAACCGCAGTGGAAGGTCGCCCGCATCCTCGACGAGCTCGTCGGCGGTCCGGCCGGTCAGGTGTTCTTCTGCAACTCGGGTGCTGAGTCCAATGAGGCGCTCATCAAGCTGGCGCGCAAGTGGGGCGGCCGAGGTCGTCACACCGTTGTGTCGGCGATGCGTAGCTTCCACGGCCGCACGCTTGCGACGCTGCACGCGACCGGCCAGCCCGAGAAGCACGAGGCGTTCCAGCCGTTGCCCGAGGGCTTTCGCCACGTCGCCTACAACGACATCGACGCCATGGATCAAGCCCTCGACGGCTCGGTCGCTGGCGTGCTGATCGAGCCCATCCAGGGCGAGGGCGGTATCAACGAGGTTGACCCGGCGTACTTCCCGGCGCTGCGTGAGATGTGTACCGAGCGCGGCATCTTGCTCATGTTCGACGAGGTGCAGACCGGGCTTGCTCGGACCGGCGCGTGGTTCGCGCACCAGCACTACGGCATCGAAGCCGATGCGCTGTCGATGGCCAAGGCGCTCGGCAACGGCATGCCGATTGGCGCCATTTGGGCCCGGACCGACGTGGCTGCTTCGTTCAAGCCGGGCGACCACGCAACGACCTTTGGCGGTCAGCCGCTGGCCGCTTCGGCAGCGCTGGCGACGCTGCAGATCATGCAGTCCATCAACGCTCCAGACCTGGCCAACACCGTTGGTGCCGCGATGAGCGAACAACTGCTCGGCCTCAACGGAGTGACGAGCATCCGTGGCCGCGGTCTGCTCATCGCCGCCGAGCTCGACCCCGAGGTCCTCGGCGAGCGCAAGGCAGCCGACATCGCCAAGGCATGCCTGCACAGCGGACTCATCCTCAACGCCGTCACGCCGACTGCGTTGCGTATCGCTCCGCCGTTGACGATCACGTACGCCGAGATCGAGCAAGGCCTCGCCGTCCTCGATGGCGTGCTGAACGGGGAGTCATGACGATGCGCCACTTCCTCGAGGTCGATGACCTCAGCCATGACGAACTGCTCGAAGTGCTGCGCCGCGCCGCGCTGCCCAAGCATCACAGCAAGCCGCTCGCGGGCGAAGGCGTTGCGCTCGTCTTCGAGAAGCCGTCGGCTCGGACCCGCAACTCGATGGAGATGGCCGTCACCCAACTCGGTGGCCACCCCGTCTACATCCAAGGCCACGAGGTCGGCTTCGACGTCCGTGAGACCGTCGAAGACGTCACCCGCACGCTCGCCCAGTACTACGAAGTCCTGTGCGCCCGGGTGTTCTCGCACTCGCTCGTCGAGCGCATGGCTGCGGTCGACATCAAGCCAGTCGTCAACCTGCTGAGCGACCGGTCGCACCCGATGCAAGCACTCGCCGACCTGCTCACTTTGCAAGGCGAGTTCGGCTCTGATCTGGCCGGTCGCAGCATCGCCTACGTCGGCGATGCGAACAACGTCACCCGCTCGCTCGTGCTGGCCGCTGGCTCGCTCGGCATGTCGGTGCGAGTCGGCCATCCCGACGGCTACGGCTTCGACGACACCGACATGAACGTGCTCCGCAGTTCTGGCGTTGATTTCGAGCTCACGAGCGACCCGGCCCAAGCGGTCAAGGGCGTCGACGCGGTGTACGCCGACGTGTGGACCTCGATGGGTCAAGAAGAAGAGTCAGCGCAACGGCTGCAGGACTTCGCTGGCTGGACGATTGACGCAGACCTCATGGCCAAGGCGGCCGACGACGCCATCTTCTTGCACTGCCTGCCTGCGCATGAGGGCGAAGAGTGCACGCGCGAAGTCCTCGAATCATCGGCCAGCCGCGTCTGGCCCCAGGCCCAGAACCGCATGCACGCCGCCCGCGGCCTGCTCAGCTTCCTGATCGAGGTCAGCTAGTCGTGGACTCTTCGTCGCCAATCCGCAGAGCAGCCTGCAGCTGCGATTGCGAGGCAACACAGTGACGACGAAGGCCGTCCGGCAGAAGACGATCGCCGCGCTGTTGGCCGAAGAGGCCGTCACGAGCCAGGAACAGATCGTCGACCACCTCGCATCGCAAGACATCACCGCCACCCAGGCGACGGTGTCGCGCGACCTCGAGGATCTGGGCGCCATCAAGGTGCGCATGCCCGGCGGTGTCGCTGCTTATGCGATCCCCGATCATCCGCACGAACAGGTGCTGCCGGCGGGTCATCTGCGCCGGGTATTCACCGAGTGGGTCGTCGGCGCCGATGCCTCGGCCAACATCGTCGTGCTTCGCACGTTGCCTGGAAGCGCCCACGTCGTCGCCTCGGCCATCGACCGGTCGGGACTCGACGAGGTGCTCGGTACCGTCGCCGGCGATGACACGCTGATGGTCGTCGCCGCGGCCGGCCACGAAGGCGAAGACGTCGCCGAACTCTTCCGCAGCTATGCGGATCTTGGGTAACTGGTACCCCGGTACTTCCGAAGTCTCTTCTCAACCTCTCTTCAACTGATTTAGAAAGCACTACGCAACATGTCTGACAAGCTCGATGTGAACAAGGTCGTCCTCGCCTATAGCGGTGGCCTCGACACCTCGGTCATCCTGAAGTGGCTCGAAGAGGAGTACGACTGCGAGGTCGTGACCTTCACCGCCGACCTCGGCCAGGGTGAAGAGCTCGAACCTGCACGCACCAAGGCCGAAGCCATGGGCGTCAAAGAGATCTACATCGACGACCTGCGCGAAGAGTTCGTGCGCGACTTCGTCTACCCGATGTTTCGCGCCAACGCGATCTACGAAGGCGAGTACCTGCTCGGCACCTCGATCGCTCGGCCGCTGATCTCGAAGCGTCTGATCGAGATCGCCCGGGAGACCGGCGCCGACGCCATCAGCCACGGCGCCACCGGCAAGGGCAACGACCAGGTCCGCTTCGAACTCGGCGCCTACGCACTCGAGCCCGAGATCAAGGTCATTGCGCCGTGGCGCGAATGGGACCTCGGCGGGCGCGAGACGCTGCTCGCATACGCCGAAGAACGAGGCATCCCGATCGAGCAGACTCGCGGCACCAAGTCGCCGTTCTCGATGGACGCAAACCTGCTGCACATTTCCTACGAAGGCGGCCCGCTCGAAGACCCAGCGCAGGAACCACCGTCGGAAATGTGGCGCTGGTCGACCTCACCTGAGCTCGCTCCCGCTGATGGCCAATACATCGAGCTGGGCTACGAGAACGGCGACCCGGTCACCCTCGACGGCAAGCGTCTCACTCCCGCACAGATGTTGACCGAGCTGAACCGCCTCGGTGGCATGCACGGCATCGGTCGACTCGACCTGGTCGAGAACCGCTACGTCGGTATGAAGTCGCGCGGCTGCTACGAAACGCCCGGCGGCACGATCATGCTCAAGGGTCACCGTGCCATGGAGTCGATCACGCTCGACCGCGAGGCTGCGCACTTCAAGGACGAGCTCATGCCTCGCTACGCGAAGCTCATCTACAACGGCTTCTGGTTCAGCCCCGAGCGGGACATGATGCAGGCCGCCATCGACGAGAGCCAGAAGCGCGTCAACGGCACCGTGACCCTCAAGCTCTACAAGGGCAATGTGATGGTCGCCGGTCGGTCGAGCGACGACACCTTGTTCGACTACAAGACGGTGACCTTCGAAGACGACGGTGGCACCTACGACCAGAAGGACGCGGCCGGCTTCATCAAGCTCAACGCGCTGCGCCTGCGGAACCTCGCCCGCCGCGACCGCCGCTGATGTGTTGCCTCGCAATCGGAGCTTCGCTTCGCTCGGGCTCCTCTGCGGACCGGTGTCTACAGGCGGCCTGTCATGACTGAAGAATCGAACACGTTGTGGCATGGCCGCTTTGATGGCGGGCCAGCTGCGGCGTTGGAGAAATACACGTACTCGATCGGCTACGACGAGCGCCTGGCCGCCGACGACATCGCCGGCAGCCGCGTGCACGTGCGCGGCCTCGGCCGCGTCGGTCTGCTGAGCGACCCCGAGGTCGACCAGATCCTGGCCGCGCTCGACACCGTCGAAGCCGAATTCGCTTCGGGCAGCTTCGTGCTGCTTCCTGCTGATGAGGACATCCACACCGCTGTCGAGCGCCGCTGCACCGAGCTCGCTCCGGCCGCGGCGAAGATGCACACTGGCCGCAGCCGCAACGACCAGATCGGCACCGACATTCGCCTGTGGCTCAAGCGTGAGCTCGGCACGATCGCCGCGCAGCTCGTCGACATGCAACAGGTGCTGTTCGATCGCGCCGTCGCTGCTGGCGATGCATATCTGCCCGGCTACACCCACTTCCAGCGTGCTCAGCCAGTGCCGCTCGCGCACCACCTACTGGCCCACGCGTGGACCTTTGGGCGCGACATCACCCGCATCTTGGCCGCCCGCGACGCGTCCGACGTGTCAGTGCTCGGCGCAGGTGCACTCGCTGGCTCATCGCTGCCCCTTGACCCAGACACGAACGCAATCGAGCTCGGCTTCAGCCGTCGGTTCGAGAACTCACTCGACGCTGTGAGCGATCGCGACTTCATCGCCGACGCCGTGTACGCGCTCACCATGATCGGCATCCACCTGAGCCGCATCGGCGAGGAGTGGGTGCTGTGGTCGAGCGGCGAGATGGGCTTCGTCGTGCTCGACGACGGCTACGCCACCGGATCATCGATGATGCCGCAGAAGAAGAACCCCGATATCGCTGAGCTTGCCCGCGGCAAGGCCGGGCGCATCATCGGCAACCTCACCGGTCTGCTGGCCACGCTCAAGTCGCTGCCGCTCACGTACAACCGTGATCTGCAAGAGGACAAGGAGCCACTGTTCGACAGCCTCGATCAGATCTCGGCTGGCCTCGAAGCAATCGGCGGCATGATCGCGACGGCGACCTTCAACACCGGAGCGATGGCCGATGCTGCGGACGATCCACTCGCTGGCGCCACCGACCTTGCCGAGTACCTGGTCCGCTCCGGTGTCGCCTTCCGTGACGCTCATGCGGTCGTCGGCACGCTCGTTCGTGAGGCGCTGTCGACCGGACTGTCGCTGATCGACCTAACCCGCGATCACGATCAGCTCGGCCCTGAGGCTGCTGCGCTGCTCCAGCCTGGGCGAGCCGTGCACAACCGAATCACGCCTGGTGGAGCCGGCTTGGTCCCGCTGCAGGACCAGCTCGCTCGCTTCGAGGCGCATCTCGCGGCGAACCGGGCGACTGTCGAATCACTCTGATCGCTGGCGTCGCCGGTGCACGACGTGACTGAGGAAGAGCTTCCTCAGCAGCTTGCCGTGTTGCATCGAGAGCATGCAGTCGATGATCTGATCGACGTGGAGCTGCCCGATAGCCCGCGCCTCGACCTGATCATCGAAGGAGCTGGCTTCACCAAGGCCCGGCGCCACCAAGGGCGCCGTCGGCTACGGCGCCTCTACACGCTCGCCGATCGAGTGGGTCCGGACATGCGGGTGCTCGTTGTCGGGCTGAACCCGAGCCCGGCGTCGGCCGAGAGCGGCATCGGCTTCCATCGCCCCGGCAACCGCTTCTGGCCGGCCGTGATCAATGCGGGTCTGGCATCGGTCGATCGCGATCCAGATCATGCGCTTGCGCATCACGGCATGGGGATGACCGACATCGTCAAGCGGACTACTCGACGTGCCGACGAGCTCAGCAAGGACGAGTTCGCCGCAGGCATGCAACGGGTCGAGCAGCTCGTGGCCTGGCTCGTGCCGACCACCGTGCTGTTTGTCGGGCTCCAAGGATGGCGAGCCGCCGTCGACCGCAAGGCAGGGCGAGGCTGGCAAGACGGCGACCTTGCCGGGCGTCCGGTGTACCTGATGCCATCGAC
>CAZEMU010000127.1:0-11585 GCA_964513315.1 uncultured Acidimicrobiaceae bacterium | reverse complement strand
TGTATGCGGGTCGTGCTCGTACGGCCGGGATTTGGGCGGGTGCGAATACGAACGCGTCGCCTGCTCGCGTACGGGGCGATGTTCGCCTGGCTCGGTGGCTGTTCGACTACCCCGAGTTCCGTGCGGCGTATGAGTGCGGTGAGATTAGCCGTCAACACGTCGAGGCATTGCGGGTCGCGGAGCGGCCAGTGATCCGACAGGCGCTGCTTGCTGGTCAAGAGATGCTGGTGCAGTTCGCCCGGGACCTGTCGCTCGAAGGCTTCAACAAGGCGTTGCAGTATTGGATCAATGCCGCTGACCCTGATGGCGTGATTCCTGATGAGCAGGTCAAGAACAGCCACATCCGGCTACGACGTCGCAACGACGGATCCGGCACCGTCGAAGCTGAACTCGACCCGCTGCTGATGACACAGCTGCACCAAGCGATCGAACGCGAAATGAAGCGGCTCAGAGCGCACGACCAGGAAACCGGGGTCCGGCGCACGAACGCACAGCTCCGCCTCGCCGCCCACGCGGCGCTCATCGAACGAGGCGCAGCGAGAGCTGATGGGTCGACAGGTAACCCGCTGATCAAGGTCGTCCTCGGTGAACGGCTCGCCGAACAGTTACTGCTCGCTGGTGCCGATCCGGATACGCCGATCACGCCCAGCTTCACTGACCCGGACTACCGGTGTGAGTTCCTCGACGGAACACCAGTGCACCCGAGGCTCGCCCAGGCGCTGCTCGGTGTGGCCGAGTTCCGCCGCATGATCCTCGATGCCAAGTCCCGAGCACTCGACGTCTCAGTGGACTCGAGGTCGTTTCCGCAATGGATGCGAGACGCAGCACTCGTCGAGACCCGTGGCCGGTGTTCAGAGCACGGCTGTGACGCCGACTTCCACTGGTTGCACATGGATCACCGGAAACCGCACGCCAAGGGCGGTGAAACGAACTTCCGCAACCTTGACCCGCTCTGCTCCGAAAGCAACCGAGCGAAATCCGACCGTTGGGCCGAACCTCGAGGCGACCCATAGCGGTCCAGCTGTGGGCGGCGGAATGGAATCGCGATACGAAACGATCCGCCACCGCGCACTCACACGCGGTCGGGCTTCACATCGCTGGTGGGTGACCAGCGATGGCCCCAGGGGTCGACGAACCAGCCGCTGCGGAAGCCGTGCTGGTTTGCCGGTGGTCGTTCGCCGGTTGCCCCGGCGGCGACGGCGTGCTCATAGACGGCGTCGCAGTCGTCGACGAAGATCACCAGCGAAACCGAGTTGGTGCCGGCGGTTGCAGGCGAGGCGAGGTTCATCCCCTCGAACTCGTCGGCCATGTAGAAGATCTGGTCGCCGATCGCCATCTCGGCGTGGCCGATGCTGCCATCGCCCATTTCGAACAACTCGCCTTGGCGCACGGCGCCGAAGACCTCGGCGTAAAAGTCAAGAGCGGCACGGCTATCGCCGACCGTCAGGTAGGGGACGAAGATCTGTCGCTGTGGCACGGCTGGCTCCAGTTGTGGTGGGGGAGGGACGGATCGGGTGAGCGGGAATCCTTCGTCGGACGGCCCGTGGGCTCGCAGGTGGTCGAGCCGGCGAACGGCTTCGGCAAGGGTCGGGACGGTCCCGGCAGGGATCCACCAGCCGACCGTGATCGCCTCGGCTGGTCGCTGGAACCACTCGGCCCGGCGGCGCAGGTAGTTCGCATGGTCGGTGCGATACATGAAGTCACGCAGCGCATCGATGCCGGTCCAGACCGAAAGGTTCGGCGCCCACAGCGGATCGTCGGCTCCGGGAACTTCGACGAAGCTCGACGATGCGCCTTCGTCATCGGTCAGCCGCCAGACGAAGCCCGGCGATGACTCGGCCAGGGCGTTGATCCGGTCGAGGGCGTCGACGAATGGCTGCATCTCGGGCGCATCGAGCGGCGCCTTGAACAGGCCGAGGTTCAGCTGGGCCAGGTGCCAGCCGCTTTGGCGAGTCCGTTCCGAACGGGCCTCGATGGCCTCGATGCGGGTGCGGAGGTTGGCGGCGAACTCGGCCGAAGGGCCGTCAGTCGTCTCGTCAACGGTGAGCTCAGTAAGGGGATCAGTCATGTCGGCCTCCGGTCTCTTCGTAGGCGGATCGGAATGCGTTGCGGGCTCGGGCGAGCAGGCTTTCGGTGGCGTGCACGCTTCGTTCGAGGATGTCGGCACACTCGGGGACGCTCAGGTCATCGAGGTAACGCAGGGTGAGTACACCCCGGTAGTGGGGCGGCATCTGTTGCAGGACTTGGGCGGCTCGAGCACGGTCGAGCACGCCGTGCCAGGGGTCGACGGATTCGATGCGTCCGCCTTCGATGAGCACCAAGGAACGGTCGACGACTGCTTGATGGCGCCAGTGGTCGATGAGCTTGTTGCGGGCGACGGTGATGAGCCAACCCACGGTCAGTTCTGCTTCGCCGTCGCTCTTGTCAGACCACGAGAGCGCCGCCTGCACGAACGTTGCTGATGTCAGCTCTTCGGCGAGTGCGGTCGAGCCGCATCGTCCCCGCAGATACGCATAGACCTGAGGGAGCGCTTCGTCATACAACTCAGAGCGTTTCGACGGAGCGCCCGGTTCAGGTCGCTGGTGTTCGGCCTTCATACACCCACTTCAACGAGCGAACAGGGTGAGCTCCGTCGCGCACCTCTGAGATTTTTCTAGAGCCGGGTCGCTGGCTCGTCGCGCTCGGGGTAGCCGCCCGGAGGGAGCGCACTCATCGGACCCTGCACGATCAGGCCGCCATCGACGAACAAGACCTCGCCCGTGACGAACCGGCTGGCAGGCGACACCAGGAAGGTGACCGCGTTCGCGATGTCACTCGTGTGGCCGACATGAGGGAGCGGCTGCTCGACGTAGCCGTCGCCGACACCCTCTTCGTAGGTCGAGTCGTACGCGTCGGTGCGGAACTGGCCCGGCGCCACGCAGTTCAGACGAACCTTGGGACCCCATTCGTAGGCGAGCGTCTTGGTGAGCTCGAGCACACCCGCTCGGGCAGCAGCCGAGTGAGCGATGCCGGGGATGCCTCGACCGACCGTGGCGATGATCTGACAGATCGTGCCGCCGTTGCCGTCGAGCATCTTGTTGCCGAACGCCTGGGTCATGTTCCAGGTGCCGTTCAGGTTCAGGTCGATGACCGAGCGCCATCCGTTCGCACTGAAGTCACGTGCCTTCTGCGGGAACTGTCCGCCCGCGTTGTTCACCAAGATGTCGACATCAGCGTGACGGTCGGCGAGCGCCTCGACCGTTTCGAGGTTCCGGATGTCGACCAGGTCGACGCCGATCGACCGCCCGGTCGCGGCCGCGATTTCGGTCGCCGCTTCTTCGAGGGTCTCTTGGCGCCGGGCCGCGATCGTGACGTCGGCGCCGACTGCGGCCAGGCCGGTGGCGATGGCCTTGCCGAGCCCAGACCCGCCGCCGCTGACGAGCGCGGTGCGGCCAGCAAGCAGGTCGGAACGAAATGCGGAGGCGTCGCTCATGTGCCTGCGAGTGCGGCGACGACGGGTGCGAACGAGTCCATCGCATCGGACTGGACCGTCACGTAGGAACCCTGCCAGCGGTCGCGCTGTTCGATGAGCTCGTCGGCGATCTGCTCAGCTGAGCCGACCATCGCGTGGGGGCTGGCGATGATCGTGGCGGCATCCATACCCATGCCGGCGCCGACCTTGGCGGCCATGTCATCGCGATCGTCGGTGACGACCACGAAGAACTTCAAGATGCTGATCTCGATGTCATCGAAGCGGTCGCCCGCTGCATCGCGAACCCAGGTCATCTTCTCTTCGGTCGCCTCGGCGGACATTGACTTGATCGCTTCGGCGCCGATGGTGCCCTCGCCCACGTTGGGGTTCACGCCGACGATGTCGGCCATCCGAGCTGCGGTCGACAGCACGCGCTTGCCGCCGCCGCCCACGATGATCGGCGGGCCGCCCGCTTGCACCGGCTTGGGCAGACCGTCCATCTCGGTGATGTTGTAGTGCGCGCCGTCGTAAGAGAACGCACCCTCGCCCCACAGGCCCCTGAGCACATCGATCGATTCGATCATGCGGTCGATGCGAATCCCGGCACGTTCGTGGGGAACGCCTGTCGTTTCGTAGTCGGTGTTCATCCAGCCTGCGCCGACGCCGACTTCGAGTCGTCCGTCGCTCAGCAAGTCGATCGTCGCCGTGTCCTTGGCCAGCAGCGCCGGGTGGCGGAAGTCGTTGGCGAACACGAGCGAGCCGATGCGCAGCTCGGTCGTCACGGCGGCCGCGGCAGCGAGTGCCGGGATCACACCGAGCTGGTCCCCGAAGTGATCGGGCATGAGCAGCGACGAGTAGCCGAGGTCTTCGGCCTTCTTCGCCGTCTCGGTCCACTCGGTGGAGGACGAAGCTTTGGCCGCCATGAGGCCGAAACGGAAAGGACGTGGATGAGCCATGAGCGGACACTAATCCACGTCGCCCGGCGCCAGAATTCCAGCGCCGGGTGACCCGACCCCTACGTTGATCACATGGCCACGATCCTCGCCCACATCACCGTCAAGCCCGGGACCGAAGCCGAATGGGAAGCCATCGCCGCCGAGCTCTACGCCAAGAGCCATGAACTCGAGGACGACATCCTGCGCTACGAGTACTGGCGGGGCGCCGAACCGAGGACCTATTACACGCTGCTGTCGTTCCCGGATCACCAGGCGTTCATCGTCCACCAGACGAGCGACCATCACGAGACCGCGTCGCCGAACATCGGCCGCGTGGTCGAGAAGATCCGCCTGGAGTGGATCGACCCGATCAGCGACTCATCGCCGCTGCCGCCCACCAATGGGCAGAGCGCTCCCGAGGGTGCCGATGAGCTGACGCTGAAGTACACCGAGAGCTATGCCGCCGTCGTCGCCGACTGGTGGCATGCCCTCCGCTAGCTCGCTCGAGGCGTGAAGCGGACGGGCAGCTCCTTGAGCGGACGGAGCATGAAGCTGAACTCGTGCGGGATCTCGTCGAGCGGTCCGGCGAGCTCGAAGTTGTCGAGCCGGTCGAGCAGCGTCTCAAACGCGATGCGTAGCTCGGCGCGAGCCAGCCATGAGCCGACGCAAAAGTGGCCGCCCCAGCCGAACGCGATGTGGTCTGACGCGTTCTCTCGCTCGATGTCGAACACGTCAGGGTTCTCGAACTTGTCCGGGTCTCGGTTCGCAGCGGCGTAGCGAACCATCACCGGCGAATCGTCGGGGATGTCCACCTCGCCGACACGAGCTGGGCACGTTGCCGTGCGCCACAGCCCTGCGACGGGTGAGTCGAACCGCAGGCTCTCGTCGATGAAGTTGCCGAGCAGCGAACGGTCAGCCTGGAGCTTCGCCAGCTGATCCGGGTACCGCAGCAGCAGCCACATGCCGGTCCCGAGCGCACCCGTCGTCGTCTCGAACCCGCCGGTCACGAGCTGATGCATCAGGTCCTGGAGTTCTTCCATCGTGAACGGTTCTTCGTCGGCGCCGTGTGCATGCACGAGCGCTGAGATCAGGTCGTCACGAGGCTCTTCTCGCCGGGCCTCGAACTCGGTGGCGAGATAGTGCTGCGCTTCGAGCTCGATCTCGGCCTGTTCGACGGCTTGCTCGACGGTCATGACCCGCTGTGCGGGCGCCAACATTGCATCGGCCCATGTCTTGAACAGCGGGTACTGCTTGGCGTCGAGGCCCAGCTGTTCGCAGATGATGATCCCGGGAAGCGGCAGGGCGAAGTCACGGACGAACTCGCACTCGCCAGCATCGATGAACCCGTCGATGAGCTCGTGGCAGATCTCGGTGATGCGAGGTTCCAGCGCCGTGACCTGGCGGTTCGTGAACACCCGCCCGAGCAGTCGCCGGTAGTGGGTGTGCACCGGGGGATCGGTCCGCTGCAAGGTGCGGGCCCGCTTCCAGCCGCGCTCGGCGAAGACCTTGGCCGCTGCAGCCGACGCTTCGGAGACATGGGGCGTGCGCCCGACCGGATTCGACGAGAACGTGTCGGGGTCGGTCAGCACCTCTTTGACATCGTCGTACTTCGTCACCATGAACAGGCCGTTCTCGGGCAGCTGGTGCACGGGACACTGCGCGTGCATCATCTCGTAGGCCTCGAACGGGTCGTCCTGAACCGCCGGGTCGAAGAAGCTCGGAATCTCAGGTGTGGTCATCGGGTGTCCTTTGCGGCAGCGGGTCAGCGCAACTGGTCGAGAAGCTCGGCGGCGTTGTTGTCCTCGGCGGCCTGGAACGCTCGTGTTACGAACGCGTCGAGAAGCTCGCGGCCTCGATCGTTGCCGGGGTCGACGTTGGCGATCGCAAGCTGGGCCCACGCTTGCTGCATCAGGCAGTAGCGGTATTCGAGGCGGCACTGCTCAAGCGTGTAGCTATCGGGCACGCCCTTGGCGAGCAGTGTGGAGTGGTAGTGCTCGATGAGTTCGTCTTCCCAGGCTCGGCGGTTTTCGATCGTCACCGACATGCCCAAGAAGTTCGCCAGGTCGAAGGTGCCCATGTGGCGTGTCGAGAGCTGGAAGTCGAGCATCGTCGTGACGCCCTCGCCGGCGGTGCCGCCGAACAGGTAGTTCTCGGCTCGGCAGTCCGTGTGGGCAAACGTCGGCGTGCCCAGTTCGTACAGGTAGTCGAGCGCTGCGGGGTAGAGCGGCGTGAAGGCCTCGACCGCAGCGAGTGTTTTGGCCGGCAGCTTCGGCCCCCAGTTCTCGTTGAACGCCGGCCAGTTCGCCTCGCCCAGGACCTGCGCGCCCTTGTACATGTCGTTGTTCATCGGCGGGAGCCACTCGAGGGCGTAGAGGTCCTCGTTGTCCCAGAAGCGGGCGTGCAGCGTGGCGACAGCGTCGAGCACGAGCTTGGCTTCGTCGAGGCTGGCGCCGACGATCTGGTCGATCATCCCGGCGCCGCCGACCTCTTCCATCACCAGCACGAACGGTGCGCCGCCCGGTTCCATGTCGGCCACGTAGGGCGTCGGCACTCGGATGTCGATCGTGTCAGCGAGCTGTTGGTAGAAGCTGACCTCGCGGGTGTAGAAGCCCATCATCTGGCACAGGCCGATGTTCTCGGGGTACGCCGACTGGCACTTGGCGATCATGGTCGCCGGTCCCGACTCGCCGTCGGCGTAGGTCAGGTGGAGTCGGGCGATCTCGCCGAGGATGCCGACACCCATGCCCATCGGCTCTCGCTCGATTGCGGCGACGGTGCCGACGTCGCTTCGTTCGGCCAGCCGTTCGTTCAACCACTCGACCGTGATGTCGGTCGTCGCTGCAGGAATCATCGTGCCCCTTGTGGCCGCCTTCCCCAGCGGCCGTTGCAGCCGACGTTAGTTCACCAACGATTCCCAGCCCCAGCGGACGTGCGGGCAGGGGCAATCCGGTGGGGACCGCAGAGGCTTCACCGAGCGCAGACTTTGCGAGCCTGCGAGCAAAGACGTACTACCCGCCACCCAAACCGTTGAGGACTTCGCGTAGGGACTCGAGGCCGGCGGCAAGGGAGTCGGTGAGTTCCGCAAGTTCGGTCTCGCGGACGTCGATCTCGATCGGCACGTCGAGCTGCACGGGGAACTCGTCGTTGATCGGCACGGTCTCGTTGATCGGGATGTTGACGGTCAGGTCGACCGGCACGTCGATGTTGACCGGCACGCTCACGTCGAGGGGGATCGCTCCGAGTGGCGTGTCGATTTCGATCGTCGTGTCGAAGGTCTCGTTGATCGGGATCGAAGTGTTGATCGGGACCTCGACGGTGCGGTCGATGACGACCTCGGTGTTGACCGGGATGACCTCGTCGATGTTCACGTCGAACGCGATCGTCGACTCGCCGAATTCTTGAAGGCCGGCGATTGCCTCGTCGATGCCGCCGGACACCTGAGGGCCGAGGTCGGTGACGAGTTCTTGGAAGCCGGTGATCTGCGAGGCGTAGAGCGCAGCGCCAGCTTCGACGCGAGCGAGGTCTTCGCGGGCGGTGGCGAGCTCGGTCTGGATGCTGTCGACCTCGGCTCGTGCGGCAGCGGCATCGCTCTCGGCGTCGTTGAGGCGGCCCATCATTGTCAGCCCGCCGAGCATGCCGAGCGCCAGCACGCCGGCAAGGGCACCGATGAGCAGGTTCGTCCGCTTCGAGAGCGCAGCCAGCTGGTCGTTGTCGACCGTTGCCGGGGTTGGGGCGGCGGGCTGGATCAGCTCGGCGGGATCGGCGGAATTGTCGTGGTCCACGTCGTCGTGGCTTGGCATGGAAGCTCCGTTGGTTCGGCGCATCAGGGCGGTGGCGAGGAGACCCGCGCCGAGGACGACGGCCGATGCCGTGAACGTCTCTGCGATTGCCTGGGCGGTGAGGGTCTCTTGGGCTTCGATGAGCGCTCGTTCGAAGTCCGGGTCGGTCAGGGGAGGAAGTTCGAGGGTGCTGCGCAGTGCGTTGAAGCGAGCGAGGCCCCAAGCGGTGAGGGCGGAGAGTCCGACGCTCAGGCCGAGCAGGCGCACGACCATGACGAGCGCGGCGGCTGCGCCTCGGTGGTCGGCAGGTGCCGCGTCGACGACGGCATCGGTGGTTGGCGCGATCGTGAGGCCGAAGCCAGCGCCGAGCATGGCGAGCTGCACGACGAACAGTCCGTATGACGTGTCGGCACTCCAGGTGGCACCCATCCAGGCAAACGCAGCTGTCGACATCGCGACGCCGGCGAGCACCGGAGGCTGGTACCACCAGCGTTCGGTGACTCGGCCACCGACATAGGAGAAGACGGCCATGGCGACGGTCAGGGCCGAGAGCACCCAGCCGGCTCGCACGGCAGCGCGCTCGAGGTCGAGTTCAACCGAATTGACGAAGAGCGGCACGTCGACCATGGCGATGACGAGCCCGGCGCCGACGACGAAGTTGACGATGAGCGCGATGCGCATGTTGCGGCCCCGAAGGATCCGTGGATCGAAGAGCGGATGTTCGCTCGACCGTTGCTGGAGGACGAACGCGAATCCTGCGATGAGGGCGACTGCGTAGAGCCAGGTGAAGTCTCTGCTTCCGCCCGTCAGCTCGTCGAGTCCGTTAACGCTCTGGATCTCGGCTGATCCCAGAAGAGCGAGGTTCAGCGAGACGAGTGAGATCGTGAGCAGCCCTGCTCCGATCCAGTCGAGTCGCACGCCTCGGTCGGGACGGTCGTGCTCGCGCAGCGCCCACCACGAGGCGGCCAGGCCGCCGAGCGCGAACGGGATGTTGAGCCAGAACTGCCATTGCCAACTGAGGAACCGGACGAGCATTGCTCCGTACAGCGGGCCCCATACCCAGCCCATCGTTTCGATGGCGCCGAGCGTTCCGAGAGCACGAGCGCGCCGCTCGGCGGGATAGACGTCGCCGACCACGGCCAAGGCGACCGGCACCATGGCACCACCGCCGATCGCAGTCAGGATGCGGCCAGCCAGGAACCAACGGAACGGGTTGTCCAGCTCGATCGACAGTGGAATCAGGATCGTGCCGACCAGGAACAGCAGGTAGGCGCCGACGAAAGTGCGGCGGCGTCCGAGCACATCGCTGATGCGCCCCGAGATCGGCATGACGGCGACGAAGGCGATCAGATAGGCATTGACGATCCAGGCGGCGTCGTCGAGGCCGTCCGGCAGTACAAGGCCGAGGTCGCCGATGATCGGTCGCAGCATCGTCGACACGACGGTGAGGTCATCGGCGGCGACGAAGACGCTGAAGCCGACCACGGCCAAGATCTGGCCAGGGCTCGGGCTGCGCTGTGCCGTGGATGCCGCCGGCGTCGTTGTTGAGGGCGCAGTGCTCATGTCAGTCACCGGCTCGAACATTGGCGGGCGGTTCGATGGAGAAGGTCTGGCCGTAGCGATCGAGCGCCAGTGCCCATTGGCTCTGGGCGCCATCGATCAGCGTGTCGAACTCCGCGTGGGTCACGAGCGATGTCGTGGGATGGATCCACAGATCGACGGGAACGTCTTGTTCGCGCACCAAGCCGACTGTGATGTTGCGCACCTCAGCAGCGGGTGCGATGCCGGTCAGGTGGTAGCGCTCGCCTCCACGGTCATCGATGCCGACGAGTTCGACGTCACGGAGATTCGCGAGCAGCGGCTGCCAACCTCCCTCGGGATCGAAGAACCGCGACGGGTCAATGTCGTACCCGTCAGGCAGTGTCTCGAAGTCACCCGTCACCGGGTTCGAGATCCACACCTCGTCCTCGATGGCGACGGCGCCGAGGCGAGTGGTCAGGTCGCCGTTGACGGTCACCGTCAGCTGGGCCTGTGCCTTGGTCGGGACGCTGAACTGGCCGATCAGATCGTCGAGGGCGATGCTGGCGAACTGATCGATGAAGATCGGGGCGCCTTGCCGGTCGAGAGTGAACTCCACGCTGCGGACCTCGGCCATGGCTGCGGCCGCGGCGGCGACGATCTCGCCAGCGTCGGCGTTGGGATCGGCGATGGCGCCGTCGTCGAGGTCAATGACTTCGCCGCCGGTGGCGGCTTCGACTGCGGCAGCCGAATCGGTCGAGCCACGCAACGACTGCACCAGCAGCACGACGGCCAGCACTGCGGCGGCCCCGACGGCGAACAACGCAAACAGCTCACTGAGGTCGCGTCGTTCGGTGTTGGGCACGGACCCAGGATGCCGCATGGAAAGGACTCCTTCGTGGGCACCTAACGTGCGGACATGCAGATCTCTTCCGCAGCCGACGAGTTTCTTCGTGAACGACTCTGGGGAGTTCTCGTCACGACCCGCTCTTCGGGGGCGCCACAAGCGTCGATGGTCGCCTACGACTGGAACGGCACCGACCTGGTGATCTCATGTCGAGGAAGTGCCGCCAAGTTCATCAACGCATCACGACGCGACCAGGTCGTGTTCACCGTCTCCGACGACGTCGACTTCGCCTCGGTGAGCGGGCGAGCGGTCTGTCATGCAACCGGAGCCGAGCGCGACGCTGCGACGGAGCGAGTGCGACTGCGTCTGCTCGACGGTGCCGAATGGGGCGCCGCGATCCTGGATCAGGACATCGCCTCCGGCCTCGATGCAGTCGGTCGCGTGACGATCACCGTCGTTCCCGAAGACGTCCGACTCGTCCAACCCCTCGGCTGATCGCCTCTCGACGGTCGGGGCAAGCTTCGCTACGGTGAGCGCAGCTTCCCGCAACGCTCCGACACCACGGGGAACGCCATGACCATCAGTGAATCCGACCGACGAGACATCTTCGTTGGACTCGAACCGATTCTTGGACCAGAGGCCGCCAACAACCTTCTCGCCATGTTGCCGAATCAGCCAGCCGCCCAGCTCGTCACCCGTGACGACATGCATGCGAACACGATCATGTTGCGCGGTGAGATGGCCGAGCTCCGAGCGGAACTCAAGGGAGATATGGCCAACCTCCGCTCGGACCTGAAAGCAGACATCACCGACCTTCGGCTCTCGACGCAACGCTGGATGTCCGGCGCGATGGCCGCAAACACCGTGGCCTTGATCGCTGCGCTGGTGACCTAGAAGCTCGGACTACGCCAGTTCGATGAACTCTTGGGCGCCGTGTTGGAAGATCGCGTCTTGGACGCGCTCGATGACCGAGGTCCAGAGTTGCATTGCTCGTTCGCTCGATGCGTCGAGGCTGCCGACGGCGAAGACGGGGATGACCCAGCCGTACATCAGGC
>CAZEMU010000126.1:9235-11591 GCA_964513315.1 uncultured Acidimicrobiaceae bacterium | reverse complement strand
TGCGACGAGGCGCACTGCATCAGCGACTGGGGCCATGACTTCCGGCCCGACTACCGCCGCCTGCGGCGCCTGCTCGATGAGTTGCCGCCGTGGACGCCGGTGCTCGCCACGACCGCGACGGCGAACCAGCGCGTCACCGACGACGTCGCCGCCCAGCTCGGCGAAGAAACCCTCGTGCTGCGCACCACGCTCGACCGAGCGTCACTGCATCTCGGTGTCGTCGACCTGCCCGACGATGCCCACCGGCTGGCCTGGCTCGGCGGCCATCTCGACTCGCTGCCCGGTTCGGGGATCATCTACACGCTGACCGTCGCCCAGGCCCATGAGACCGCGTCGTGGTTGGCGTCACAGGGTCACGACGTTGGCGCCTACACCGGCCAAGTCGACCCCGAAGAACGCCTGGAACTCGAATCCCGATTGCGCGCCAACGACCTGAAAGCGCTCGTCGCAACGAGCGCCCTCGGGATGGGCTTCGACAAGGGCGATCTGGCGTTTTGTGTCCACTTGGGGCTGCCGCCGACGCCGGTCGCCTACTACCAGCAGATCGGCCGCGCCGGCCGCAACATCGACCGGGCCGAGATCATTGCGCTCCCCCGCCCCGTCGAAGACGCCCGCATCTGGTCCTGGTTCGAGTCGGTCGCCATGCCGAGCGAAGAGCTGTGCATGACCGCCCTCAACCAGCTCAACCCGCATGAGCCGACCGGCATCGCGGACCTAGAGCGCTACGTCAACCTGGGCCGCTCCCGCCTGTCGACGCTGATGAACATCCTCGAAGTTGATGGTGCGGTCGAACGCGTCGGTTCCGGTTGGATTCGCTCGTCGTTCCCGTGGACCTACAACCATCAGGTCGCCCAGACGCTCAAGGAACTGCGCCGCGACGAGGGCGAGCAGATGCGCACCTGGGCCGACCTCGACACCTGCCGACTGCGGTATCTACGCGAGGCGCTCGACGATCCCGAGGCCACCGACTGCGGACGCTGCGACCGCTGCACCGGCACGACGATCGTCGCCGAGCCCGACCCCGAGCTCGTCGCGAAGGCCGCCGCCCACCTGCGCGGCGGCGATGTGATCGTCGAACCCCGCCGCCAGTGGCCGACCCGTCTCGATTCGCCCAAGGGCAAGATCAAGCCCGACGCTCAAGCTCAGCCTGGACGCGCGCTCGCCCGGCTGGGCGATGGCGGCTGGCATCCGACCGTCGAGGCGCTGCTCACTCAGGCCCGGAACGGCGCCCCGGTGAACGTGTCCGAGGACATGATCCGTGGCTGCGCCGGTGTCCTCAAGCGCTGGGGCTGGGACGAACGGCCAACCTGGATCTGCCCGATGCCGTCACGGCGCTCTGCTGCGCTCGTCGACGCGGTCGCCGATGGCCTCGGAGCGCTCGGCAAGCTGCCGGTGTACCGCTGCCTCGGCGAGGCGCCCGGTTTCGATGGCGGCTTCCAAGCTGACCAGGCCAACAGCGCCCACCAGGTCCTCAACGTGTGGAACCGGTTCGTCATCGACACGGCTGCGCTTCCGCCCGACGACATCCGTCGCGGGCCGGTGCTGCTTATCGACGACGAAGTCGACAGCCGCTGGACGCTCACCGTCGCCGCGTTCCGCCTGCACGAAGCCGGCCTCGGCCCCGTTCTGCCCTTCGTCCTCCGCACCCGCTAGCCACGAACGGTGCCTGACACCCGTTCGTCCTCACACCAGCGAGCTGGTGGCGATAACGTGTGCGCCGTGAAGGTTCTCGTGACGTACCGCAGTCGCACCGGCAACACCGAAGCCGCCGCTGAATACATCGGCGGCGAGTTCGCCGCTCGTGGCCACGACGTGCTCGTGCGCCCATTCGACGGGCTCGACTTCGCCGAAGTGGCTGCCGCCGACCTTGTCTGCGTTGGCACGTGGGTCGACGGGCTGATCCTGTTCGGCCATCGCCCGGGCGACACCGGCAAGCTGCGCGAGATTCCCATGCTGTGGAACAAGCCGACGGCTGCGTTCATGACCTACGCATTCCACCCGGGTAACTGCATCGACGAGTTCGCCGACTGGCTCGAGTCCGAACTCGGCGCCAACATCATTGCTGGCGAAGCAATGCGAGCGAAGCACCTCGAGAAGCTGGCTCCCGGCTTCGTCGACGACGTGCTCAAGCGCGTCAAGGTGACCGCCTGAGCCTGCGACCGGCAGTCACCGCTGCCGTCACGTTCCTGGCCATCGCACTCCTCGCGAGCGCATGTGGCGGCGAAGACGCGTCGCCGTTTCCCCCGTTCGCGGCCACGTCGCCGATCGAGGAGCTGCTTGGCGCGCCGATCGACCCGGTCGAAGCCGAGGCCTGGGACGAGGCGCTGATTCAGATCTCGATCACCAACTGCATGGC
>CAZEMU010000126.1:0-9135 GCA_964513315.1 uncultured Acidimicrobiaceae bacterium | reverse complement strand
GCCGAAGGCGACGCCGGCAGCGTGGTTGTCCAGGCTCGCATCATCGATGACCTGTCCGAGATCGCGGCCATCGAAGCCGATGTCGCCAAGGCCTCGCAAGCCTGCGCCACCGACTGGCTGACGGCCAGGGCAGCAGTACGAGCAGCCGTCGCCGACGACTTCGTCGAACGCTTCGGCTGAACCACAGCGCTCTGCCGGTCGAGCTTGTCGCACCCCAGTGACAAGCTGAACCAGTCCCAGAGATCAGTGCTTCCCCCAAGGCAAGAACCAAGGAGAAGCCGTGCACGTACTCAAACAACCATATGATGACCATATGGCTCGATCGCAAACCCTTGTGCAGCTCAACGACACGCTCGTCGCCGCTCTCGACCGGCACGCCGAGGCCGAGGGCCGTTCCCGGTCGGCACTTATCCGCGAAGCGGTGAGCGAATGGCTGACCGAACGAGACCGAGCTGCAGCCGTAGACCGCTGGGTGGCTGGCTACGCAGCCATGCCAGTCGCAGCGCCAGATAGCTGGGGAGACCTCGAGCTCGAGAGCGACACGCACGGCCACGAACTGGCGCAACGCCTCGATGCCGAAGATGCCGCCGACGGCCGCGACTGGTGACTGCGCCATGCAACGAGGCGAAGTGTGGTGGCACGAAGCTCCCAACGAGAACCGGCGTCCGTACCTGGTGCTGACCCGCAGCGAGGGCATCCCCGTGCTCAACCAGCTGCTCGCCGTGCCGGCAACCCGAACGGTTCGCGGCATCCCGACCGAGGTCCCGTTGAGCACGACTGACGGGATGCCTGACGACTGCGTGTTGAGTCTCGACAACCTGCGCGTGGTCCGGAAATCCGTGCTCGTCGAGCAGATCACCACGCTGGGCGCAACTCGGATGGCGGAGGTTTGCGCCGCACTCGGTTTCGCAACGGCCTGCGAAGACGGCTGACGCCGTAGCGGCGCCGGACGACACGATCGGCCGGCCAGTGGCATTCCGTCCAACCCGGTCCACAGCCTCAGCCGCGCGATCCGCCCACCATCGCCTCCTCGACCGGCTCTCCGCCCGACGCCGCCTGCGGTGGATACCAGATCATGACGATGAATCCGGTGAGGATCGCTAATGCGCCGCTGATCGCCCACGACAGCTTGTAGGCGTTCACCGACGCAACGTCGTTGCCGACAATTGCCACCGCCGATGCGATGCCGATCGCCATCGCTACCTGTCGACAGGTCGTGTTCCCAGCAGCTGCGATCGCGTAGTCGCTCTCGCCGATATCGCGCAGTGACGCCGCGGTCAGCATCGGAAGCGCTGTGCCGAGCCCGATGCCAAACAGCAATGCCCCGGGCAGAAACTCAACGACATAGCTCGCCGTCGACCCGACCATGGCGAGCCAGTAGATGACCGCCAAGGCGCACGCCACCAAGCCAACCACGACGACCCGTCGGAGCCCCCACCGCTGCGCAATCACACCGGCAGGACGAGCGCTAAGCGCCATGATGAGCGGCGCTGGAGCGAGCCCGAATCCAGCTTCGAGCGTCGAGTAGCCCCAGACACGGACAAGGAAGGTGGGCACCAAAACGAGCCAAGAAGCGAAGGTGATCGCAAAGAGCCCAGTGCCCACTTGTCCGACCGCATAGCTGCGCAGCCGTGCGACTCGAGGAGGGAAGAGCGGGTCGCTGTGGCGAACTGTCCGCCGTGCGAAGAGAAGCGCAAGCACAACACTCGCCGCAGCAAACGACAGGCCAGCTGTGTCGCCGATCCCGCGATCACCCAGCACCGAGATCGCATAGACCCCGAACCCGGTCGACAGCGCGCCAGCAACGACCGACACCAAGTCAATCCGCCGATGCTCCTCCTCTGTTGTCTCAACGAGAGCACGGCTTCCGACCGCGAGCGCTGCAAGTGCGATCGGAACATTGATAAGAAAGACCGCTCGCCATCCGCTGTACTCGACCAGCAACGCGCCCAGGGTCGGACCAATGGCGGCTGCGAGACCAGCGGTTGCACCCCAGACACCAATCGCCGCCTTGTGCTCAGATCGCGGGACTGAATGCAAGATCAGGGCGAGTGACGATGGCAACAGCATTGCACCGCCGATCGACTGCACCACCCGGCCGGCAATCAAGGCCTCGATCGTTGGGGCAAGACCGGACGCCACCGAGCCCGCAGTGAACACCACGAGGCCGATCAGAAAGAGCCGTTTGCGCCCGAACCGTTCTGCCGCCCAGCCAGCGACAAGCAGCAGCGCAGCGACACCGACGTTGTAGGACGTGAGGATCCACCCGAGCAGCGCCGGTGACACGCCAACAAAATGATCAGTGATTCTCGGCAGCGCGACAGAAATCACGGTCAATTCGAGCGCAATCATGAAGACGGCGACAGCACAAAGCACCGTCGTCATCCGACCGATCTTCGATCGAGGCTGGTTGGTATCGAGGGCGGTCGGAGCTGCCTCATCTGTCCGCGCATCGACGAGCGGAGACTGATCCTCGGGCTGGCGTAGATCTATGAGCGGGACCTCTTCGGTCCGTGGACGCAACTTTGGTTCGAACGAGCGAACGGTCGTCGGCCGAGCTCGTTCCACCAGCGCTGACTCGGTGAGAGAAAGCAGGACCAGCGAGCCATCGGCCAACGGGTACGGCAACGGTGTCTCGTCACCGGGGCGACCAACGAGCCACACGCCTTGTTCGAAGTCGATGCTCGAGCAATTCGGGAAGAACGGCACGTTCAGCCTGGCTGCGGCCTCAGCCAGCACCCGATTCGACCATGGCGTACTTGGAGCAACGACGACCCCCGCGGTGGTACCTCGCGCCAGGTCAGCAACGGCATCGGCGCAGGCTGTCGGCTCGAGTTGGCGGAGGCGCTCTTCATCAGCCACGTAGCCGTTGTCGGCCCCACAGAGTTCCAACGACCGTGCGAACGTCTCAGACCCAATCCCGAGACCGATCGGCGCCATCCAGACGCCGAGGCGACGGGCCAGCGCCCGGCCAGCTGCGATCGTCGACTTGCTATGACCGGATAACTCTCCGACCTCGGTCTCGGTCGCAACGAGGACACCGGTCATGCGAGTTCCCGCTGCTTTCGCTTCGCATCCGAATCCCGCAGATCGAGTCGTATCGCCCCCGTAGGTGGCCGGCTGAATGCGACAACGGAGCCGCGGCCCAGATCCATCCGAGTTGGCTCGCTGGTGCGCAATGCTCGAGCCGGCAGCGTCTCGAGATCGAGATGGTCCACCATCGCGACGAAGGGTCGATCGAGGTCGAACGCCACGCGCGTGGCTGCCACGAATGCTTCGCTCTCGCTCGCTGCGTTCGACACCGCAATGAGGTCGAACGGACGCTCGTGTTCCAGTTGGCTGACCGCAGCGGTCAGGCGAGCCCCAACGAACGTCCCGTCGGCCCAATGCTGTGACGCGAGTGGCAGCACTGCGATCTCGTTCCACATGCCCGGGTCTTCAAGCACCGCGGCTTCGCCGATGTCGCCGCCGGCGACGATCAGCAACGTCGCACCTTTTCGTCGATGCGGCGGGAGCTGGTCGCGTACCGGTTCTCGACGAGAGCCACGTTTAAGCCAAACGATGGAAAGCAGGCGCTGGCCACCTCTCCGGTCAATCATTGTCGCTCGGCTCGGGGTGCGGCAAGGTCGTCCAGAGGTAGGGGCAGTGCCCGAAATTGCACCAGACCTCGGCGAGCGCGCAATACGTCGCTGCCGCATCAGCGGTCGACATCGCCTCGCCTTCGTGAGATTCCATCTCCTACCCCCTTCGGGGGATTGTCGGGTGGAACACCGACTCAGGACAAGCCCCTCGCACAACCTGGCGCCGAGCACATCAAGAACTGCGAGGGGGTCCAGTCACTCGGCGAGCGGCGTAGCGCCGAAACCGTTCTGTCGCTGCTCGGACAGCTGGCGGAATTGTGCGTCAAGTGGATGCTCATCCTCATCGTGAAACTGCAGCATTGACCCAACCAGCGCCCGGAGCGCCCGACCTGGAGCTCTGCCGTCGAAGCCGTAACCCTCGTGGCCGAGCGCCTGATGAAGATGCGCTCGAATGGCAGCGCCCTCGGCAATTTGATTGACGAGTACCGCAAAGTCGTCGATCGACAGCCAATCTTCGCGGAGGTGCACGAAGCGAGTGTGACGAACGAGAAAGCCGTGGAAGATCCGCCGGATACCGTCTTCAAAAGCCTTGTACAACTCGTCCAGCTGCATCGCAACTGAGCGATCGCCTTCGACGTAGGGCCAGAGTGCCATCTGTGACCGGAGCTGATGGTCATTGATCTTGCCGGGCCACAACTGGTCCATCACACCCTGGAGTGCCTCGTCGACCCGATGATCCGCATCATTCAAACGATCGACCATGTCATCGCAGCGTGCGTTCGCCCAGCCGAGACCACCGAATCCCGATGCAGCGCTTTCGCCATCTGGTGACAGCACGAACGCAACCAGCTCCGCGTGAAGTTCCTCAATCGTGAAGTGGCGCCGAGCCGTTGCCTCGCTTACGCCCGCATCGCGAGCGACTGCTGCGAGTTCGACGTCGCGAAGCACTCCGTACCCAGGAGCCACAAACCGGCGAGCAGCCGCGTCAACCAACCGCTGTCGAGTCTCGTCACTCATTCGGTACCAGGGACCGTAGGGAAGCGAGCGCAGAGACCGCTCGCTCGAACGTTGACGACTTCAGATCGGCACACCGACGTGGTCGTAGACGCTTCGCTGGTGCGCTCCACGGCCTCCCCACATTCGCCGCCTGCGGGAGGTTGTACACCTATCTGACCCCTATTCGTGAGAGAAGAATCTCACTCTAGCGTCGGGCGCGACACAGATGTGGCCCAACGGGTTCCGCTCGTGGCATCGGACAGCCCACATCTAATTCTTGACCAATGTGGTCGGGTATTGGTATCGTGCGTCAAGTGACCAACGCACTTGCCGAACGCCCCTTCCGCCCTGGCGAGGAACGCGTCACGACCGCAACCGCGATCGAGGCGCTCTCGTGGGCGTGGACGAAGTTCGAAGATCGATGCTGCGTCCTGTCGTCAATGCAGGACGCGATCGTCATCGACCTCGCGTTGCGCGTCGACCGACGCTTCCCCATCGTGTTTCTCGACACCGGCTACCACTTCGCCGAGACATGGGACATGCTCCGCAGCGTCGAGGAGCACTACGGGATCGAAGTTCGTGTCGTCGGGCCGGTATCGCCAGTGACAGCCGACGTCGCCCCGGGCGAGTGCTGCAATGACAAGGTGACGTTGCTCGAGATGGCGCTTCAGGACTGCGACGCATGGGTCTCAGGCATCCGCCGATCGCAAACTTCACAACGCCGAACCGCCGAGGTGCTCGGACGGGACAACGCTGGCCGCACCAAGATCAACCCACTTGCGCAATGGTCCGACGAGGACGCGGCCCGCTTTGCGAGGTCACGGAACATCCTGCGGAACCCGTTACTCGATCAGGGCTATCTATCGATCGGATGCGAGCCGTGCACGACGCCTCCGGAGGACGCGTCGGACGCCCGATCGGGACGCTGGGCCGGAAGCACCCGGACCGAGTGTGGGCTTCACCTGACCTAGCGGCGGCGCACGACTCGGAAGCCGAGGTCAGCGGCAGAGAGATCGGCCAGCACCGCAGCTCGGGCTGTGACGCGATTGCTACCTCCACGGGCCACACGGTGAGTGCCAGCGGTTGGGCCGGTCGGGTTCACCCGCTGCTCGTCACGAAAGAAGTCGGGCGAGTACCAGTCATCGCACCACTGCCACAACTCCCCCACGACCGCATTCCCAACGAAACGGGCCTCGTTCACTGCGGTCCATGCCCACTCGGCCTCGGTCGGGAGCCGAACGCCCGCCCATCGACAGAACTCGAACACATCGAGCCACGACACATGCACGACCGGAGCATCGGGAGTGCCCTGGCCAGCCGCCCACCAGTCGAGCCCTCCGATCGGATCGCCAGGATCGATACACCGACGGAAGCTGCTGCGCTCGACCTCGGCGATCGTGCGGTAGCCCGTCGCATCGACGAACGCTGTCCACTGCGCGACGGTCACGGGCTTTGCCGACACCGCCAGCGAGCCAACGGTCACGGTCCGGCTTGGGCGTTCGTCGTCGGGCGCATCGTCGGCATCGCTGCCCATCTCGAACCGTCCCATCGGGAGCTCGAGCCAGTCGAACTCGACGCGACCCTCGGCCCGCTGTCCCGCGCTAGGTCCCAACGACGGCCAGCCCCATCGACCTGGCTACGTTCGCCTGCCGCACGTCGAAGGTCAAGAAGGTGGTCGCAGCTCCCGCCCGAAGGGCGCAGGCGATATGGAGTGAATCGAGCGAGCGGCAACCCGTCTGCTCCGCTATCCGAGACGCGTCGTTGCACGTCGTCGCGTCGACGGCGATCAACGCGAACGCGTCAAGGTCGTGCAGAAATTGTCGCTTCGCATCTGCTGCATCGGCCTCGTCGAGCAGCCGAGCCAAGTTGCGGCGCACCTCGACCTCGGTGATACGCGATGTTGCCAAGACCGGGTCGCTACCAAGCAGCACATCGGCGGCAGCCGAGTCGTGCTCAACGACGTAGCGCTTCAGGAGCGCAGATGAGTCGGCGTAGAGCACCATCGATCAGGAACCCCTGTCATCATCAAGCACAGCGAGCACCGAGTCCTGGGCAGTGAAGCGAGTGGGCGTACCAAGTGAAGTGCGGCGAGGAGGCTCGATCCAGCCCTCGGCAATGCCTCGTTCAAGTGAAGCTCGTTCGTCGAACGCCACCAGCCGAGCGACCGGCGTGCCCCGATCCGTGACCACGACTGACTCGCCTGCGGCTGCCTTCGTGATGTACTCCGACAACTTTGCCTTCAGATCTCGAACGCCAACTTCCATGTAGTCACCGTACAGATCTCATGTGACTACATCAAGGGGCCGACCGAGCGGCGGCCATCACGCCAGTTGCTGGAGGCGCTCGACGGCGGCGTCGAGGACGTGATCTTGCTTGCAGAAGGCGAAGCGCACCAGGTGCCGCCCCTCGTCTTTGTTCGTGTAGAAGACCGACGAAGGAATCGCCACGACACCCACACGCTCGGGCAGCGCCAGGCAGAAGTCGCGACAGTCGTCGCCGCCAACCGACCGGATGTCGACCGTTGTGAAGTACGTGCCCTGGGGGCTGAACACGTCGAAGCCGGCCGACTCAAGCCCGGCGTTCAGCCGGTCTCGTTTGGCTTGCAGCTCAGCGGCGAAGCTCTCGAAGAAGTCATCGCCGAGCCGCAGCCCGGTCGCAATCGCTGGCTGAAACGGCGCCGCGTTCACGAACGTCAGGAACTGCTTCACCGACCGAATCGCCCCAATCAGGTCCGGCCGAGCGCAGGCCCAGCCGACCTTCCACCCGGTGAACGAGAACGACTTGCCGCCACTGCTGATGGTGACCGTGCGGTCGGCCATGCCAGGCAGCGTCGCGATCGGGATGTGCTGGTTGCCGTCGAACGTCAGGTGCTCATAGACCTCGTCGCTGATCACCAGCAGGTCTCGATCGAGCGCAAGTTCGGCGATCTGCATGAGCTCGGTTCGCGTGAAGACCTTGCCGGTTGGGTTGTGGGGCGTGTTGAGCAAGATCGCTCGCGTCTTGTCGGTGACCGCACCTCGGAGCTCGTCGAGATCGAACTGCCACGCATCAGCACCACCATCGCTCGCCGGAGGACGCAGTGTCACGACCTTGCGCACGCCACCCGCGAGCGCGATTCCCGCGGCGTAGCTGTCGTAGTACGGCTCGAACATGACGACCTCGTCGCCCGGCCGAACGAACGCCATCAACGACGCGGCCAGCGCCTCGGTCGCGCCCGCAGTGACGAGCACCTCGGACGCCGGATCGAACTCGAGGCCCCAGAACCGTTGTTGGTGTTCGGCAACGGCCTCTCGCAGCACAGCCTCGCCAGGCAATGGGGGGTACTGATTCACGCCGCCGGCAAGGGCAGCGGCAGCGGCGTCGAGCACTTCCTGGGGCCCGTCGGTGTCGGGGAAGCCTTGACCGAGGTTGATCGAGTTCGTCGCCACGGCCAAGGCCGACATCTCAGCGAAGATCGTCTCGCCGAATTCGGCCAGCCCGGGATGGCCGCTGAAGCTCATGCGCTGGCCTGTCCCCTCGCTTCGTAGGCCTGGTCCATCAGTTCTTGGAGCACGACGCCCAGCCGCTCGGAGTACGCAGCGCGGTCTCCGACCGTGACCCGCTTGCCCGAAGCCGTTGGCGGCTCGATCAGCTCGCCGACCTGGATGATGACCTTTTCGCGCTTCGGGAACTTGGCGCCCTTGCCCATGGCCTCGCCCGTTCCGGCGATGCCGATTGGCAGTGCTTTGGCGCCGGTCTTGGCGGCCAGGTAGGCGACGCCGTCGTAGATCTCGCCGATGTCGGTGCCCTCTTGGCGGGTGCCCTCGGGGAACACGAACATCGCTTCGCCCTTGTCGAGCAGCATGCGAGCGGCTCGCAGCGCTTCACGATCCGCGGTGCCTCGTTCGACCGGAAAGGCGCCGAGCGCCGACACGACCCAACCCCACAGCTTGGCGTTCCACATCGACCGCTTGGCCAGCGCACGGGTGCGACGGCTCGACGCCGAGCCGACCAGCATGGAGTCAAGGTTGGACCGATGCACCGGGGCAAGGATCAGCGCACCTTCAGTTTTCAGGTTCTCGACATGACCCCGGACTTCGACCTTGAAGTACGGGAACAGCACCCGTCGAATCGACCCGGTGACGAAACCGTAGAAGCGCAGCGACGATGACTTCTCACCGACTCGGAGCGCGTACTCCTGGGGATCTTCAATTGCAGCCACATGGCGACGCTAACCGCTCTGGCGGCAAGTAGCGTTGCCTCTGATGACCCGCCGACTGCTCTTGGCCGTACTCGCTCTGGCCCTCATCACAACCGCCTGCAACAACGAGGACAACTCGATCCCGCCGGTCGAGACCCAGGACCGAATTATCGCCACGGCGAACACGACCGATGATCCGACCATGTTGCGAGTCACCTGGTTCCCCGCGCCGTGCGAGGCGTTCAACGGCGTGCTCGTCGACCTCGACGAAGAGTTCGCCAACTTGACCGTCAAGGTCACCGTCGACGTCGAGAGCTGCCCTGACTTGGCCCGTTCCGAAGCCATGGTCGATCTCGGTGAACCACTCGGCGATCGCGA
>CAZEMU010000125.1:3275-11643 GCA_964513315.1 uncultured Acidimicrobiaceae bacterium | reverse complement strand
CCAGTGGAAAACCTGTGGATTTCAAACAATTTCAACCAGAGCCGTCTTGGAAGTTCGAATCCGACCAGCCCGACTCGTGATCACCCGACATGCAACGAGATTGCCGGCTGCCAGCTTGTTGATCTCGGCTGCGCAATGCACGTCTTCGCCGTCTTGATGGGGTTGGTCGATCATGCCGAGAGGCGCTACGTTCGCCCATGATGTCGTTCTCGGGAGGGGATCAGATTGGATCTGTCGAGCGTGGCGACTGTCGCTGCCCCCCTTTACGGTGATGCGTGTTCGATCCTGAGCTGAAGGCTGCCAAGCAGTCGGCGTTCGCTGGCCTGTGCGATTTCGTGCTTGGCTGGTACGACCTCGATGAATCGCTTGCGGGTGCGCCGATCGAATCAGACGCGCCATTACCGGCAGCAGCTCGAATTCTGAACGACAAGCTCGGTGCGCTGTGGGAGCTCGGCGACCACCCCATAGGGGAGAACCGAAGGTACGGCGGACTGTTCGACTGCCAGAACGAGATCTACAAACCCAGCACCTATGCCGAGGACGCGGCTCCGGCCTATGGGGCAGGCGGTGATCTGGCTGTCTGCGCGCTCGCCGACAGAGAAGGAGTGACGAATTTCGGGTTCGCTCTTGATGACGCCGACGGAGCGGTCTACGTCTGTGGTGACTGGCTCGACAGCTACGGACCTTGGCGTCACCCGGGTGGCGTATCTCAAGAGCTGTCCGATGAACCCGAGGCTGGTTGCCCGTTCATCCGCAGCGCACCCGGCTTCTAGGGCCAAGACGTTGGCTCACCGGGCACGAGCATCGTCCAGCGAGGTGACTGCACGTGGATGGCCGCATTGTTTGGAGTGGTGTGGCAGAGTCCTCGGGTGAGCGCTGACCGCACCGGACGAACCGTCGTATACACCGATGGCGCCTGCAGCGGAAACCCGGGTCCAGGTGGCTGGGGCTGGGTGATCCCCGACGGCGAAGCCGCCTATGGGGGCGCCCCCGAGACCACCAACCAGCGCATGGAACTCCAAGCCGCGCTCGAAGCGGTCAAGACGCTTCCAGGTCCCCTCCACATCGTGTCCGACTCGACGTATGTCGTGAACTGCTTCAAGGACAACTGGTGGAAAGGCTGGCTCAAGCGCGGCTGGAAGAACTCGCAGAAGAAGCCCGTCGCCAACCGTGATCTCTGGGAACCGCTCATCGAGCTCTACCAGGAGCGCGATGTCACCTTCGAATGGGTCAAGGGCCATAGCGGCGACCGCTGGAACGACCGGGCCGACGAGCTCGCCGTGCGCGGTCGCGAAGAAGTCATGGGCATCGAGCCCAGCGGCGAAGCCGACGCCGTCGGCCGCAGCTCAAGCGCCAGTGCCAGCGCGGGCGCTGGCGCCACCATGCCCACCAGCACCGAAGACCTCACGACCCGTCGCATCGCCATCGTCGGTCACCGTCCGCCCGAGCTGGGCGGCTATGACGAGAACCCGGTGACCAAACTCGTTCGCCGACAACTCACCGAGATCCTGCAGGCCAAAGCCCAGATGTTCGAAGGCGTCCGCGTGCTCAGCGGGCTGCAGCTCGGCGCCGAAACGCTCGCGGTCGAAGCCGCGATCGAAGCGGGCGTCGAGTTCGTTGCCGTGCTGGCCTTCCCCGATCCAGCGGCCCGGTGGCCCAAAGCCTCTCAAGCCCGGTTCGACGAGATGCTCGACCAAGCCAGCGATGTCGTGATCGTCGACACCAAGTTGCCGAAGTCGGCCGCCGATGCGGGCAAGGCGTTCGGTAAACGCGACCGCTGGCTCCAGGAAAATGCCGACGAAGCCATCGTCGTCTTCGACGGCAAACACAGCGGCGTCGCCTCGCAAGTCCGGGCGTTCGAAAAAGCGCTTGGCGACGACGTCTGGGTCATTGATCCCGGCACTGCCTAGTGCACCTCGTGCCCCAACCGAGCCGCCGTGTTAGTCCGACGCGGCGTCTGCGATAGCGACCGCTTCGAGACGCTCAAGCGTCTTCTCCATATTCGCCGGGTGCTTCTTGGGATAGCCGGACAGCTCGATGAACTGCGGGCTGAGCGCCGTCGACCAGTCGAACGTTTCGGTCACGAGGGTGCCGTCGTCGTTCGGTTCGAGCTCGTAGCGCCACCGGTGCTTGCCGAAGTGCGCCCACGCGATCTGGCGGCCCTCTTCGAACTCGACGACGGTGCTGCGCATGTCGTAGGGCACGAAGATCTTCATCTTCATGCCAAACTTCGAGCCCATCTTGAGGCGTTCGGGGTCATCAAGCTTGGCGCCGCGAACCGTGCCGGAACCGTCGATCTCGGCGTGGCGAGACGGGTCCGCGAGGATGTCGAAGATGACGTCGGCGGGGGCCGCGATCTGGCGGCTCACGGAAACAGAACGTTGCTTGCTCATCAATGATCCTGTCTTGGTTACTTGCCGAGCATGGAGCGCAGCGCGCCCTCGAGCGTGGGGTCTTCGAATGAAAATCCTGCCGCCAAAAGCGCGGCCGGCGTGGCACGGACGCTCCACATAATGAGCTGGTCGACGAGCTCAGCGCCGAACAGCAGCTTGGGGCCGAACAGCGGAACCGGCAGCAGCGTCGGTCGATTGAGGACGTCGCCGAGCGTCTTGGTGAACTCGTTGTTCGTGACCGTCTCGGGTGCGACCAGGTTGACGGGGCCCGCCATGTCGCCCTCCAGCATGAACTCGATCGCCCGGATTTCGTCGGTGAGCGAGATCCAAGGGAAGTACTGCTTGCCGGAACCAAAACGGCCGCCGAGGCCGAGCTTGAAGAGCGGAAGCTGACGCTCGAGGGCGCCGCTGTTCGCATCGAGCACGGCGGCGGTGCGAGCAAACGCCGTGCGAATGCCAGCATCGATTGCGGGCTGAGCGGCCGCTTCCCATTCTTCGACGACGTCGGCGAGGAAGCCGGGCCCCTTCGGATCGGACTCGTCGAGCAGGTCGTCGCCACGATCGCCGTAGTACGAGATGCCGCTGGCCGATACCAGCACCGATGGTGCACGGTCGAGGCCAGCGAGCGTCGAGGCCAAGAGCTTGGTGCTTTCGACACGGCTGTCCATGATGATCTTCTTGCGCTCATCGGTCCAGCGCTTGTCGCCGATGCCCGCGCCGGCCAGATGCACCACGGCGTCGATGCCTTCGAGGCTTGCGCCGTCGATCGTCCCTGCGGCAGGGTCCCATCGAATCTCGTCGGCGCCGGAGCGAACGTCTCGTCGAACGAGCGCAATCGGGCGATGTCCACCGGCGCGCAGCGACGCAGAGAGCGCCGTGCCGATAACTCCGGATGCACCGCTGATCGCGATTTGCATGTTGTCCATGATGGTGTCCTCTTCGCCAGGGCAGTGGCGGTCGTGGGGAAGTCGGGTGTCTCCAACCATGGTCGCAGCTGTTGCTGCGATTTGGCGAGTCATTCGGGGCTGAAGGCGTGGCGAGCAGCCGAGACGGCTGGGCAGGCGGCGCCGGCTTCAGAGCCCCAGGCGTTCGGCGAGGTCGCTGGTGAAGCGCCGTTGCGGATCGACGGCGCGGCGAACCTGCTTCCAGTCGTCGAGCCGCGGGTAGCCGGCTTCGAAGGTGGCGCGAGACATGCGGGCGTCTTTGGCGAGATAAAGCCGACCGTTTGCGTCGACGACTTGCTGGTCGAAGCGTTCGAGCGCAGCGAAGACCTGTGGCGTCGCCGGCAGATCGACGGCGAGTGTCCACCCGGGCGTGGGGAACGACAGGGGAGCGGGATTCTCAGCACCGAAACGCTTGAGCACCGTGAAGAACGCCGGCTGCGAGGCAAAGTCGGCGCAGATCGAACGCAGTGCGTCGTCGGATTTGACGACGCACTGCCACTGGACGAACCCGGTCGAGCCGTACAGCCGGTTCCAATCGCGGATCGCGTCGAGCGGATGGAAGAAGCCGGTGATCGACTCCTGTGTAACGGTCTGCTCTGCGGGTGCACGGCGGAACCACAGCTCGTTGAACGCCCTGACGAACGGGCGTTGCACCCATCGGACTGGCGGCAACGGCGGAAGCGCCGCCGACGGCGTGCGTGGACGACGCAGGGGACCAGCGGGGTGAGATGCGACCTCGGCTGCGTCGGCGAAGCCGCCCTGGGTCAGCACGCTGCGTCCTCGGGTCAACAGGTCAACCCACGCCACCGAGAAGTCGTGGTCGGCGTCGCTGTTGCGCATGACGTCCATGAGCTCGTCGAGCGTGCCGTGGCGGGTGGTCTCGACCGAGATCGTCGAGCTCGGCACGGCCGCCATCGTGATCACTGCGTCGATGATCACGCCGGTCAGCCCCATGCCGCCGACCGTTGCCCAGAACAGGTCGGCCTCGACCGCCGGCGAGCATTCGACGATGGAGTCGTCGGCCAGGCGCAAGGTCAGCTGCAGGACGTGTTCGCCGAAGCTGCCGTCGACGTGATGGTTCTTGCCATGGATGTCGGCAGCGATCGCTCCGCCAACCGTGACATTGCGAGTGCCGGGGGAGACCGGGACGAAGTAGCCGAGCGGAATTCCGATCTGAATCAGCTCGCCGATGGTGACACCCGCGTCGGCCCGCAACACTCCGTTCGCCTGGTCGATCCATTCGACGCGTCGACAGCCCGTGGTGACGAGTGCCGTCCCGTCTGCTCGCTGGGCTGCGTCGCCGTAGCTGCGGCCGAGACCGCGGGGGACCACGTTGTTGTTCGGTGCGTCAACGCGCTCAAGTTCGCCACGGTCGGACGGTTCGACGACGTGCATATCGACCGCGCCGTGGCGTCCCCATCCGGTGACGAGCTGGCGGGTGCTGGTCATGCGTAGAGACCGAACGCGTAGAACCCGACCCAGATCGCGCCCATGGCGAGCATGCCGATGTCGCGCAAGACGAGCACGTCGGGCGCTTCGCCGTCGCCTCGCCATGACAGCGTCAGGTAGCGCCCGATCGCGATGACGAACGGGATCGTGGTGAGTTTGAGGAACAGTTCGCCGGTATCTCCGCCGGTGTGGTTTCCGGCCTCGGCGATAGCCCAGGCGGCATAGGCGGCGACGGCGAGGACTGCGGATCCTGCGGCGACGCCCCGGAGCGAAGCGGCGGTGTAGCTCCCCAGCACGGGTCGGCTTGGCGTGTCCGGACCGAGCGTGAGCAGCTCGCCGAGGCGCTTGCCGGTGATGACGAAGAGTGCGCCTGCCGAAACGACGACCAGGAACCACGCGCTCAGACTCGTGTCGGTGGCCGCACCACCAGCGGCAGCGCGCAACAAGAAGCCGACGCTGACGATGATGAGCTCGACCCAGGGCACGCGCTTCAAGTAGTTCGAGTACGACATGCTCAGCGCCGCATACGCAACGAGCAGCGCAGCGAACGGCCACGACACGAACGGCGCAACCACGAACCCCACGGCGAGCAGTCCGATGAACAGAATGGTCGCCTGACGAGGCGAAACTGCACCGCTCGCGATCGGGCGATGCTTCTTCTTGGGATGCAGCCGATCGGCGTCGGCGTCGAGTAAGTCGTTGACGACATACCCCGCTGACGACACGGCACAGAACAGCACGAATGCCAGGAGCGTCGTTGTGAAAACCGATGGCTCGTCAAGGCGTCCGGCAGCACCGGGCGCCGCGAAGATCAGAAGGTTCTTGGTGTACTGATGGGGCCGCAAGAGTCGCAGCGCAGGCGCGATCACCCGGCGGAGATGCGCCGCCACACGGGTCCAGGCAGCGAGCGCAGCACGCGACCGACCGGTGCGAGCGCATTGGGCGAGTGGATGACCGATCGACCCGCCATCGCTCCGGCGTGCATGTCCTCGGCGACCGCGGCAGGCGTTGTGGCGAACGGCGCCGGTTCGAGGCCTTCGGTCATGCGGCCGTGCACAAAGCCAGGTCGAACGATCGACACATCGACGCCAACATCGCGGGCCGGCGCCCGTAGCTCGGTGGCAAACGCGTCGAGGCCAGCTTTGGCGCTGCCATAGATGAGGTTGCCGACGCGAGGGCGCACAGCTGCAATCGAAGAGATGATCATGAGACGCGCACCGGGTTGGCCCCGGAGTATGTCGATCGAAGCGAGTGCGGACGAAACCGCGCCGGCGAAGTTCACCTGCACCAATTCGGCCGCGGCATGAGGATCGTGAGCAAGATCGAACGGTTCTCCGAGCGCTCCGAATGCGATCAGGATGGTGTCGAACGGGCCGTGTTGATCCGAAAGCGTGCGCAGGGCGGCGGCGTGGGTAGCGCTCGCGGCGCCGTCGAAGCCAGCGACTTCGACGCGAACATCGGGATGCGACGCCAACATTGACGCGGCGGCATTGTCGACAGAACCACCGGCTCGACCGGCGAGCACGAGCTGATCGAGGCCCGCTTGCACGCAGCGTTCAGCAAAGGCGAGCGCGATCTCGCTACCGCCACCGAGGATCAGCAAGGAGCGGATCGGGTGGGTGGGTTCCGAGGGTGTTGGTGACGTTGCGCTCATGCGCGTGCCTCGCCAGAGGTCCCTAGGCTGTGCGACGTGTCTACGCGCATGCTGATCTTCCTGTCGCTGTTGTGCGGCATCGCCATTCTGGTGGCATTCGCGCTCCAAGTCACGCTTGGCTAAGACTCGGTACCCTGGTCAGTCATGACCCATCACGATCTTGTCGTTATCGGCGGCGGCCCCGCCGGGTACGCAGCAGCACTCTATGGCGCTGGTGCTGGCCTGAACGTTGGTCTCGTCGAGCGGCACAAGCTCGGCGGCACCTGCCTGAATGTCGGCTGCATCCCAGCCAAGGAACTGCTCGAAACCGCTCACGTGTTCCGCACCGTCGGCCATGCAGCCGACTTCGGCATCACCTCGTCGGCGCCGGTCGTCGACATGAACGTTGCCCAGACTCGCAAGCAGAAGATCATCGACACCCTCGTCGGCGGTCTTGGTGGGCTGCTCAAGGGCCGCAAGGTCACCGTGTATGACGGCAACGGCGCCCTGCAGCCAAACCGCGGCGTACAGGTCCGCGGCGGAAGCTCCGGCGACGTCGACCTGACCGCCGACAACGTGCTCATCGCAACCGGCAGTGCGCCACGCACGCTTCCCGGTTTCGACATCGACGGTCGCCTCGTGATGACGAGCGACGAGTTCCTGTCGCTCGACCGGGTTCCCGACTCGGTCGCCGTGATTGGCGGCGGCGCGATTGGCAGCGAGTTCGCATCGCTGCTCACCGACCTCGGCTCGAACGTCCACCTGTTCGAGTACCTGCCGAAGCTCATCGCCGGTGCCGACGACGATTGCTCGAAGGTCCTCGAACGCTCGTTTACTCGTCGTGGCATGACCGTCAAGACCGGCGTCGGTGTCACCGGCCATGAGCCCCAAGCTGGCGGCGGCACCCGTCTGTCATATGGCGAAGGCGAGACGGTCGACGTTGACCTCATCGTCATGTGTGTTGGCCGAGCCCCAGTCACTCGTGGCCTTGGTCTTGCGGCCACCGCCGTGCAGGTCGACGACCGTGGCTTCGTGCAGGTCGACGAATCACTCCGCACCGCCGAGCCAGGCGTGTTCGCCGCCGGCGATGTCATCAACACCGCCCAGCTCGCCCACATCGGCTTCGCCGAAGGCATGCAGATCATCAAAGAGATCCTGGGCGAGCCCGCTCCTCCGGTCGACTACGCCAACGTGCCGTGGTGCATCTACTCGCACCCCGAGGTCGCATTCGCCGGCATGACGGAAGCTCAGGCCAAAGAAGCGGGTTATGACATCGTGGTCGACAAGCATCGCTTCGCTGGCAACGGTCGAGCAATGATCGTTGGCGACACCGAAGGCCTCGTCAAGATCGTCGCTGAGAAGAACGCTGCCGGCCACGGTGGCCGCATCCTTGGCGTCCACATGATCGGCCCGTGGGTCACCGAACAACTCGGCCAGGGCTACCTCGCCGTCAACTGGGAGGCTTCGGTCGACGAGCTTGCCGCCTTCATCCAGCCGCACCCCACCATCAGCGAGACGTTCGGTGAAACCGTGCTCGCGCTGACCGGCCGCGGTCTCCACTGATGTTTCAACTCTTTCCGCCCGAACCCCTCTCCGGCTCGACATCTCGAGTCGTAACCCATAAGGATTTCTGTAATGGCTGACGTCACGATGCCACAGCTCGGTGAAACCGTCACCGAAGGCACCATCACCCGCTGGTTCAAACAGCCCGGCGAGACCGTCGAGCTCGACGAGGTGCTCTTCGAGGTCTCGACCGACAAGGTCGACTCCGAAGTTCCCTCGCCCGTCGCTGGCGTGCTCACCGAGATCGTCGTGCCCGAGGGCGAGACGGTCGACGTCGGTGTTGTGCTGGCCGTGATCGGCGACGGTGCTGCTGCACCGGCCGCTGCTCCGGCTGCCCCAGAACCGGCGGCTGAGCCGGCTCCTGCTCCCGCACCTGCTGCCGAGCC
>CAZEMU010000125.1:0-3175 GCA_964513315.1 uncultured Acidimicrobiaceae bacterium | reverse complement strand
CCTGCTGCCGAGCCAGCCCCTGCTGCCGCACCGGCCCCCGCACCAGCACCGGCCCCCGCGCCAGCCCCTGCTGTCGAGCCGGCCCCTGCACCATCCCCGGCTCCTGCTCCCGCACCTGCTGCGCCAGCTGGCGCCGAAGGGGTGCTGCTTTCGCCGGTCGTGCGTCGTCTGATCGCCAACAACGGCCTCGACGTTTCGACGATTCAAGGCACCGGCGTCGGCGGCCGCATCACGCGTGCCGACGTCGAAGCCGCCATCAGCGCCCAACGCGAAGCCGCACCTGGCGCCCCGGCTGCGCCTGCGGTAGCTGCGCCCGCACCAGCAGCAGCTCCTGCACCCGCCGCTGCCTCGACCGAGCTCGCTGCCGTGGTTGCTCCGCTGCCAGCGAACGCCCGCGACACGATCGTTCCGCTCAACCGGATCCGGGCGACGACAGCTGACTACATGGTCGAGTCCAAGAAGGTCTCGCCCCACGTTCTCACCGCCATCGAAGTCGACTACGAAAACGTCGAGCGTGCTCGCCGTGCCCACAAGGCCGACTTCAAGGCCCAAGAGGGCTTCAGCCTGACCTACCTGCCGTTCATCAGTCGGGCGCTCGTCGACGCACTGCGCGACTTCCCGCACATGAACGCCTCGATGGGGAACGGCGAACTCATCGTCCACGGCGCCGTCAACCTGGCGATCGCCGTCGACCTCAACTTCGAAGGCCTGCTCGCACCGGTCGTCCGTGACGCTGACGGCAAGCGCATGCGTGCCATTGCTCGCGACGTCGTCGACCTCGCCACCCGTGCTCGCGCCAAGCAGCTCTCGGCCGACGAGATCACCGGTGGCACGTTCACGATCACCAACGCTGGCCAGTACGGCACGATGATGCAGTTCCCGATCATCAACCAGCCACAGGTTGCCATCCTGTCGACCGACGGCATCAGCCGCAAGCCCGTCGTCATCACCGACGAGTACGGCAATGAAACGATCGGCATCCACTCTGTCGGCGTCCTCGCGTTGGCGTGGGACCACCGAGCATTCGACGGCGCCTACGCCGCCGCATTCCTCGACCGGATCCGCACCATCATCGAGACGCACGACTGGGAGGCGGAGCTCCAGTAGTGCCAGATGAGTCAACGCCGCTCCGGTCTCCGCTTCATGTCCGCTGGCTCGGACGCGTCCCGTACGCCGAAGCATGGGACCTCCAGCGCGCACTCAACGCTGGCGACCGCAATCACTTGCTGCTGCTCGAACACCCTCCGGTGTTCACGCTCGGCCGAAGCTCTGATCCCGCGAACGTCCTGGTCGACCCTGCGTCGGTCGGCGCGACCTCGGTCGACGTTGACCGGGGCGGCGACGTCACGTTGCATGCCCCTGGTCAGCTGGTGGGCTATCCGATCCTGACGGTGCCCGGTCGCGGCGGCATGGCCGACACGGCCAAGTTCGTCCACTCGATCGAAGCGCTGCTCATCGACACGCTCGCGGATCTCGGTCTACCGGGCGCGGGTCGGCTCGAGAACTACACCGGCGTGTGGCTCGATGCCGACGGTCCGAACCCCCGCAAGATCGCAGCGATCGGCGTGCGCCTCAAGCGCCGTCGATCGATGCACGGGTTCGCACTCAACGTCGACGTCGATCACGGCTGGTACGACCACATCGTTCCGTGCGGGATTGCGGACAAGGGAGTCACCTCGCTCAAGGCCGAAGGCATCGATGTCTCGATGAGCGACGTTGTCGACGCGCTCACCGCTCGAGTCGCCGGACGCTGGGAAACCGGCGAGGTTGATCGTGCCGATGTCGCCTGGCGTCACGCGCCCGAGGACCTGTCTGCGTTCTCCCGAGGACTCGGCCCTGGCGAGACACCTAAGCCGGTCGCAACTGGCACGCCGGTGCGCCTGCTCGGCCGCCTCGCCCAAGCCGGCGTCGACGAAGGCCTCGAGATCGGCGCCACCAAGCCCGACTGGATGAAGGTCAAGGCCAACCTCGGCCCCGAGTACCGGCGCCTCAAGTCGGTCATGCGCGACCTCGATCTGGTCACCGTCTGCGAAGAGGCCGGCTGTCCGAACATCTTCGAGTGCTGGGCCGACGGCACCGCCACGTTCATGATCAACGGCGAGCGCTGCACCCGGGCGTGCGGCTTCTGCCTGGTCGACACTCGCAAGCCCGAACCACTTGACGCCGACGAGCCACGGCGCGTCGCTGAGGCCGTCGAGAAGCTCGGCCTGTCGTACGCCGTCATCACGACCGTCGCTCGCGACGATCTCGCCGACCACGGAGCATCGGGCTTCGTGAACACGGTCGCAGCGATCCGAGACCGAGTGCCCGGGTGCAGCGTCGAGTTCCTCATCAGCGACTGCAAGGGCGATGCCGCGGCGCTCGACGCGATCTTCGAGACTCGTCCCGACGTGCTGAACCACAACATCGAGTCGGTGGCCCGACTGCAACGGGCTGTTCGTCCCTCGGCCGGCTACGCCCGCTCGCTCGCCGTGTTGGCGCGAGCCAAAGCCGCCGGCCTGACGACGAAGAGCTCGATCATCGTTGGCATGGGCGAAACCTACGAAGAACTCGCCGGCACGTTGGCCGACCTCGCTGCGATCGGCACGAACATCGTCACGGTCGGCCAGTACCTGCGCCCGACGACGAACCATCTTCCGATCCACCGCTGGGTCACGCCCCAAGAGTTCGACGACCTCAAGGTGCTCGGCGAGTCCATGGGTATCGATCACGTCGAGTCATCGCCGCTCACTCGCAGCAGCTACCACGCACGCCAAGCCGAAGAAGCCGCCACCAGCGAGCGGTAGAGCTCGCAGCTCCGGCACCCCAATCTCAGGCAACTCAGTCTCGATCGGCGACGTAGGCGGCAAGAACCGCTCGCAACGCGTCGGCCTTGGCTTCGACCGACTCGAGGTCGTCGAAGTACATCATGCGTTGCAGGTTCGACCCGTCGTCGAGTTCGGGATGTTCCCCGGGGATCGTGCGCCCCGACGGGAAGATCAGGCTCACCCGCTTCTTCGACGACCAGTTGAAGTAGCAGACGATCCCGTCGTACTCGAACGCAGGGGCCCGGTACTTGACCGTTTCGGTGATGTCCGGGTCTTCGACGATCACATCGCGGACCGCTCGCATGACATCGGCGAGCGGGTTGTTCGTCTCGGCGAACCAGGTCTCGACCTTCTCATCCATCGGGCGC
>CAZEMU010000124.1:5846-11726 GCA_964513315.1 uncultured Acidimicrobiaceae bacterium | reverse complement strand
GCTCGCCGGACTCGGCGGCAAGGTCGGTGCCCGGTGGGGCGCCCACAAGGCCCGCAGCGTCTTCGCGAACGCCGAACGCAAACAAGAACTCGATCGAGAGTTCGAGCTGAAGACCGCCGAAGACGTCGTGAAGCGCCTCGGCAACATGAAGGGCGCCTTCATGAAGCTCGGCCAGATGGCGAGCTATCTCGACCAGGGCATGCCCGAGCACATGCGCAAGACGCTTGCCGTCCTGCAGCAAGACGCGCCTCCGATGAGCCGCGATCTCGTCATCGACGCCGTCACCCGAGAACTGGGCGGTCCTCCCTCTGAGCGGTTCGCCGAGTTCGACCTCGAACCGATTGCCGCCGCGTCGATCGGTCAGGTCCATCGGGCGATGACCCACGACGGCCAGGCCGTCGCCGTCAAGGTGCAGTACCCGGGCGTCGACGAGGCCATCGCCAATGACCTGAGCAACGCCGATCCGCTGCTGCGAATCATGCGCCGGGCGTTCCCAAGCCTCGATCCTGAACCCCTGGTCCAGGAGCTCACCGAGCGGCTTGTCGAAGAAGTCGACTACGAGCTCGAAGCCCGCAACCAGCAGCTGTTCGCCAACTACTACGAAGGCCACCCCTACATCCACGTGCCGGGTGTGCTGCCAGAGCTGTCGACCAAGCGCCTGCTCACCACCGAGCTGGCCTCGGGGCATCGCTTCGAAGACGTGCTCACGTGGTCACAAGAAGAACGCAACCTGGCGGCCGAGACCCTGTACCGCTTCACGTTCGGTTCCATGTACCGGCTGCATGCGTTCAACGGCGATCCGCACCCGGGCAACTACATCTTCCGCCCCGGTGGCGAGGTCACCTTCCTGGATTACGGGCTGGTCAAACACTTCGACCAAGATGCGATCAACGGGTTCATGTCGCTCATCAAGGCGATGGTCATGGACGACGACATGGAGACCTACCGCAGCGAAGCCATCCGCCAGGAACTGCTCGCTCCCGCCGCGGCCGACGAGGTCTCCGAGGAACAGATCCGCAAGTACTTCGCACACTTCTACGAGTTCGTGCTGCGGGACGAGGAGTACACGACGACACCCGAGTACGCGTCGGCAACCGTTCGCCAGATCTTCGCCTTTGATCAGGCGACTGACGGCATCGCCAAGTACACGAACATGCCGCCGAACTACACGATTGTGCAGCGGATCAATCTGGGCTTGCTTGCGGTCTTCGGCGAGCTCGAAGCGACTGCGAATTGGCGCAGCATCGCCGAAGAGCTGTGGCCGTTCGTGAACGGCGATCCGTCGACACCGATGGGTGAGCGCATTGCCGCCGAGTGGGGAACCGGTTACGGCACCTGACGCTGTGACAGGTCGGCCAAGGTTGCTCCTGAGGGGGCTGTGGTTGGTGTGGCCAGAATCACCAACCGTACGCACGTTCGATCGCTCACACCTGGCTAGGGTGCTGTCGTGAGTGACCGTTTGGTGGTGCAAGGCGCCCGAGAACACAACCTGCAAAACGTCGATGTCGACCTGCCCCGAGACAAGCTGATTGTCTTCACCGGCTTGTCCGGTTCGGGCAAGTCATCGCTGGCGTTCGACACGATCTACGCAGAGGGCCAGCGTCGCTACGTCGAGTCGCTATCGGCGTACGCGCGCCAGTTCCTTGGCCAGATGGACAAGCCCGATGTCGACTTCATCGAAGGCTTGTCGCCGGCGATCTCGATCGACCAGAAGTCGGCGTCGCGCAACCCTCGTTCGACGGTGGGCACGATCACCGAGGTTTACGACTACCTCCGCTTGCTGTACGCACGCATCGGCGTGCCGCACGATCCCGAGACGGGGGAGCGGCTCGTCCGCCAGACCCCGCAGCAGATCGTCGACCGAGTGCTCACGCTGCCTGAGGGCACCCGGTTCCAGGTCATCGCACCGGTCGTCCGCGGCCGCAAGGGCACCTATGAGACGCTCGTCGCGGATCTGGCTGCGGAGGGCTTCGCCCGTGTTCGCATCGACGGCGAAGTCATGGATCTCGCCGACATCGCCGGCGACGACGACGAAGGCCGACCCAAGCTCCAGCTCGAACGCTACGAGACCCACGACATCGAAGTCATCGTCGACCGTCTCGTGCAGCGCGACGGCATCGATCGCCGCCTGACCGAGTCGCTCGAGACCGCACTTCGTCTGGCCGAGGGCATGGCCCAGATCGAGATCGTGCCCGCCAAGGGCAGCGATGGCGAGCCCGAGGTACTGACGTTCAGCGAGCATCTCTCTCGCCCGAGCGACGGCAAGTCGTTCGAAGAGCTCGCACCTCGCAACTTCTCGTTCAACTCGCCCTATGGCGCCTGCCAGTTCTGCGACGGCTTGGGCACCAACTACGAAGTCGACCCACAGCTCATCGTGCCAAACGACGAAATCTCGGTCCTCGAAGGTGCGATCGCGCCGTTCAGCTCCGGCAGCTCCCGCTACTACGAGCGCCTGCTCGAAGCCGTCTGTCAAGACAACAAGATCGACATCACCGCACCGTGGGCCAAGCTCACCAAGAAGCAGCAGAAGCTCCTGCTCTACGGATCCGGTGCCGGCAACGTCCAGGTCGAATACAAGAACCGCTACGGCCGCCGCCGCAGCTACCAGGCCAGCTACGAGGGCGCGATTCCTCACGTGCAGCGGCGCCACCAAGAGACCGACAGCGATAGCGCTCGGGACCGGTGGGAGGGCTACATGCGCGAGGTGCATTGCAGCCATTGCCAAGGCGCTCGCCTGCGCCCCCTCACGCTCGCCGTCACGATCGACGGGCGCAACATCGCCGAGATCTGCGGTATGTCGATCCGTGACTCGGCCAAGGTGCTCGCCAACCTCGAGTTGAGCGAACGCGATCAACTCATCGCAGCCGAAGTGATGAAGGAAATCAACGCCCGCGTTGGCTTCCTGATCGATGTCGGCCTCGAGTACCTGACGCTTGGCCGCTCTGCGGGCACGCTTTCGGGTGGCGAAGCGCAGCGCATCCGCCTTGCGTCGCAGATCGGCAGCGGCCTCGTCGGCGTGCTGTACGTGCTCGACGAACCCTCGATCGGTCTGCACCAGCGCGACAACAAGCGTCTGATCGAAACCCTGATTCGTCTCCGAAATCTCGGTAACACCGTGCTCGTCGTCGAGCACGACGAAGAAACGATTCGCGTCGCCGACCATGTCGTCGACATCGGCCCTGGCGCCGGTGAACACGGCGGCCAGGTCGTCCACTCGGGCACGGTCAAGAAGCTGCTCACCAACAAGAAGTCGCTGACCGGCCAGTACATCTCGGGCAAGAAGCAGATCCCTACGCCCGAGGTTCGCCGCGAGATCGGCGAGCACAAGCTCAAGGTCCGAGGCGCCGTCGAGAACAACCTGCAGAACCTCGACGTTGAGTTCCCGCTCGGCGCCTTTGTGTCAGTGACGGGTGTTTCGGGTTCGGGCAAGAGCACGCTCGTCAACCAGATCCTGCACCGGTCGCTGATGCAGAAGATCTACAAGTCGAAGCAAGTGCCCGGCCGTCACAAGACCGTCGAAGGCATCGAGCACCTCGACAAGGTCATCAACATCGACCAGCAGCCGATCGGCCGCACCCCGCGCTCGAACCCCGCCACGTATACCGGTGTGTTCGATCACGTCCGCAAGCTGTTCGCCAAGACGCAAGAAGCCCGTGTTCGTGGCTACATGCCGGGCCGGTTCTCGTTCAACGTCAAGGGCGGCCGCTGCGAGTCGTGCGCCGGCGACGGCACGATCAAGATCGAGATGCACTTCTTGCCCGACGTGTATGTGCCGTGCGAGGTCTGCAAGGGCAGCCGGTACAACCGCGACACGCTCGACATCTTGTTCAAGGGCAAGACGATCGCCGACGTGCTCGACATGCCTGCCGAAGAAGCGCTCGAGTTCTTCTCGAATCAGCCGCCGATCGCCCGGCACATGCAGACGCTGGTCGATGTCGGCCTCGGCTATGTGCGCCTCGGTCAGTCGGCGCCGACGCTGTCCGGCGGCGAGGCGCAGCGCGTCAAGCTCGCCAGCGAGCTCGCGAAACGCTCGACCGGTCACACGATCTACATCCTCGACGAGCCGACCACTGGTCTGCACTTCGAGGACATCCGCAAGCTCCTCAACGTGCTGAGTCGCCTGGTCGACCAGGGCAACACCGTCTTGGTCATTGAGCACAACCTCGATGTCATCAAGACCGCTGACTGGATCATCGACCTGGGCCCCAATGGCGGCGACGGCGGCGGTCTTGTCGTGGCCGAAGGGACCCCCGAAGAGGTTGCGGCGAACCCGGACAGCTTCACCGGGCAGTTCCTTGCGCCGGTGCTTGCCGGTCGACCGGGCTGAACCTGGCCGCAGCAGGGTGGCTGAACCGCCCCGCTGACCTGGCCTAGTCTCGGGCGATGGCGCAGGCGAATCGAACTCGAAATCTTGCACTCATCGGACTCCTTGGGCTGATCGCCGTCGGGTTCTTGGCGTGGTGGTTCATCTTCCGCGACACCTCGCCCGCGTCGGTCGACTCGGTTGCGGCCGCAGAAGCCCGTGAGCAAGCGATCGCGGAAGCTGCCGGCGACACCAGCTCAGGCGATGCCGAGGCACCGGCCGAAGCCGTGACGGAGACCTCGACCGACGATGGCGGATCGAGCAGCGCGATCGACAGCGGTCAAGCTGACTCGGCCACCTCTGCGGGTAGCCCGATCGAGGGCCTCTGGGCCGTCGACTCGTCGATCGGCACGTTCGACGACGCCTGTCTGGATCTCGCCTGCAGCGCGGGCTTCGTCGGCTTCCGCATCAACGAAGAACTCGTCGGGTTTGGCGCCAAGACGGTTGTTGGTCGTACGCCGAACGTCACCGGCACCATGCAGATCACGGGCTCACAAATCACGAGCGTCGAGATCGTCGCCGACATGACGGCCATCGAAACCGACGACTCGGGCCGTACCTCGGCGCTCAAGAGCGCCGCTGGTGGCCTCGAGACCAACACGTTCCCCGAAGCATCCTTTGTGCTTGCCGAGCCAATCGAGCTCGGCTCGGTCCCGGTCGAGGGCGCGGCCGTCACTGCCAACGCAGTCGGTGACCTCACGGTGCACGGCGTCACCAACCGGGTCACGATCCCGCTGACCGCTGAGATGCAAGCGGGACTGGTCGTCGTATTCGGCAGCCTGGTCGATATGCAACTGGCCGACTACGACATCCCGAAGCCGACGAGTGTCGTCGTTCTGTCCGTCGAGGAGATCGCCACGATGGAGCTGCAGCTGTTCTTCAGCCGCTGACCTGCCCATGACGACCAGCAGCGATGACGGACCCAGCTGGTCTGACATCGCTGATTGGTACGACGAGCTGCTGGTCGCGGGCAGCGGCCCCCACGAGCACGCCATCGAGTGCCTCGACCGGCTCTTGCCGCCCATCGGCGAGGGGACCGCGGCGCTCGACGTCGCGTGCGGCCAGGAAACCAGCACCGATGGCAGCACCGAAGTCACCATCTCGGGCTATCTGCGAGAGCGCTTCTGGCGGTCCGCGAATCCCGAAGGCGTCCGCCGAGCCGGCAACTATCAACGCACCATGGCGACGTACCTGACAGCGCTCGCTGGCGCCAGCTTGCGGATCGTCGAGGCCGAAGAGCTCGGCGCAACCGGACGCCTCGCCCAGGAACGCCCCGTGTACGCCCAAGTGCCGATGTTCTTCAGCGCCCGTGCGGTGACCGTCTGAAAACTAGACGTCGACGCGGGGATCGGGGGTCTGGGGAAGTCCTCGGTCGTCGTCGAGTCCCGGTGGGGGAGTCTCGGTGAGTTCGTCCCACCAGACCTGCCAGCCGTAGTCGGTGGGCGCCATGATCGCGACCCACGGCCCCAGGTTCTGCCAACCCTCGGACTGGCCGACGATGGAGCCGTCGGGGCCAA
>CAZEMU010000124.1:0-5746 GCA_964513315.1 uncultured Acidimicrobiaceae bacterium | reverse complement strand
GGCCCCAGGTTCTGCCAACCCTCGGACTGGCCGACGATGGAGCCGTCGGGGCCAATCATTTGGCTCCGGCCGACCGAGTCCCAGTAGACGACTGCGGCGCTGCCCTCGGGCACTCGAGCCAGGAGCGCGTCGGTGATGTCGGTGGCTGCGGGGTGGACGACGCCACGGACGTCCATCTCGTAGGGCGGGTCGCTCGGCGTCGACAGTGCGTCGAAGAGCTCCCAGGTTGCGAACATCTCAACGTCCCAGCCTCGCTCGGGAGATCCGGCCGCGGTGTAGGCCTCGACGAGTGATGGTGACGTGTTGTTCTCCGACATCCAGTTCTGGAAGAAGGCCGCGCTGCGGTAGGCGGCGATGGGATCGGGGTTGCGCAGGTCGGGCCACGGCACGGTGCCGAGCTGGTCGGGTTCGAGGAACCGCTCCAAGCTGGCGATGAGTTCGTCGTAGGCCTGGTCTGATCCAGGGGCCACAGCCGGTAGCGAGAATGGCGGGACGGTGCGAGGCGCGTCACGATCTCCGGGAGCGTCGCCTGGATTGGCCGAGCCAGTGTCGTCGTCGGTCGATTGCTCGGGCGTCGGGGTGCCATCAGCAGGATCGTCGGCGGTGACCTCGGCCGTCGTCGAGCAGGCGACGGCGAGCAGGGCGCAAGCAACGGTGAGAAGTAGCAACCGGATCCGACGCGCACAGAGCTGGGTCATACGTCAATCCGAGGATCAATGATCTCAGGGCTCGGAGGTGCCTGCGGCACTTCGAGTTCGCTGTCGTTGGGCTCGATCAACTGGTCGCGGAACAGCATCCAGCCAGCGTCGGTCGGGACCATGATCGAGAGCCATTGCCGGGCGCCAGGGCCTCCGTAGCTGCCGGTCATGACGCCCGAGTCTCGGTCACGGATCGTCGTCGGGCCCGATTCGTCCTGGTAGTAGACGACGACGGCGTCCTCAGGGACATTTTGCTCGAGCCAAAGCGGCAGCCCTGCGGATGCGAAGGTCACGACCCGATGATCAAAGGCAACGTAGGGGCTGCCTTCTCGGATGTGGAGTTCGTCGTCGGCCTTGATCTCGGCGAAGACGCTGACGGTCTCTTCTCGACTCGGACTGCCCGCCACCGACATCGCTCGAGCGAACAGGGGATCAGGGTGGTTCTCGATGACCCAGATCCACAGGTCGAAGATCTCGACCTGCACCTGGGCGGGGTCCGGGTTACGCAGGTCGGGCCACGGCACCTGAGCGCGGATCTCGGATGGAAGCTCGGCTTCGAGCTCAGCGATCAGCGCGTTGTAGCCATCGGCAGTGCCAACGGGGCCGGCCGGTCGAAACGGCACGGGCTCTTGGTCAGGTACCGCTGGTGCGGGCGACGCATTGCCGGCGTCATCGGTTGTGCCCTCATCGGCAACGCCGGGGTCTCGATCTGGCGACTCGGCGGCGTCCGGTCCAAGCGTCGCTGTCGTTCCCGAGCATGCGCTCGCGATGAGGACCGTTGCGAGCATCACGAGGAGCCATTGCCCCGGGCCGCGTCCGAACATCCTCACCGGACCAGTGTGCCACTGAGGATCCTGGTGCACCCGTCGCTGAGACCGACCCTTGACGGAACACTCTGGCATGTGAACATCTTCACAAAAGGACTGAGTGTCACGTCAGAGGCTGTCGGCTCGTCTCGATCCAGGCGGGTCTGCCCAGCGAATCGCTCAGCAGCCGGCCCCCTACCAGTTGGACACCTACCAGTCAGAGAGTGCCTGGTCAACGGCGGCGCGGTACTTCTCGACGTTCGCAAGCTTGACGGTGTCGTAGCCACGCACCATGTCGTAGAGCCCGGCGATCTGCACGGCCCGGTCGTAGTTCTCGGCCGTGAGCGAGCCGCTGAGACGAGTCACCAGCGAGCGGTATTCGTCGATCAGCTCACGCTCGATGCGGCGCTCTTCGGTGCGCCCGAATGGATCGAGCTTGGTGCCGCGGAGGCGCTTGGTGCGGAGCAGGCCTTGGAACATGGCTTTGCCAGCAGTCTCGGGGATGCCGATCTTTTTGTCGAAGCCAGCAGCCTTGAGCGTCGGCGGCTTGAGCTGGTAGCTCACGCTGGCGTTCGGCCCGAAGCGGGCTCGGGCCTGGTCGTTGACGTTGGACTTGAGCGCCAGACGGGCGACTTCGTACTCGTCCTTGTACGCCATCACCTTGTAGAGCATGGCGGCAACGGTCTCGCTGAAGTCGGTGCGGTCACCGACGGCAGCCGACTCGGCCCGGCGAGCGGCGACCATGTCGTCGGTGTACTGCTGGGCATAGGCCTTGTTCTGGTAGTCGACGAGTTCGGGCAGCCGCCATGCGAGGACCTCTCGTAGCTGGGCGCCGCCACCGATGGCGTCGGCCATCTTGGCCATGGCCCCTGTAAGTGCCGGTGCCTTGGGGCCGTCGTCATCGCTATTGGCGTCTTCGAGCGAAGCCAACAGCTCGGGCTCGACGGCGAGACGGCGGCCGAGGCGGAACGCTTCGATATTGGTTTCGATGGCAACGCCGTTGAGCTTGATCGCCTGTTCGATGCTCTCGGCGGTGACGGGCAAGATGCCCTTCTGCCAGGCCAAGCCGACGACGAGCACGTTGGCAGCGGGTTGGCTGGCGAAGACTCGACGGCCGATGCCAGCCGCGTCGATCCACACGTTGTTGTCGCCCTTGGTGGCGCCGTTCACGGCCGACTGGAAGCGCTCGAGCTCGGGGAAGAACTCGGCGCCGCGCCCCGACACCATTGCTCCAGTGGGCACGAGTGCGGTCGAGACGACGGCCGTCGTGCGATCAGGCGCGGTCCGGTTCAGGTTCTTGGTGGCTGTGAGTAGGTCGAACGCAAGCAGCGCATCGGCCGAGCCGTCGCCGACTCGGTTCGACCCGGTGATGAGCTCGTCTTGTTCGGCGGTCGTGATGCGCAGGTTCGAAACGACCGGGCCGCCCTTCTGGGCGAGGCCGGTCTGGTCGAGCGCGCTCGAGTACTTACCGTCGAGCATCGCGGCGGTGGCCAGGATCTGGTTGACCGTGACGACACCCGTGCCACCGATGCCGACGAGCAACACGTTGGCGTCGTCGGGGATCGCGGGTGCTGCGGGTAGGTCACCGTCGGGGACACCTGCGAGCGCAGCCTTGGTCGGCTTGTAGTCGGGGTCGATCTCGACGGTGACGAATGCTGGGCAGTTGCCATTGAGGCAGGTCAGATCGAAGTTGCAGGACTCTTGGTGGATCTGGGTCTTGCGGCCGAACGGCGTCGCGACCGGGTGCACCGAGGCGCAGTTCGAGACGTCGCCACAGTCGCCGCAGCCTTCGCAGATGTCCTCGTTGATCATCACCCGAGTCGTCGGCGTGGCGATCGTGCCGCGCTTGCGGCCGCGACGTAGCTCAGCGGCGCACTGCTGGTCGTAGATCAGCACGGTCACACCGGACACGTCGCGGAGCTCTCGCTGAACGTCATCGAGCTTGTCGCGATGCTCGACGCGGCTGTTGTGGGCAAACACGGCATCGTCGTCGTACTTGTCGACATCGTCGGCGACGACAACGATGCGAGCAACGCCCTCGGCTTCGAGCGATCGGGTCAGGTCGGGCACGGTCTGGGCGCCTGCAGCGTCTTGGCCGCCCGTCATTGCAACGGTGCCGTTGTAGAGGATCTTGTAGGTCACGTTGGTGCCGGCCGAGATGGCTTGGCGGATCGCCAGCGACCCCGAGTGGGCATAGGTGCCGTCACCCAAGTTCTGGAAGCGGTGGGTCTCGTCGAGGAACGGCTCCATGCCGACCCACTGCACGCCCTCGCCACCCATGTGGGTAATGCCGAAGTTCTCGCGTCCCATGCCGAGTGCCATGCCATGGCAGCCGATGCCGCCGCCGGACATCGAGCCATCGGGCAGCACGGTCGAACGGTTGTGGGGGCAGCCCGAGCAGAAGTAGGCGCCGCGGCTTGGCAGCTCTTTGGCCTCGGAAGCGACCGAAACGGGGATGAACTGACGGGGCTTCTTCAAACGGTCGGCCGGGAGCACGCGACCGAGCCGGTCGCGGAGCGGCCCGGTCAGGTCTTCGGCCAGGAGCCCGCCGTAGTGGGCGAGCATCGGACGGCCTTCGTCGTCGAACTTGCCGAGTACTCGTGGCGCACCGGTGCGGCCGTAGAGCAGGTCGCGGATCTGGGCCTCGATGAAGGACCGCTTTTCTTCAATGACGATGATTTCGTCAAGACCGTCGGCGAAGCCGGTGAGCCCGTTCGGCTCCAGTGGCCAGATCATCGCGGGCTTGTAGATGCGCACACCGAGTTCGGCCAGGTCGTCGTCGGTATGAAGCCCGAGTGTGCCGAGCGCGTCGCGAAGCTCGCCGTAGACCGGGCCGGCGGCGACGATGCCGATCTTGGCAGGACCGTCCGCAGCGCCGATCACTCGGTCGAGGCCGTTCGCGGCGACGAACCTCTTGGCGGCTTCGAGGCGGGGGCCGAACATGTCGGTCTCGGTGCCCATCGAATACGGCGCGATGAGGGTGGCGGTCTGCAGATGCTTGAACGGTTTGCCGTCGACCTCGAAGTCGGGGCTGATGATCGTCAGGCGGTCTGCGTCGGTCCGCACGGTCATGTACGCGTCGGCGACGTTCGAGTGAATCTTGAACCCGACCCATGCTCCGGAGAAGCGAGAGAGCTCGTAGCCGAAGCGGCCGTAGTCGAGGACCTCTTGCACGCTGGCGGGGTAGAGGGTCGGCATGGCGAGGTCGGCGAGCGCCCACTCCGATGCCGATGCGATCGTGGAGGACTTGCAGAACGGGTCATCGCCTGCGACGGCGAGCACGCCGCCTTGGGGATGGACACCCGACGAGTTGGCATGGCGGAGGGCGTCGCCGCTGCGATCGACGCCAGGCCCTTTGCCGTACCACATGCCGATGACTCCGTCGACGGTGGCATTGTCTTCGAGGCTGACTTGCTGGCTGCCCCACACAGCGGTGGCGCCAAGGTCCTCGTTGACGCCACTGATGAAGCGAATGCCGTGCTCCATCATGACCTGTTCGTCGGCCTGGTAGGCGTGGTCCATACCGCCGACGGGCGAACCTCGGTAGCCCGAAATCAGGCCGCCGACGTTGAGGCCGCGGGCGCGGTCGGCCCGCGCCTGGTCGAGCATGAGTCGCATGAGCGCCTGGATGCCGGACATAGCGACCATGCCCTCGGTCGCGGTCATGCGGTCGGCCAGGGAGTAGCCCGAGCCGGGGGACAGGGAGTCTTCTGTCGCAGTCATGGACCAACGGTAGTTCGCCCGGCCGTTCCGGGGAACTGCTGGCATGGCGCTCCGCCACAGAGGCTGGCCCGCGCCGCTCCGCCACGGAGGCTGGCACGCGCCGTAGGCTCCGAGACATGGTGCAGCGGCCCGAAGCGGGAACGATCCCGACGACCCCGGGCTCATACCAATTCAAGGATCGGGACGGCCGCGTCATCTACGTCGGCAAGGCGAAAAACCTGCGCGCTCGGCTCTCGAACTACTTCCAGAATCCCCGCAACCTGCACATGCGCACGGCCCAAATGGTGGCCGAAGCCGACACCGTCGAGTGGATCCAGGTCGCCAACGAAGTCGAGTCGCTCCTGCTCGAGTATTCGCTGATCCAGCGGTTCCAGCCGCGGTTCAACGTCAAGTACCGCGACGACAAGAGCTACCCGTTCCTCGCGATCACCCTGGCCGACGAATGGCCGCGTGCCATGGTCATTCGCGGCAAGAAGAAGAAGGGCAACCGGTACTTCGGTCCCTACGGCCACGCCTACG
>CAZEMU010000123.1:2235-11816 GCA_964513315.1 uncultured Acidimicrobiaceae bacterium | reverse complement strand
CCGAGGTGCGGACCTACCCACAGGTCACCACGCTCATCAACCGCATCGACTGGGTTGGCAGCTTCGCCAACGAGGTGCCGTTCATTCTCGCCGCCGAAGAACTCATGGAAGTCGAGGCGCCGCCTCGTGCCCAGTGGATTCGTACCGCGCTGTTCGAGATGGGCCGCATCGCCAACATCATGCTGTTCCTCGGCGATATGGCCGTGCAGCTTGGCGGCGTCACTGCGGTGTTCTACGCCTTCCGTGACCGCGAATTCGTTCTGAACCAGATCGAAGCTGCGACCGGTGGCCGTTTCCACCCGAACTTCAACCGCATCGGCGGCATCAAAGACGACCTGCCTGCGGGCTGGATCGCTGAGACCAAGTCGGCCATGCAAACCGTCCGTGACTTCTGTGACGAGATGGAAGACCTGGTCCTCGGTAACGAGATCTTCCAGAGCCGCTGCCGCGGCGTTGGCGTGATCCCGGCCGAAGTCGCCATGAACTACGGCCTGTCGGGCGCCAACCTTCGTGGTTCGGGCGTCGACTGGGACCTGCGTCGTGACGCCGAGTCGCCACTCGTGTGGAACGAGCTCGACTGGAAGGTCTGGACCCACCCCGACGGCGACTCGTTCAGCCGCTACTGGGTGCGCCTCCAAGAGACCCGCGAAGCCAGCTACATGGTTGAGCAGCTGCTCGACGGTCTGCCCACCGGCCCGATCATGGCCAAGGTGCCACGCATCATCAAGGTCCCCGCCGGCGAAAGCTACGTGCAGACCGAGAACCCGCTCGGTTCGATGGGCTACTACGTCGTCTCCAAGGGCGAACTGACCCCGTTCCGCGTCAAGATCCGCACCGCCTCGTTCTCGAATATCTCGATTACGCCGTGGCTGCTCGAGGGCGTGCTGGTGCCAGACATCGCCACGATCCTTGCCTCGCTCTACTTCATCCTCGGAGACATCGACCGGTGAACGTCATCCTCGCTGACCTTGCGTATTGGCAAGAAACCGTTTTGCGTGGCCTCGTCGGTCTCGTTGCGGTGCTGTTGCCGACCGGCGCGCTGGTCTACCTGTTCCTGTTCAAGATGATGAGCTTCATGCAGAGCCGTCTTGGTCCGATGGAGACCGGCCCGTACGGCCAGCTCCAGCTGCTGGCTGAGTTCGGCAAGTTCCTGCAGAAAGAGGACATCTTCCCGGCTAAGGCCGACCGTGTCGTCTTTGCTGCTGCACCGTTTGTGGTGCTCGTGTCGACGTTCCTGCTCGTGCTGGTGCTGCCCGGCGGCCCGGACGCTCACTTCATCGACATCAACACCGGCATCTACTTTGCGCTGGCCGTGTCGTCGGTGTCGGTCATCGGCATCTTGATGGCCGGTTGGGGCTCGAACAGCAAGTACTCGCTGCTCGGTGGTCTTCGTGCCGCAGGCCAGCTCATCGCCTACGAACTTCCGTTGGTGCTCTCGGTTGTCGGTGTCGTCATCATGGCGGGCACGCTCAACATGAAGGGCATCGTTGGCGCCCAGGCCGACAGCGTTTGGTACATCATCCCGCAGTTCGTCGCGTTCCTGATCTTCCTCGTGTCGATCCAGGCCGAGCTGACCCAGCCGCCGTTCGATATGCCGGTCGCTGAATCCGAGCTCGTCACGGGTTACCTGACCGAGTACTCCGGCATTCGCTTCCTTCTCTTCTTCATCGGCGAGTTCGCCACTGCGGCGGTCTTCTCCGCCATCGGCGCAACCCTGTTCCTCGGCGGATGGCACATCCCGTTCGTCGATGTCGACGCCGAGGTGATGAACTGGATTGGCCCACTCGTGTTGGCCGCCAAGATGGTGCTGATTGCGTTCCTGATCTTCTGGTTCCGCATCACGTACCCCCGGTTCCGCGAGGACCAGCTCCAGCGCCTCGCCTGGAAGTTCCTGATTCCGCTGTCGCTTGCGAACATCGCCGTGACGGCCTTCTTCAAGGTGGTCTTCTAATGCCTCAGATGCCAGGAATGCTCGTCGGGCTCGGCGTGACGGCCAAGACGTTCTTCAAGACCGTCTTCCCCGATGGACCCACCGGCCCGCCAGCTCCATCCAAGGGTGCGCACACCGTGCAGTACCCCCACGTCAAAGAAGCGCCCCCGACTCGCGCTCGTGGCGTCATTGCGTTGCACGAAGAGAACTGCACCTCGTGCATGCTCTGTGCCCGTGAGTGCCCGGACTGGTGCATCTACATCGAGGGCCACAAGGAACTCGCACCGCCTCGCCGCGCCGGCGGCAAGCCTCGCAAGGTCAACAAGCTCGACCGTTTCGACATCGACTTCGCTCTGTGCATGTACTGCGGTATCTGCGTCGAGGTCTGCCCGTTCGACGCCCTCTTCTGGAGCCCCGAGTTCGAGTTCAGCGAAATGCGTCTGGCCGACATGCTCCACGACAAGGCTCGCCTTGGCGACTGGATGGAAACCGTGCCTGAGTTCGGCGCCTACGAGGCCGGCTCTGAGCAAAAGGTCCGCAAGGTGCCCGAAATCTCATGAGTCTCGTGTCCACAGTTCTGCTCGGCGCTGCGCTGGCCCAGAACATCTTCTTCTACATCATCGCCACGATCATGGTGATCGCTGCGTTGCGCGTGGTGACCAGCAACAACATCGTGCACGCCGCCCTGTATCTGGTCGTCGTGCTTGCCGGTGTCGCTGCCCAGTTCGTGCTGCTCGGCGCTGAGTTCGTTGGTGTCACGCAGGTGCTGGTCTACATCGGCGCCGTCATCGTGTTGTTCCTCTTCGGCATCATGCTCACCCGCGCCAAAGTCGGCGCCGAAGATCGCCTGAACCACGAGAACCGAGTGCCGGCCATCATGACCGGCCTGTTGCTGCTCGCCGTCATGGCCTACAGCGTCATCGACTACGCCGAGGGCCAAGAGATCGCCGTACTTGGCGATGTTCAGCCCACCACGGTCGAGCAAGTGTCCGACGCCGTGTTCAGTACCTACATCGTTGCGTTCGAAGCGATCTCGGTCCTGCTGCTCGCAGCCCTCATTGGCGCCATCGTGGTCGCCCGGAAAGAGTAAGGGGCGCACCGCATGTATCTGGTCCAGTTCCTGCTGCTCTCGAGCATCCTTTTCTGCATTGGTGTCTACGGCGTGCTCGCACGTCGCAATGCCGTGCTGGTGCTGATGTCGATCGAGCTCATCCTCAACGCGGTGAACATCAACCTCATCGCCTTCGGTGCGTTCAACCGCAACCCTGAAGCCGCACTCAACGCGGCCGTGTCGGGCGAAGTGTTTGCCCTGTTCATCATCGCCGTTGCTGCCGCCGAAGTCGGCGTGGGCTTGGCGATGGTCCTGACCATCTACCGCAACCGCAAGAGCATCGACCTCCACGAAGTCGATCTGTTGAAGGGCTGAGTGTGACTGCGCTACTGGCTGCCGAGGGCGGCGCAAAGATTCCGCCGTTCCAGGCCGAGGGTTTCCTCCTCGAGAACGTCTTCATCATCCCGTTGATCATGGCGATCTCGTTCGCCGTGATTCTCTTCTTCGGCAAGCGCATGCCCAAGGGCGGTTCCGAATTCGGTATCGCTGCGGTTGGCGTCTGCTTCGTCCTGGCACTGTTGACCGCTGGTCAATGGATCGGCCAGGTCAACCAGGCCGACGGCATCGACTGCATCGAAGACGAGGCCAGCCACGTCATCTGCGAGGGCATCGACCTGAACGAGCTCGAAAAAGAGCTCAAGGAAGCCAACCCTGACGCCAAGCTCAAGGTCCTCCCCGACGCGGTCCTTGAAGCTGCTGCTGCCCCAGGTGAGTTTGGCGGCACTGACTTTGGAACTGGCGAGTTTGCTGCTGGCTCGGGCGGATTCGCCGCCCTTGCCGAGGCTCCGGCCGCCGGCGAGAAGCAGCATCCCGGCACCCATGCCGTCGTGTCGAACCGGACCTGGTGGTCCAACGGTGGCATCGACTTCACCGTCGGCACCATGGTCGATGGCCTGACCGTGACCCTGCTGGTCGTCGTGACCCTCATCTCGATGCTGGTGCACGTCTACTCGACCGACTACGTGGGCGGCGATCGACGCTTCACCCACTACTTCGCCTTCCTCTCGCTGTTCACCGCCGCCATGTTGTTCTACGTGGTGTCCGAGAACGTGCTGCAGATGATCGTCGGTTGGGAGCTTGTGGGCGTCTGTTCCTTTGCGCTCATCGGTCACTGGTGGGAAGAACAAAAGAACTCCGATGCCGCCCTCAAGGCGTTCCTCACGAACCGTGTCGGCGATATGGGCCTGCTCATCGGCATGATCGTGTTGTTCTTCGCTTCGAATGAGAAGTGGGGAATCATCGACATCAACACCGCAGCCGCCGATGGCGTGACGAGCCACACTCTGCTGTTGATCTCGTCGCTGTGCCTGATCGCTGCGGTCATGTCGAAGTCGGGCCAGTTCTTCCTGCACACATGGCTGCCCGACGCCATGGCCGGCCCCACACCCGTGTCGGCGCTGATCCACGCGGCAACCATGGTTGTCGCCGGTATCTACTTGGTCGCTCGCCTGTACCCGGTCTTCTTCGAAGGCCTGTCGATCTCGGGAAGCTCGCTCAACGCCCTGGCGCTGGTCGGTGCAATCACGACGCTCGTCGGCGCATCGATGGCGTTCGTCCAAGACGACATCAAAGCGGTGCTCGCCTATTCGACGATCAGCCAGCTCGGCTACATGGCTCTCGCACTCGGCGTTGGTGCCTGGACGGCTGCGGTCTTCCACCTCACCACGCACGCCTTCTTCAAGGCGCTGCTGTTCCTCGGTGCTGGCTCGGTCAGCCACGCGGTGCACAGCTTCAACATGAAGAAGGACATGGGCGGCATGCGCAAGTTCATGCCGACCACCTACAAGATGTTCCTGATCGGCTCGATCGCTCTGGCCGGTGTGCCACCGCTCGCTGGTTTCTGGTCCAAGGACGAAGTGCTCGTCGGCACCGGCGGCTGGGGCTTCTTCACCGGCGGCACCACCGGCGGCAACGGTGCCTACACCGTCATGCTGATCATGGGCCTCATCACCTCGGGTCTCACCGCGGCCTACATGACCCGTGCGATCTACCTGACCTTCTTCGGCGAGTTCCGAGGCGGTCATCACGACGACGATCACGCGCACGCCGATGACCATGCTGACGACCACGCCCATGCGGCGGTCGACGCGCACGACGCCCATGATGATCACGGTCACCATGGCGACCCGCACGAGTCCGGTCCCCGGATCCTGTGGCCGCTGCGCATCCTCGCTGGTCTGGCCGTCGTCTCGGGTCTGATGAACCTGCCCAAGGGCTTCCTTGGTCTGCCGTCATCGATCACGACCCGGTTCGAGCACTTCGTCGAGCCTGCAGGCGTGCCGTACTTCCCCAAGATCAGCCACGCGATTCCGAGCTGGTCGTTGGCCATCTTCGCCACCGCACTCGTGCTGCTGGCCGCCGGTGCGTCGTACTTCTATTACTTCGTCAAGGTCAACGGCCAGAGCCCGGCAGCCACCGAGCTCGTCAACGGTCCGACCGAGCGCTTCACCCTGGCCAAGGCCGGGCACACGATGCTCAAGAACCGGTACTACCTGGACCACATCTACGACGGCGGCGCTCCTGTCGGCGCAGCCGGTGCAACGGCCATGGCCACCATCTTCGGTGCTGCTGCCGGTCTCACCCTCGGGTTCAGCCTCGACAACGGCCTCAACCAGCCGTTCTGGCCATCACTGATCTGGGGCCTCGTCCTCGGCGCCACCGTGTTCACCATCGTGAGCCTTGCGCTCCGCACCGGTGTCGGCGTCGCCAGCTTCGTCAAGGGCCGCCTCGCATGGGCCGCCAACTGGAGCCACGAGAACCTCATCGACGGCACCGTCGACACGATCGGTGAAACCTCCGTCAAGTCCGCGAACTTCGTCTACCGCTACATCGACCAGGGCGTCATCGACGGCACGGTCAACGCAGCCGGTACAGGTTCCTCCGGCGCCGGCGACGAACTCCGTCGCTGGTCGACCGGCAAAGTCCAGCAATACGCAACCGTCATGTTCGCAGGTGCCACGCTTCTCGCTGGCCTGCTGATCATCGTCATCTGAGGGTTTACAACAATGAGTTTCGATAGTTGGCTGCTCAGCCTCATCACGTTCATCCCGCTAGCGGGTGCACTTGTGATGCTGCTGGTGCCCAAGGCCGAAGAGGCCATGCTCAAGGCAATCGCACTCGGCACGACGCTTGTCGCCGCTGCGCTCGGTGTCGTCCTGCTCGGACGGTTCGACTACGGCAACGCTGCTGAACTGCAGTTCACGGTCGACAAGGACTGGATCAGCGTCATCAACAGCCGCTTCATCGTCGGTATCGACGGCATGTCGCTGCCGCTGCTGATCTTGACGCTCGGTGTTGTCCCGCTCTGCATCATCTACTCGTTCGGGCACTTCCCTGAACCGCACAACCCCAAGACGTTCCTGGCCCTGATCCTGGTCCTCGAGACCGGCATGCTCGGCTCGTTCATCGCCCAGGACCTGATCCTGTTCTTCGTCTTCTTCGAAGTTGTGCTCTTGCCGATGTTCTTCCTGATCGGTGTTTGGGGTGGCGACGACCGCCGTTACGCCTCGCTCAAGTTCTTCCTCTACACGCTGTTCGGCTCGGCACTCATGCTGATCAGCTTCTTGGCCGTGTTCTTCCTGGCCGACGGCACCGTCGCCCAGTCCGCAACCGAATTCACCGAGAACAACACGTTCGACATGCGGGCGCTTTCAAGCGGTGCGACCTCGGTCATCAGCCGCAACGCCCAGCTCTGGATCTTCGGCGGCATGTTCGTCGGCTTCGGCGTCAAGGTGCCGATGTTCCCGTTCCACACCTGGCTGCCCGATGCCCACACCCAGGCGCCGACCGTTGGTTCGGTCATCCTGGCCGCCGTGCTCCTGAAGCTCGGTACCTATGGCTTCGTTCGCATCGCCATCCCGTTCCTCCCCGAAGCTGCTGCCGCGTGGGCACCGGTCATCGGTCTGCTCGCCGTCATCGGCATCATCTACGGAGCGCTCGGCTGTCTGGCCCAGTCCGACATGAAGCGACTCATCGCCTTCTCCTCGGTTGCCCACATGGGCTTCGTGATGCTCGGCATCTCGACCCTGACCGACTTCGGCATCAACGCCGCCGTCTTCGGCATGGTCGCTCACGGTCTCATCACCGGCATGCTCTTCTTCGTCGCTGGTTCGGTCAAGGACCGCTACCACACGCTCGACATGGACCGCCTCGGCGGCCTGCTCGTGCAGGCACCGAAAATGGGCTGGATCCTTGGCTTCTCCGCCATGGCATCGCTCGGTCTTCCCGGCCTCGCCGGATTCTGGGGTGAGTTCCCCGCCATCCTCGCCGCCTACAGCCCAGCCGAGATCCTGCCCGAGGCCACCTGGCGCGGCTACATGGTCGTTGCCGCCCTCGGTACGGTCCTCGCCGCCGGCTACCTGCTCTGGATGCTCCAGAAGACGGCCTTCGGTACGCCAAGCGCCGAATTCGAAAACGATCCGCACATCCACGATGTCACCACCTACGAGTGGGTGGCCTGGCTGCCGTTCCTCGTTCTGATCGTCGTCTTCGGCTTCTACCCGAACCTGATCTTCGACCTGACCGACCCTGCCGTTATCAAGTCGCTGCAGGTCGAAGGCATCGCCGGCACCGCCGGTGGCTGCCTCGACATGGCCGGCAACGCTGCGACCCAGTGCTTCGACGCCATGCGCGACGCCGCTGGCACGGCCGCAGGCAACTGAGCCTGCGGATCGGAAGGACTGACCAGTGAGCCCGCTTCTCGCCTTTGCCGGAGAATTCGTCCGGCCTGACATCGACTGGCACGCGCTCGCGCCCGAGCTGACGTTGCTCGCCGTGGGCGCGATCGTCACGCTGATCGACGTCATCTTCCTCGAGCGCGGCAAGGCGATCTCGCCGACCGTTGCAGGCCTTGGCCTGCTCGTCGTGCTCATTCCGATCATCACGCTCGCCGTCGACGGCACCGCATCGAACCCCCGGTATGCATTTACCGACACGGTCAACTCGTCGCTCAGCGAGGTCTATGTCGTTGACGGCTACTCGCTGATCCTCAAGGCCCTCTTCGTCGTCATCGCGTACCTGATCGTGCTGATGTCGTCGAACTACATCGCCGAAGGCGACTACTGGGAGAGCGAGTACTACGGCATGTTGCTGTCGTCGGTGCTCGGCATGATGGTCATGGCTTCGGCCCGTGACCTCGTGACCGTGTTCGTCGCCCTCGAACTGCTCTCGATCCCCGCCTACCTGATGGCGACCTGGCGCAAGCGTGACCTGCGCTCGAACGAGGCCGGCCTCAAGTACTACCTGAACGGCGTGTTCGCTTCGGCGCTCATGCTCTACGGCATGTCGCTGCTGTTCGGTGTCGCTGGCTCGACCATCCTCAAGGACATCAACGAAGCCGTTGCTGGCCCGGGCTCCACGGCGCTGATCAGCCTCGGCATCGTGTTGGTCATCGTCGGCTTCGCCTTCAAGGTCTCGTCGGTTCCGTTCCACCTGTGGGCACCTGACACCTACGAAGGTGCACCCACTCCCGTCACGGCCTTCTTGGCGGTCGCCGCCAAGGGCGCTGGTTTCGTCGCCCTCATGAACCTGATCTTTGTCGGCTTCTGGGACCGCAGCGACGTGTACGCCCCAGCGCTCTGGATCCTCGCGGCACTGTCGATGACGATCGGCAATCTCAGCGCCCTGCGCCAGGACAACATCATCCGCCTGATGGCGTACTCCGGTGTCGCCCAGGCTGGCTTCATGCTGGCCGCACTGGCCGTTGCCGGTGAAGGCCTCGACGTCGCCCAGCGGTCGGTCTCTGCGGTCGTGACGTATCTGATCATCTACGCAGCCATGAACCTGGGTGCGTTCGCGATCATCCTCACCGTCGCTCGCCGCACCAAGAGCGCCGAAGTCACCTCGTTCAACGGCCTCTTCCAGTGGTCGCCAGCGCTCGCCGTCGTCATGACGCTGTTCCTGGCATCGCTCGCTGGCATCCCGCCGCTCGGCGGTTGGTACGCCAAGTTCGGCGTGTTCACCGCACTCATCGAAGCGGGCAACTGGTGGGGCTACCTGCTGGCCGGCTTCGCTGCGGTCAATACTGTGATCGCATTCGGCTACTACGGCAAGCTCGCTTCCCGCATGTGGTTCGAAGACGCCCCCGAAGAGTTCGAGACCTCGCCGATCAACATCCCGTTCGCCCTCCAGGCGACCTTGGCGATCACGGCGGTCACGACCGTTGCGTTCGGCGTCTACCCAGCGATGGTCACCCACTTCAGCGACGTCGACATCCCGAGCCTCGCCTCGGCTGTCGGCAGCTGATCGCCGATCTCGTCGCCACAGCTCGCCCGTTTGGGCTGGTTGGCTGATCTGTGACTACTGCGTTCGAACCTGTCGTCAGCCCGCACGCGGGTCGATCTCTGATCGATGTCATGACGCCGCGCCCAACCGAGGACCCGTTGGTCTTCGTCGGCGACGCGAATCCGTACGGCGTGATTGGCATCTACGGCGGTCACTTCTTGGCCCAGGCATTGTCGGTGGCGTTGGCCACGGTCGAAGAACCGAAGCTCGCCCACTCGCTCCACGCCTATTTCCTGCGCAAGGGCGATCCCGACGAAC